>NZ_JBEOYE010000101.1:0-29901 GCF_040296945.1 Streptomyces sp. NPDC001941 | reverse complement strand
GGCGCGGCGGGGGATGGGCGCCCCGGCCCCCGGCGCGCCGTCCGCCCCGGCCGCCTCCAGCGCGGCGGCGAGCCCGGCCACGGTCGGCGCCGCGAAGACGGCCTCGGCCGTCAGGGCGCGCCCGCTCGCCGTGGTCAGCCGGGCGGCGACCCGCAGCGCCCGCAGCGAGTTGCCGCCGATCGCGAAGAAGTCGTCGTGCGCGCCCACCCGGGGGGCGCCGAGCACGTCGGCGAACACGCCCGCGACGCGCCGTTCGGCGTCGGTGCGCGGCGGCGCGTACGGCCCGGCGGGGGCGCGGGTGGGTTCGGGTGCGGGTTCGGGTGTGTCGGCCGGGTGCGGCAGCGGGGGCAGCGGGAGCCGGGAAAGGCGCAGGTCGTCGTGCGCATCCGGGGTGCGTACGAGCGTGTCCGGCTTCGGCCCGTCGTCGTCCGGGGTGCGTACGAGCGCGTCCAGCGTCGTCACGAGCGCGTCCGCCAGCCAGTCGGCGACCTCGGGCTCCAGGGCCCGCGTCCGGTACTCCAGGGTGAGCTCCAGGCCCAGCGGCGCGCCGTCGGGGCCGTACCGGTCGGTCACGTCGACCAGGAGGTCGAAGCGGGCCGCGCCCGTGCGCACCACCTCCACCGGGTCCGCCTGCGCGCCCGGCAGGTCCAGCTCGGCGCGCGCGTTGTTCTGCAGCGCGAGCACCACGTCCGTGAACGGATGGCGCCCCGGCCCGCGCGGCGGGTTGAGCGCCTCGACGACGTCCTCGAACGGCACGTCCTGGTGCGCGAACGCCGCCAGGTCGCCCTCGCGCACCCGCTCCAGGAGTTCGGCCGCCGACGGGTCGCCCGAGGCGTCCGCGCGCAGCGCGAGCAGGTTGACGAAGAACCCGACCGCGTCGTCCGCGCCCCCGCCGCCGCGCCCCGCCACCGGCGCCGCGACCAGCGTGTCCGTACCCGCGCCGGCCCGTACGAGGACGGCCGCCAGCGCGGTGTGCAGCACCATGAACAGCGTCGCGCCGCGCTCCCGGGCCAGGGCGACCAGCCGCGCGTGTCCCCCGGCCCCGGTCCGCCGCACGGTCACGGCGGCGTCGGGCGCGCCGGACCCGCCGGGACCGCCCGGCCCGCGCGGCAGCAGCGGCGCCCGGCTCCCGGCCAACGCCTCGCGCCAGTAGGCGAGTTGCCCGTCCCTGAGCTGGTCGACCCGCTCGCGCCCACGGGCCGAGTGCACGGCGTACGGGGCCTCGGCGGGCGGCAGGGCCTCGCCCCGGTAGGCCCGCGAGAGGTCGCGCAGCAGCGGCGGCAACGACCAGCCGTCGGCGGCGATGTGGTGCAGCGCGAGCAGCAGCCCGTGCTCGTCGGGCCGCTCGCGTACGGTGAACAGGGCGGCCCGCACCGGGAGTTCGGCCGTCAGGTCGAACCGGTGGCGCGCCGCGTCCCGTACCGCCGCGTCCCACGCCGCCTCCGGCACGACGCGGTGGACGAACGGCACCCGCGCGTCGGCCTCCGCCACGACCCGCCGCACCGGCGTGCCGTCGGCCCGCTCCTCGTACACGGTCCGCAGCGCGTCGTGCCGCCGCACCACCGCGTCCAGCGCCCGCCCCAGCGCCCCGGCGTCCACCGCGCCGCGCAGGCGCACGAGCAGCGGCAGCGTGTAGGCGACGCCCGCGTCGGTGCGGTCGAGGAACCACAGGCGCTGCTCGGCGGGGGAGAGCCGGTGGGAGGCCGGCGGCGGGCCCTCCGGTGCGGACGGCCGCCGCCCGGGCGCGGCGGCGAGCACCGCGGCCAGCTTGGCCGGGGTGGACGCCCCGAAGAACGTGCGCACGTCCACCTCGGCGCCCAGCGCGTCCACGATCCGGCCCAGCAGCCGGGCGACGAGGAGCGACTGCCCGCCCAGCGCGAAGAAGTCGTCGTCCGGGCCGACGTCGGGGACCCCGAGCACCCCGGAGAACAGCGCGCACAGCTGCCGCACCAGGGGAGTTCCGGGGTGGTCCGTGGTGTCGGGCAGCGGGTCCGCCGGGCCGCTCCCGACCCCCGGCCCGCCCGACCCCTCGGGCCGCGCGGGCTGCGGCAGCGCGGCCCGGTCCAGCTTGCCGCTGGCCAGCAACGGGAGCGCGTCGAGGACCACGAACGCGCCGGGCACCAGGTGCCCGGGCAGCAGCCGCTCGGCGTGCCGCCGCAGCGGCTCCGGGTCCAGCCGGGCACCCGTGGCGGGCGTGGCGTACGCGACCAGGACGAGCTCACCGGTGGCGTCCGGCCGGGCGAGCACGACGGCCCGGGCGACCCCGGGGTGGCGGGCCAGCGCCGCCTCCACCTCGGCGGGCTCGACCCGGAAGCCGCGCACCTTGACCTGGTCGTCGGTGCGTCCGGCGAACTCCAGGACCCCGTCCCGGCGGCGGCGCGCGAGGTCGCCGGTGCGGTACATGCGGGTGCCGGGCTCCCCGTACGGATCGGGCAGGAAGCGCTCGGCCGTGGCGCCGGGCAGCCCCAGGTAGCCGAGGGCGAGCCCGGCCCCGGCCGCGTACAGCTCACCGGTCTCCCCGTCCGGCACCGGGCGCAGCCGGTCGTCGAGCACGTACGCCCGCTTGCCCGGGAGGGGGCGCCCGATGGGGACGGGGCCGTCCGCGTCGGCGTCGGCGACCGGGTGGACGGTCACGAAGACCATGGCCTCGACGGGCCCGTAGCCGTTGCCGATCCGCAGGCTGGGCCACAGCTCACGGGCCCGGCGCAGGTGCGCGGGGGAGAGCGCCTCGCCGCCCACGAGCACCTCCCGCACCCCGTCCAGGGCGCGCGGGAACTCGTCGACGACCACGTTGAACAGGCTCGCCGACAGGTACGCGGAGGTCACCCGGTGCTCGGCGACCAGCCGGGCGATGACGACCGGGTCGGGGCGCTGGCCCGGGTGCAGCACACAGGTGCCGCCGCCGAGCAGCGGCCCCCACAGCTCCAGCGCGAAGGCGTCCCAGGAGACGGGGGAGGCCTGGAGCCAGACGGAGCCGGGTCCGAAGGAGGCGAAGCCCTGCCCGGTCACGGTCGCGGTGACGGCGCCGTGCGGGGCGACGACGCCCTTGGGCCGCCCGGTGGACCCGGAGGTGAACATGACGCAGGCGACCGACTCGGGCCCCACGACGGGCGGCCGGACTTCCCCGGACCCTGCTTCCACGTGGTCCACCCGGAGGTGCGGGACGTCGAGGCCGACGGGCGGGAGGCCGGACCGGGTGACCACGGCGGCGACTCCGGCGTCGGCGGCCATGGCGCGCAGCCGCTCGGCGGGGAAGGCGGGGTCGAGGACGACGTATCCGCAGCCGGCCTTGAGGACGGCGAGGAGGGCGACGACGAGGTCGGCGGAGCGCTCCAGACGGACGCCGACGAGCCCCCCGGCACGAAGGCCGAGCGCCCGTGCCAACACGTCACTTTCCCGATCGAGTTGACGATAGGTCACCTGCCGCGACCCGTCGACGACGGCGAGGGAGCCGGGGGCTTCGCGGACGCGCTGCCGGAAGGCCTCGTGGACGAGGCGGGAGGTGCCGTGAGAGGGGTCCATGGGGCTCAGCCCTCCTGGTCGGGCAGGAGTACGTCGATGTCGCGCACGGTCCGCCGGGCCAGCCCCCACAGGCCGACGCCGATCCCGCAGAGCCCGGCGATCAGCAGCATGGCCGCCATGCCGCTGCCGGGCTCGTCGCCGAGGAGGGGCCCGAGGACGGTGAAGACCCCGGTGCCGGCGGCGGCCTGGGGCTCGAAGACGTGGTCGGCCAGCGGACCCGAGATGCCGGTGGCGAGCGGTACGGAGATCTGGGACAGGAACACCACCGCGCCGAAGACCCGTCCGTGCCACTCCTGGGGCACCTTGGTCTGCACGACGGCCTGCATGGAGCCGTTGATCATCGGCATGATCAGCGCGCCGACCAGGATGGCCGCGCACCAGCCGACGACGTTCCCGGCGAGGGCCATGGCGACTTGCGCGGACAGGCACATGCCGATGATTCCGGCCATCATGCCGCGGCCGCGGTTGCGCGGGCCGCCCCAGGCGGCCATGAGCAGCCCGCCGGCGATGCCGCCGATGCCGATGGCGGTGTTGACGGCGGCGAGCGCGGCGGAGTCGTTGCCGGTACGGGCCAGGACCATGGGCTGGACGGCGGCGAAGCCGAAGACCATGACGAGGTTGGCGGCGCAGAAGTTGAGCATGAGGTCGCGCAGGCAGGGCTCGCGGAACAGGTAGCGCAGCCCCTGCGCGGCGTCGGCGAGGATCGGCTTGCGCGCACCGCTGCCGGGCTTGTCGCCGTTGAGGCGCACGATCCGGATGGCGACCAGGGCGAGGGCGAAGCTGACGGCGTCGGCGACGATGATGAAGCCGACCCCGGCGAAGGCGATGAGGACGCCGCCCAGCGCGGGCCCGAAGACGTCGGCGGTGCTCTTGGCGCTGGCCAGCAGGCCGTTGGCGCGCTGGAGCTGGTCCTTGCGGACGAGCATGGGCACGGCGGAGGCCATGGCGGGGTACTGGAAGGCGGCGCAGGCGCCGAGGAGGACGACGGCGGGATAGATGGCCCAGGCCTGCAACCCGTAGAGGAAATGCAGCAACCCCAACCCGACCACGACCAACAACCCACCCGCATCGGCCACTTGCAGGGCATTGCGCTTGCGGGAACGGTCGATGAGGGCGCCGGCGACAGGGCTGAGGAGGACCTGGGGGAGCAGGGCGCACAGGGACAGGAGGGTCACGGCGGTGGCCCGCTCGCCCGCGGACCAGGCCTCGATGACGAAGGCGAAGCGGAGTACGGAGTTCCCGACGAGGGAGACGACCTGCCCGCCCCAGACGAGGACGAACGGCCCCATCCCGGCCAGTCGCCGGGGTATCGGGCCTCGTGAGCCCGTGTCGTCCGGCGTGCTTACCGACTTGCGCATGAACCCCGATGTCCCTTCGGTGGCGGTCACCGTGTCTGCCGGTCCGGCGGGCTCGAACTTTCGCACACAAGTCTGGCCTGATCAACCGCCCGAATGATCCCAACGCGGGTCATTCGCATACGAGTTGAGCGACAAGACCAAGCCATTCACGAACCGCTCCCGGGCCACTGTGTCCAGAAGGTCGAGCGAGAGGTAGGGGTTGAGGTCCTCCAGCTCGACGAGGAGCAGCTCGCCCCCGGGGGTACGACAGGCGTCGACGCGCTGGATCCCGTACTCGACGTCGTTCCAGTCGACGAAGCGCTGGGCGAACGCCAGGTCGTCGGCGGTGGGCTCATAGGTACGGAGGTCCCACCGGGCATCGGGGTCGGGGGCGTGCAGGGCGTAGTGGAAGACCCGCCCGACGAAGTAGAAGGACACCTCGTACAGGAACGGCACGAGCGGCTGCACGAGCACCCCACTGCGCGGCTCCCGCCGCAGCAGCTCGTCGCGCGGCAGGACCTCCATCCCGATGGAGTCGGCGCCGAGCAGGGGCTTGACCACGTACTGCTCGACGTCGGGCAGCACGTGTACCGCCTCCCCACCCCCCACAGTCGGAATGACGGGCAACCCCTCCCGGAACATCTCCAGCAGATACTGCTTCCCCCGCATGTCGGCCTTGCCGCTCAACTGGTTGAACACGCGTACGCCACGCCGCAGGGCCTCCCCCCGAAAGGCGTCGTACGCCTCCTGGTAGTGGATGACGGGCCCGCTGTTGCGCACCACGACCACGTCGAACCCGTCCATGAGGGACAGGGCGTCCAGCGGATGGCACAGCGCGACGTCGAAGTGCTCCCGCAGCCGGGAGGTCAGCCAGATGTCCTCATCGCAGTACCGCCGCCCGCGCGCCTGATAGGAAAGATCACTGACGAACAACACCTTGGCCACGGGGGCACCTCGCGCACTCGGGTCCAGAACACGAACCGGCCGAGGCCACCCGCCCCGACCACCCCCGGGACCTCTGCCGACACCGGGGGCCTCATCCAACCAAGGGGCGTTGACCAGGGTCAAAGGACTTCCACGAGCGCGTGCCACGACGCCCACCCCGCCGACACCCCAAGATCATCACGCCATTACAACGTGATCACTGGCAAACGACTGCTCCTGGCAGCTCCCGCCCGCACATACGCGAAGACCCCGGCCTCAGCGTTTCCGCTGGTGACGGGGTCTTTGGGCACCTAAATCAAGGTGCCCCCGGCAGGATTCGAACCTGCGCACACGGCTCCGGAGAGAACGCGCCGATCAGCGCCAGAACCCCGGTTGACCTGCGGCGGAGGCTTTCCCGGGCGCGGCTGGCACCGTGGCGTGTCGGAGGTGTGTCGCGGGGGTGCGCCCTCCGCCCCGGAGGGGGCTTCAACCCCGCCCGGTTGGTGCGGGCGGGGTTGCCGTGATCATCGACCGTGGGCTACTTCTCGGCGTCGCTCAGAACTCGAAGTGGGTTCTGCGGCAGCCGCACGTCTCCGGCCGGCCGTTGGGCGAGCCAGCCGGAGAGCCGGTGCGACGGGCTCTCCGTGCGCACATGCTTGAAGCCGAGTCGCTCGTAGTACGAGTGCAGCCCCACGTTCGTGCGCCACGTGTCGATGCGCACCCACGATCGCCCCTCCAGTGCGGCCAGGCGAGACATCCAGTCGATCACCCGCGTTCCAAGATCGCGCCCGGACGCGGCGCGGGCCACGATCAACTTGTAGAGGTAGAGGGCGGTTTCCGGCTCGTCGCCATCAGCCCAGAAGTCGCGGTCAACGGGCCCACGACTCACCGTGGCGAGAACGTCGCTGCTGGAGTCGACGACGACCCATGCCCGGCCCTCGTCGATGCTGGCTCGCCACTTGGACAGGGCGCGTTCCCCGGTCTCGGGATCGCTCCACTGGTCGGTGCCCTTGGTCTGTAGCCACTGCTCCGCTTCGGTGCGCAGGGCCATCAGGGCGGGCACGTCGTGCATGCCTGCCGGGCGGAGGAACTCATCAGTCGGTGTCGACTTCATAGCGGATCTTGTGCCTGTCTCCGGGGAGGATCGTGACCATGCAGCGCAGGGGCTTTCCCTCTGCGTCGTACCCGGTCCTGGTGTGCTCCGCCACGGGCGTCGCGGCGGGTAGTGCGAGAACTTCGGCTTCCTGAAGAGTCGGCATGCGAACGGAGATCTCGTCCAGGTACTTCGCTTGGATGAGCCCCACGGAGGCCAGGACACCGCCGGGGGCGGACACGTCGCGCGGTTCCATCAGCGGCGTTCCTGTCACCAACTCTTGCGGGAAGTAGGAGTCGGCGAGCGCATAAGGGCGGTTGTCGACGTACCGGATGCGCTTGCGTGCTACGGCCAGACCGTCGTCCGGCAGCTCCAAGGACTCCCGTACGTGTGGTGGCGGTACCACGATGGACACGGTGATCTCTTGGCGTGGGGTCTTACCTTCCTCTGCGACGGCTGACGCCCACTGGTCGCCGGCGGTCTGCCCCTCGACTGCTGTCTCGTGCCGACTGCGGCTTTCCAAGGTCGTCCAGTTCCACACGACGGGCGGGTAGTCCTCGCGGACGAACTTGCCGGTGCCGTGCCCGGTGACCACAAGCCCTTCCTCAACGAGGAGCCGGACCCCCGACCGGATCGTCTCTCGGCTGTAGCCGTACTGGGCCATCATCTTCGACTCGCTCGGGAGGGCTGCTCCGCCGGGGAGGGCGCCCGAACCGATCTGTTCTCGCAGGTCGTAGGCGATTTCTTGTGCCTTGGTCATGCCACGACGCATCGGCTTCCTTTCGCGATCACTTCGACTCCTCCATACAAGTTAGACGAGAGGGGTTGACTCTCCAACCCAAGGTCGGGCAATCTCATGGAGCGCCACTCCTCCAGACAAGTTGGAGTGGGTGGGTGTGTACGGAGTACTTTGCAGCGCCCGGAGGTCCCGTTCGTTCGGGAGCCATTGGCTACCGCGCCTTCCGGATCGTGACTGCTAGTCCTTGACAACTGAATCGCGCGTGATCAATCGACGGGGTGGAAGTCCTCGTCCCCGCAACGGCCCGGGTGACGGCCACGGCGGCCACTTCCTTGGCGTGCCAGCTCTGGAGAACAGGCCCGGGGATCAACCCTCCTTTCCGGGAGGTCAACCCCGTGCCTGCCACCTGGTGCGCGCCGCCCTGCTGGCGTCAGAGCAGTGACCATGACGCGCCGATTCCGACTCGGGTCCGGCACTCCGTGGCAACGGGGTGCCGGTGAAGTCGGCCGGTTGCCTCCCTCGCCCGTCTCGTACGGGCGGGGTTGAGGGGAGCCGGGTGTTCCGACTCGTACGGCGCGCGCCCCCGGAGTGGCGACTCCGGGGGCGCTGGTGAGCCGTCCACCTGCTAGGGAGAACACGACTCATGAGGATCATCGTTGCACGTCAGAGCACTGTTACGGCGCCGGATGTCGAGCGTGAGCCGACGGACGCCGAGCTGGATGCTCTGGTTCTGGAGGAACCGCTGATCGCGGCCGGTCTGGAGTTGCTGGACGCGGAGATCGCGGTGTTGGACCGGATGCTGAGCGAGCTGGACCAGCGCCGGCTGCGCCGGGCGAGGCGGCGGGTACTGGCGGCCCGCCGGGCCCTGGCCAACCAGACCGCCACGACTGCCGAGTTGGGGGCGTGAGCGGCATGAGCGAACTGACCGCGCAGATGTCGCTCGCGTCGGGTGGCTGGCGGCTGTACGTCGCCGAGCTCGGCGAGACGCACTGGCCGACCTTCTACTGGCGTCACTCGGGCGCGCTGCCCACCGGGGCGGAGCGCCGGGACGCGCTGGCCAGTCTCGGCTACGAACTCGCCCCGGACGGGAGCTGGTCGTGGACGGAGTACAGCGTGGAGTCCGGTGACGACTCCACGCCGGTCGTGCTGATCGCCGCCGCACTGGTTCGTCCCTGCGGGGAGGTTCCGGCATGAGCACCACCGGAAAGCCTCTGACCCGCGTCCAAGGGGCCGTGCTGGGCCTGGCGTTCGTGCCGATGCTCGCCACCGGTGTGGCAGGCGGCATGGGGACGTTCAGCAACATCGGCCATGCCTACGGCGAGGGGACCGCGCTCGGTGCGGTCGCGGCCGGCGAAGGCGCCACCGCCGTGCTCGCCCTGGTCCTGCTCGGGCTGACGATGCTGGGCCAGTCCTCCCCGCTCGTGATCCGGCTCGGCTTGTGGCTGCTGCCGGCGGCTGCGTCGGCGATGGCCGCGATGGCGGCGACCGATGCGGCCACCACGGTCATCTACGCCGTGACCCCGATGGGCATGTGCGTCTCGGCGGAGGGCATGGCGTTCCTGGCCCGCCGCATCGCCGTCCACGCCCACGGCCACGATGCCGAAGGCGAGCGCCGGGCCGTGGAGACGGTGCAGGCGCTCGCCTACCACCGGGCCCGCGCCGCCAACCACCCCGATGAGCGGGTGCGTCAGCGCTCGGACCGGGCGTCGTGGCGGCTGGCCCGCCGGGTCGGGTCGGGGGACGCGGCGCTGGGGTCGCGGCTGCTCGATGTCCAGCGCGCCCGCGTCACCACCGGCGCCGACGCGGCCCTTGCCGACATGTTCAGCCTCACCCCGCCCGCCCCGACTCCGCCAGGCACGAATGCGGAGGAATCCACCGGAACTAAGAGGATTCGGTCTACTCCTGACCTGCCCGAATCGGCTCCCGCGCCGATCACGGTGAACCGGGTCGTGCTGCCGAAGGCGGTGCAGGTCGGGTTCCTCAAGCCGGTTCTGCCCGTCAAGCCGCTCCGGGCGATCGAGTCGGCCCCGGCTCCGGTCGACCCGGGGCGGCGGGCGGTGGCGGCGGACGCGGTCCGGCCGCGCCGGGCTACGGGCCGTGTCCCGGAGTCGGCCCGGTCGGCGCGGCCCAAGCGGACCCCGGATCAGCTCCTCGCTGAAGCGCGGTCGGTCACGGCCGGGTGGCCGGTGGAGCGGCTGACGGCGGAGGGCATCCGCCTGGCGGTGCACACGTCGCCGAAGAACGCCCGGATGCTGCGCGAGACGCTGCGCGCCGAGCGTGAGCGTGGGGCGGTGGCCTGATGGCCACCGCGTACGCCGACTGCTTCGACCCGACCGGCGCCCGCTACGGCATCCCCACCTACCCGTGGCGGTACGCGCCGGACGGCTACGCCACCCGCCGACAGCTTCGCGCCCAAGGGCTCCGGCCCGGGGGTCAGCCGGTCGCCGCCCAGCTCATGCGTTCCTCCCGGCGCCGCAAGAGCGGCGTGGCGGTGGCCTACCTGTACCGGGTGGACCGGGCGGTGCCGGTGCGGCCGATGACGTCGCGGAAGTGGGGTGCGCTCGCGCTGGCGATGCTCGCCCGCCGCACCTGCCCCATCTGCCGGGCCACGTACGGGTACTGCCTGCCTACTTCGCTCGGTATGTGCCTGAACTGCGCCGACTCCGAAGGGACGAACCATGGAATCGCTGCCTGAGATCGCGAAGGTCGTCCAGCTCCCGGACGGCCGCTACGCCTACGCCGACCCCTCCCGCATCGCCCCGGCCACCGGGGCGCCGCAGATCATCCACCAGCACGTCCACCAGGCGCCGCCGGACCGGACGGTGCAGCGCATCGCGCTGGGCTCCGGTGTCGGCGCCGGGGCGGTCGCCGCCGGCGTCTACTTCGGACCCCTCCTCGTCGGCGTGCTCACCGCGATCGCGGCGAACCTGGCCCTGCTCGCGTTCCTCGCCGTGGTCCTGGTCTGGGGCGTGGTCACCGTGGTCCGCACGCTGGGCGGGGGCGATGGCCGCCGGGCCGCCCGGCGTGTACGCCGCACCCGGGGCCGTGGGCGTGGTCGTCGCTGACGGTTGCCTGTCCGCTCCCGGCGGTCGGGGGCGGGCGGGGAGCCGGACAGTCCGGCCCGGAACGGAGACCCGCATGTCCAGTTCGGAACCGCGCCTGACCGTGGGCGAGAAGACCAGGGTCGCGCTGTACGTGGCCCGGATGGCCAAGCGCAGCCTCGCCGACGGCCACACGGGCCGCGTCTACCAGGAGGACTTGCAGCGCCGCGTGGACCGGGTCATCGACAAGGCCCGTGAGCGCGAGGAGCGCGGCGGCGGGCGCAAGTAGCTGTGCCCCGGGGGCGGCCGTCCCGGCCAAGGAATCGGGCCGCCCCCGGGCCTACCCCACCACCCTTTCGAGCAGCGGGAGAAGCCCAGCATGACTGACCCGTCCCAGGGCCCGCACCTCAAGCCCGTACCCAACCCCACCCCCACCCCCGACCCCGGGCCCGACCCGGATCCCGGTATCCCCGCGGTGCCGGCGGCGGTGGACAACCCCAAGTTGCCGGATCCGAAGGTCCGGATAGAGAAGCGCCGCCCGGTCCTGGCCGGGTGGCTGACCAACCGCCGGGACTTCCTGGCCACCGCCCGCCACACGGGCGCGAACGTCGGCTACGCAGCCCTGTTCCACGGCGTGCGCCTCCCGGTCTACGCCGGCCGCCTGTCGTTGATGTCGCCGCGGGGCGCCTGCCGGTTCGTCTCCTCCACCCACCGGTGGGTGTGGGACCGGGAGGCAGCGCCGCTGCGGGAGTTCGCGGTGCGCAACGAGGACGTGGAGGAGTACATGCGCCTGGCCCGCCTGCGGGCCGGACGCGTCCGCCTGCGCGGCCTGGTCACCCTCGTCGCGGCCGTCTTCGGGATCGGGTTCGCGCTGTACCTGTACGTCATGGCGCCCGGCTTCCTGTACGCCTTCGCCGCCGGCGGCGTGCTCCTGCTCGGCGTGGCCGGTCAGCAGCCCGACGCCCCGGTGGTGGGTCCGGCGGTGCTGAAGACGGAGGTGCAAAAGCTCACCGGCTCCATCGTGCTGCGCGGACTCGACTCGATCGGCAACGCGAAGATCACCGCCGCCATCAAGAAGGGCGGCGACATGAACGGCATGCGCTTCACCTCCGAAATCGTGCGCGACGGGCCCGGCTACCGCGCCGACCTGGACTTGCCGTACGGCGTGACGCCGGACGACGTGATGAAGGAGCGTGAGCCCCTGGCGTCGGGTCTGCGGCGCAAGGTCGGGTGCGTGTGGCCCGCCCCGGATCCCGAGCAGCACGAAGGGCGACTGGTGCTGTGGGTGGGGGACAAGCCGATGAACGAGACGACCAAGCCCGCCTGGCCGCTGCTGAAGAGCGGGCAGGTGGACCTGTTCAAGCCCGTGGTGTTCGGCAACGACCAGCGCATGCGGGACGTCTCGGTGACCCTCATGTTCGCCGCGATCGTCGTCGGCTCCATCCCCCGCATGGGAAAGACCTTCCTCATGCGGCTGCTCTTGCTGATCGGGGCGCTCGATCCCCGGGCGGAGATCCACGCGTTCGACTTCAAGGGCACCGGCGACTTCTCCGCCCTCGAACCCGTCTGCCACCGCTACCGGGCCGGTGAGGAAGACGAGGACATCGAGTATGTCGTCCAGGCCCTGCGCGAGCTCAAGGAGGAACTGCGCCGCCGGGCCAAGGTCATCAAGTCCCTGCCCCGTTCGCGGTGCCCGGAGTCGAAGGTGACGCCCGAACTCGCCTCGGACAAGAAGCTGGGGCTGCACCCGATCCTGGTCGGGCTGGATGAGTGCCAGGTGGCCTTCGAGCACGAGAAGTACGGCCAGGAGATCGAGGCGATCTGTACCGACATCACCAAGCGCGGCCCTGCTCTGGGCATGGTCGGCATGTTCGGCACCCAGCGCCCCGACGCCAAGTCCCTGCCGACCGGGATCAGCGCGAACGCGGTGCTGCGGTTCGCCCTCAAGGTCATGGGCCAGCCTGCCAACGACATGATCCTTGGTACCTCGATGTACAAGGCGGGCTACCGGGCGACCATGTTCTCCCGCTCCGACCGGGGGATTTGCTGGATGGCCGGTGAGGGAGACGACCCGCGCATCGTGGCGTCGGCGTTCGTGGACGCGGTCGCCGCCGAACAGGTCGTGACCCGCGCCCGCACGATGCGTGACGAGTACGGCAACGTCACTGGCCACGCCATCGGCCACGGCCCCGCCCACACCACCGTCGGCTCCGACATCCTCGCCGACGTCCTGGACGTCATCGCTGATGACGAGAAGGCGGTGTGGTGCGAGCGCATCGCCACTCGCCTGGCCGCCCACACCCCGGCCACCTACGACGGCTGGCAGGGCGAGAACGTCACGGCTGCGCTCAAGCCGTGGGGCATCAAGGCCGGCCAGGTCTGGGGCACCACCGACGACGGCGAAGGCGCCAACCGGCGCGGCATCAAGCGCGCCGACATCACCGCCGCCATCACGCGCCGTAACGCCGACCGGGCCGCCGCCTAACCCTCAGCAGGGCTGCTAGGCCTAGCACCCGCGCCCGCTAGGTCTAGCACCCCCACTAGCGCCCCATAGGGCCGCTGATCAGCGATCTAGCTCCTAGCGGCCCACCTGCGCAAACCCCCAAAACCCCGCCCGCGAAGGGAAGTGCGCCCTCATGGCGCTCGCTAGCCTCGCCGTCCTCCTCGCCGCTGCCGGTTACGCAGCGTTGTGCGCTCTCTCGCCGTTCGCCGTCTGCCGCACCTGCTCCGGCAGCGGCCTGCGAACCCACCGGGGCCGTGGCCTCAAGCGCTGCCGGCGCTGCCGTGGCCACCGCTACCGACTCCGCGTGGGCCGGCGCCTGTTCAACACCGGGCGCCGCGTCCACCACGCCGGCACCCGCCCCAACCCCGCCCGCCGCCGACCCGAGGGAATCCGATGACCGAGACCATCGAAACCATCCGCTACACCGCCGACGTCCTCGCCCTGCGCGCGGACGGACACATCCTCCTGATCGAACGGGACTGGCCCCCGTACGAAGGCTGCTGGGCCCTCCCGGGCGGACACGTCGACCCCGGCGAGACCAGCCGCGCCGCCGCCGCGCGCGAACTCGCCGAAGAGACCGGCGTCCACGTCCCCGCCGCCGCGCTGCGCCAGATCGGCGTCTGGGACACCCCCGGGCGCGACCCGCGCGGCCGGTACGTCACCGTCGCCTACCTCGCCCACATCCCCGCCGGCACCGCCGCGACCGCCGGGGACGACGCCCGCACCGCCCGCTGGTGGGACATCTGCGACTACCTCAAGCTCACGCTCGCCTTCGACCACTCCGACATCATCCGCGCCGTCTTCGACCCCCAGCTGGAGAAGCCCTCATGGCCGTGACCGTCTCCCTCGTCGCCCTGTTCGGCCTGGTCCTGTTCTTCCTGCTCCGCTCCAAGAGCCTGAGCGTGGGGGCCGCGTTCATCGCCGTCATGTTCGGGTTCTTCCTCGCCTCCACCGGCGCCGCCGGACCCATCAACCACATGGCTAGCTCCGTGGTTGAAGCTTTCGCTGACTTGTGAGATCGGCGTGCGCTATGCCGGGTACTTCATGAGGAAAGCTCGTACGCCGTCAATAAAGCGTCTGGCTTCGTTGGCGTCGTACGAGTCGTACTCTCCGTGCGCAGCTTTATTTCGCAGGTCCATCCAAGCGGTGATTTGCTTTTGGCGGAGCCCGTCATAAACGCCGGCCTTTTTTAGGTCTGCGTTCATGGTGTCAGCCTTCTTCGGACTTCCCGCGATGGCGGTGGCTATGCCGTTCTTCAGGCACAACGCACGCACGTGCACCTCCAGCGAAGTGCCGGTGATGACAGCCGCAGCGTCTTTGTATCCCTTTTTGAGCAGGGCATCCGCCATCTCCAAGTAGTCGCTATAGGTGTCCGAGTGGACTAGCTCGACTACAGTTTCCGTCCAGCCCGCCTCCAAGTCGGCCCTGAACCCAAGAATTACCTGCAGGTGCGCGACCATGCGTTCGTAGTTGGCGCTGCTGCGATTACGCTTAAGCTGATCCCGATAGACTGAACCAGAAACCGTCATCCGCTCAATCGCGGCTTCCATGCGATTGGCGATGACGCCAGATTCGGCTTGGTTGTGACTGCCAGTAAGTGAGCGTCTGCCCATATATTTACTTACCAAGTCGATTAGGGAATCAAGCTGCTTGATCATTTCGTCGATCGCCAATTCTGCTCTCCATGCAGCGCCCGTTGGGCGAATCCCGGACCCAGGCTTGCCCTAGTTGAACTGATCAGCCTACGCCCAACAGGTCGATTCGGCACCGAAGTTACGCAAACGAGAAGCAGGGGGGCTGTCGGAGAGTGCAGACCAAGGAAGGAGCCAAGATCATAAAGCGACCTCTGGGGGCAGCGCTAGCGGGCTGCCCCAACAGGCTGCTCGCACCGGCCAGCAAAACGGAAGTGCTTCTCGAGTTATGAGAGGGGCCAGCCGGCGAACCCGGTATCGGTCTGGTAGACCAGCCCGATACCCAACTCGTCAAGGAGTGCCTGTACGTCCGGGGTGGGGGCACTCGGCAGCAAGACGGCAATGCGCAGGATTTCCCTCTTCGGGACACGACGGCGATAGTCGAGAAGCTGCCCAACGGCCATTCGCACGTTTGCCCTGGTCGTCTGCCCTTTCGCCTCGAACAAAACGTGGTCGGTGGCGTCGTACACGTCCGGGGTCAAAGAGCCCGGCTCCCCCTCGACAGTGAACTGAAAGCTGTGGGTCTGGTGGCCCTGATCCTTCAAGTGGGTCAGGAACGCCGTGACCAACTCAGCCTCGCGAAACAACACCTTGCGCTGCCTCGCCGTGATGTTTGCGATGGTCTCTGCGGTGTTGTGCTGCTGGTTCTTCTTGATCTTCGTAGTGTCCTTCGCCGGCACCACGGCGGGCTTGGCCACCACATCCGCGGGATCGATGATCTCCACGCTGTCCTTGGTGGCGGCGTGGACTCGGTCCGTCTCTGTCCACGCCGGTGTCGTGCCCTCTGCCGGGCGGAACCGGAAGACCAGTACGTTACGCATCACCCCGTCCTTTCCCGGAGCGCGACGCACGTCATAGGGCTTGATGGTGTCCAACACCATCTGTCCGATGTAACGCTGCTTCTTACCACCGCGCTTCGGCCTCTTGCCTTGCGCGACGAAGAGGTGCAACTCGCGCCCCTTCGCAACGTGAGTGAGTAGGGCCGTGTTGCGGCCAGTGGGCTGCTGGTCTCCCTTAGTCCCAGCACCGGTGTACGTGTACAGGGGGCCGTACTCGTCGTCTTCCGCACGCCCGTCGAAGGTGTACCCGTACTCCGCGCCCGCGGCCGGGTCGGAGTACACGAACACCTTGCCCGCGTCATCCGCCGGCTCGATGCCCTGGTACGTGCCACACCCGTAGGCAGCCGCGATGGCCTCTCGTGTCGTCACCAGTCCAGGCACCAGATCAAGAGTCGTCGTCATGCCCGCGACCCTAACCACACCCACTGACACCCCGCCGGGCTATCCGTATCCACAAGCCAACGAGGGCGGCCCCCGTCTCGCCAAAGGTCGGGGCCGCCCTCGTCTACCCACCAGCTCGACTGAACAGTGGAGGTCTCTCAGCATGCCTGATAACCGCTCCTCCTCGCTGCTCCGCGCGGCATTACAAGCCGCCGAACGCGGCTGGCACGTCTTCCCCCTCCGTCCCCACAGCAAGCGCCCCGCCCTCCACGGCGAACGCGCCTGCCCCCGTACCGGGGCCTGCTCCGGCGGGCACGCGAAGTGGGAGCAGCGTGCCACCACCGACCCCGGCCGCATCCGCGCCGCCTGGTCCCGCGCCCCGTACAACGTCGGCGTTGCCACCGGCCCGTCCGGGCTGCTGGTCGTCGACCTGGACATGCTCAAGCTCGAAGACCTGAAAGGAACGCCTGACGGCGTGACTTCCTTTGCAGCGCTCTGCGAGCGCGCCCGGGAAGCAGCGCCGGACACCTACCGGGTGCGGACCGCGCGCGGTGGGCAACACCTGTACTTCACCCAGCCCCCGGGCGTGCGGCTGCACTCCACCAAGGGCGCGCTCGCACCGAAGATCGACACACGGGGGTGGGGCGGCTACGTCGTCGCCGCCGGCAGCGCCACCCCCACCGGAGCGTACGAATCGCTGTGCGCCCCTGAGGCGGCCTGTCTGCCCTCCTGGCTCCACAGCGTCCTGCGACCGGTCCGCAAGGCCGCTGCGGCGCCTTCGGTGGCCATTACGGGGCAATCTCGGCGATACGCGGATGTAGCGCTCGCCAGTGAAGCGCGGAACGTTGCCGGAGCCCAAGCCGGCGAACGTGAAGCGAAGTTGTTCCGCGCCGCACGCGCGCTGGGGCGGTTCGTCGCATGGGGCGACCTCCCCCGGCACGTGGTTGAACAGGCTCTTCAGGAGGGGGGCGAGGCGGCCGGTCTGTCCGCGTCCGAGTGCCGCTCCACTCTGCGCAGCGCTCTGGACTGGTCGATCGCCCACAACCCGCGTCGCCGGGATGCGGCATGAGCGCCCGCTGCCATCTCCCTCTGAAGAGCATCACCGCCCCGGACTGCCCCAGGGCCGCCGCACAGCCGGTGAACGGCCCGGCCGTGGGCGCCCCGAAGGGCGTCGCCGAAGGCGTCGACACTGCCCTTCGCTCGAACCGCAACCGGCACGACCAGCCCGGCCACGACACGGGCGACCCGACCCCGGACCGGCCCGGTATCCGCATCTACGCACCGCCGGTCTACCGCCACCACTACGACGGTGCCCGCTGGTCCAAGCGCTACTGCAACACCCCCACCGCCGCATGCGCCTGCCCGTGCGGCGTAGTCGACTCCGCGACCGGCGCCCGGGAAGTCGCCCGGCTTGTCGAGCTGTGGAACCTGCACCGCTCCGCTTGCACCGGCACCCCTGTGCCGCACGAGGAAGGAAGGGCCGCCGCATGACCGACACCACCGACGGCGCCGCACTGCTCGATGAGGTGGAAGCCTTCCACCGCCGCTTCAACGTCTTCCCCACCGAAGCGGCCTACGTCGCCGTCGCCCTGTGGGACGCGCACGCCCACCTGCTCGACTGCTTCGACTCCACCCCGCGTCTGGCCTTCCTCTCCCCGGAGCCCGGATCCGGCAAGTCCCGCGCCCTGGAAGTGGTGGAGACCCTGGTGCCCCGGCCGCTGGCGGCCGTGGACGCGTCCGCCGCTGCCTTGTTCCGCTCCGTGTCCGGGATCGACGGCGGGCGTCCGACGATCCTTTTCGACGAAATCGACACCGTGTTCGGCCCCAAAGCCGGAGACAACGAGCAGCTTCGCGGGTTCATCAACGCCGGGCACTGGCGCGGCCGGGACACCTACCGATGCGTCGGCGACGGCGGGAACCAGACCGTTCAGGCGTTCCCGTCGTACTGCGCCGTCGCCGTCGCCGGACTCGGCCACCTGCCCGACACGATCATGACCCGCTCCGTCATCATCCGCATGCGCCGACGGGCCCCCAACGAGACCGTAGAGCCGTTCCGCACCCGTATCCACGTGCGGGAAGGCAACGAACTGCGCGACCGGCTGGCCAAGTGGGCGACGGGTGCGGAGAAGCAAGTCACCGACGTGTTCCCGGAGATGCCCGAAGGCGTCGTGGACCGTCCCGGCGACGTGTGGGAACCCCTGATCACTATCGCCGACGCGGTCGGCGGCGACTGGCCCCGCCGGGCGCGGGAAGCGTGCGTGGCACTGGTCAGTGCATCCCGCGTCAACGACAAGGGCAGCATCGGAATCCGCCTGCTCACAGACCTGCGCGATCAGGTCATGAGCGGCATTGACCGCCTGCCCACCGTCGCCATCCTGGATCGACTGAACGCGATGGACGACGCCCCCTGGCCCGACATGGGCGGCAAGCCGCTGGATTCTCGGAAGCTCTCCCGGATGCTCTCCGAGTACGTCACCGCCGATGGAGACCCGGTCACCTCCCGGAACATCAAGACCGGTGGCGGGGTCCTCAAGGGCTATTACACGGCCGACCTCACTGACGCGTGGTCTCGCTACTGCCCCCCGCCCCCTGGAAGTCCGCTACCTCCGCTACCGGGCACCGAAAACCTCACCTGACCAGCAACAACGCGGTAGCGGATGCGGTAGCGGATACCTGCGGGCCATCCGCTACCGCTACCCCTTCCGCTACCGCCGACAGGGGCTCTGACCTGCGCGGTAGCGGAGGTAGCGGAGGTAGCGGACCTGAGAGAAGGGGGTCGGAGACCGGGACCCTCGCTTCGCCCACGATCACAACGGAAAAGAGGACAGCGGCATGAGCGTCCGCGCGAGGGACGAGAAGCTGACGATCAAGGAAGTGCTTGCCGACCTCCGGGTGGCTCCGGCAACGTTCTACCGCTGGCGGCAACTCGGAAAGGCGCCCCGTTCCATCAAGCTCCCGAACGGCGACATCCGTATTCGGAAGTCCGAGTACGAACGCTGGCTCGCGGAGCGGGAGGACGCTGCGTGAGTAAAGAGAACGACAGCGCGGCCGGGCGCACTCGCGGGTCGGCCCGACTGGGCTACACCTTCGACGTCAAGCTGTGGAAGATCTCAAAGACTGGGCGCAAGTCCCGCCCGTGGCGCGTCCGTTGGGTAGTGGCCGGTCGAGTGTGGGGCGACACGTTTGCCACGTACCCGCTCGCCGAAAGTCGCCGCAACGAGTTGTGGAACGCCATGAACCGGCGTGGTGAGCCGTTCGAGATTGAGTCGGGACTTCCTGAGTCCGAGGTTCGGAGCGCGGAAGTTTCCGAAGCAGAAAAGGCCAAAGCCAAGAAGGACCCCACGTGGTGGGACTTCTCGCGGGAGTTCATGCACCGTCGTTGGCGGACGGCGGCGGCCAAGACTCGTGAGGGGTTCGCTGACAGCCTGGCGTCTGCGGCCTTGGGCATGATGGGGGAGGGGCCCGACGCGCCGGACGCCCAGACCGTGCGGCTGGCAGTGCGATGGGGTGTCGTCCCGGCCCACGCCGGGGAGAAGCCGCCGGCCGACTTGGAGGGCGCCTGCGCGTGGCTGGCGGAGCATTCCCTACGGCTGTCGAGGCTGACAACTGCTCAGACGGCTGAGGATGTTCACTACCGGCTCGCCTACAAGCTCGATGGGAAGCTGGCGGCCAAGGACACATACAAGCGTCGCCGCCGTGGTTTCAACGCAGCGATGAACTACGCGGTCCAACGCGAATATCTCGACACCAACCCGATTGCAGAGTTGGAGCGGTACGCCACGGCGGGGCGAGGCGCAATTGACCCGCGTGTTCTGATGAACGCCCGTCAGGGGCGCGACTTTCTCACCGCCGTCTCTTACGTAGGGTCGGTACACCGGAACAGGGGCAGGCGGCTGGTCGCCTTCTTCGGGTGCATCCTCTACGCCGCAATGCGCCCGGCCGAAGTTGTCGGCCTGCGGATGCAGGACTGCCACCTTCCCGAAAAGGGGTGGGGCGTACTCACCCTTCGGGAAACCCGCCCTGTGTCTGGGAAGAGCTGGACTGATTCGGGCGAGCGCCACGATAAGCGCGGGCTGAAGATGAGGGACCCCGAAACCGACCGGCCGGTGCCCATCCCGCCTGTCCTGGTGGCGATGCTCCGAGCGCACGTGAAGGAGTTCGGGACGGCGTCCGACGGGCGGCTGTTCCAGAACGAGCGAGGTGGGCTCGTGGGGACGTCCAGCTACTGGCGCGTCTGGCAGGAAGCTCGCCCGTTCGCCTTCCCGCCCCACAAGGCCGCGTCGCCGCTCGCGAGCAAGCCGTACGACGGCCGGGCGACGTGCATCACGGACTGGCTCCGGTCCGGGCTCCCCGTGGCCGAGGTAGCCCGCCGCGCGGGCACGTCGCCGGAGGTGATCGACCGGCATTACGCGGGGTGCGTCGACAACAGCGAGGCGGAGGACAACAAGAAGATTGAGCGAACGATGGGATGGGTCGGCGATGGCTCCGACGCAGCTTAGGGAACGTGCCGGAGCCGAGTCGCAACACTGAGCGTTCAACCAGCCAGCTAGATGGTGCCTTGCTTTGCCGCAGCGTGCCGGGCGGCGCGTTGCGCGGCCATTCTGGCCCGCTGCGCTGGCTGGACATAGAGCACGAGTACGGCTTCGGTGATTAGATCGGCAACATCGGAGAGTTCCTCGGGGGAGTATGCGAGGGCATCATGTGCTGCATCGTTGCCGACGATGCGAGCCTCATGGAAAGCATCCACGATTTCCTGAGATACGCCGAGCGAGGTTAGGCCAGTGATGCGCTCGAACAGACTGTTGCCGCTTGCCCCTTGTTCCTTGACGATCTGTTCTACCGTGGCCCTATAGCCAATCCCTGCCAGACGGTACGCCCCTGCAGCTTCTGCCAGCGCAGCTTCTGAGAAGACATCCCGAACACCTTCAGGAGCATCTGGATCTAGTTCGCGAGGCGTCATAGCGGGCCACACCTGTACGAGGTCAATGGTCCGGAAAACCTCGTTCGACGACTCTCGCTGCTCCTTGGTGAGAAGGCGCAGGTACGTGCTGTCCTTCTTGCACCAGTCGCATCGCAGGGTAAGTAGATGCCTGACGACATGAAGGTCCTCGCGGCTAAGGCCGCTTCCGTCCAGTCGTTCATGCAAGGTGCAGCGCAGAGTCGTGTGACGTACGCAGTGCGGGCACTCCCCGGCGATCTTTCTGACCAGAGGGTTGCTGCCGTCCAGGTTGCTGAAGCGATCCACGGGAGGACCGTAGCGCTACGAGCCGGTCGGGTGGCGTGTTTTTACTGAGCTCGGATGATCTTGAAGTGCGGGGAGGGGCCGTGGTCTGGACTGTGTCGGAGGTGTGTCGCGAACACTGAGAGGCAATGACAAAGAGCGGGAGTCAGTGAGACTGACTCCCGCTCTCTCAAGTCGGCATCCGCACTGGTCAGACCATGATTTTCGCTGGTTGACTGGCGAGTGCCCCCGGCAGGATTCGAACCTGCGCACACGGCTCCGGAGGCCGTTGCTCTATCCCCTGAGCTACGGGGGCGTACGCCGTGGTTGTGGCGACGGGTAGAACCCTACCAGCATCGGGAGGGTGCCCGTGAACTGCGTTTTCGCCGCGGGCGTCCCGGTCGTGTCGCCCGCACGGGGTGGAAGTGGGGAAAACCCGGACGCAGCCCCTGCGGCCGACCTACTCTCTAGTTGTGTCAGGCGTCTCCGGCCGCGTCCTCGTTGTCGACGACAACCGGGTCATTCGGCAGCTGATCAGGGTCAACCTCGAGCTGGAGGGCTTCGAGGTGGTGACCGCGGCCGATGGTGCCGAGTGCCTGGAGGTCGTGCACCAGGTGCGGCCCGACGTCATCACCCTCGACGTGGTCATGCCCCGGCTCGACGGGCTGCGTACCGCCGCGCGGCTGCGCTCCGATCCGCGGACGCGGAGCCTGCCGGTCGCCATCATCAGCGCCTGTACGCAGTACGAGGTCGACGCCGGGCTCGCCGCGGGGGTCGACGCCTTCCTCGCCAAGCCCTTCGAGCCCGCCGAGCTGGTGCGTCTCGTAAGGGAGTTGGCGCGCAGGCAGGGGCCGCCGTCGGTGGACGGGCGGCAGCAGGCCGGGTGGGCGCAGTGGACGCGGGGCTGACCGCATAGCGAAACCGGTTCGCGTGGGGCCCCCCTTCCTCCCATACGCTTGTCCCGTGACCCCCGCAGACCTCTCCCTCACCGTGCTGGGCGCCGTGCGCCGCGCGGTCGAGGACGGTGCCCTGCGCGTGGCCGTGCCCGACGACGTCAAGGTCGAGCGGCCGCGCGGTGGTGGCCGTGGGGACTGGGCCAGCGGGATCGCCCTCAAGCTCGCCCGGGGGAGCGGCATGGCGCCGCGCGAGGTCGCCGAGCTGCTCGGCGCGCGGGTCCGGGGGCTCCCCGGCATCCGGCTCGTCGAGGTCACCGGGCCCGGGTTCCTCAACTTCCATCTGGAGGGGGAGGGTACGGGTGAGCTCGTGCGGGCCGTGCTCGGGGGGACCGGTGCGTTCGAGGGGTGTGGCGTGGTCGCGGGCCGGGCTGGTGAGCGAGCCCTGCGAGGCCATGGCCGGGACCGGGGCTTTCCCGTGCCCACCGACGTCGACCCCCACTCCTCCCCCTCCGTCCGCGACGCCTCCCGCTGGGCCGCCGTCTGGCCCGCCGGGGCGCGGCAGGTGTACGAGCAGCGCGACGCCAATCCCCTCTTCCGGGTGCGCTACGCCCACGCCCGCTGCCGCGCGCTCGTGCGCGAGGCCGCGCGGCTCGGGTTCCGGGGGGAGCCGGGGGAGGTCCCGGGGGCGGACGCCCAGCGGCTGGTGCTCGCGCTCGGGGACTGGCCGCGCGCCGTCGGGGACGCCGTGCGGTACCAGGAGGCCGGTCGGGTCGCCCGGCAGCTCGACGCCGTGGCCGACGCCCTCCTGGACTTCCAGTACGACGTGCTGCCCCGCGGTGACGAGAAACCCTCGGCCGCCCACCGCGCCCGGCTCGCGCTCGCCGAAGCCGCCGGGACGGTGCTCGCCGGCGGCCTGTCCCTGCTCGGTATCAGCGCTCCCGAACACCTGTGAAGAGAGACCGGACATGAGTCGTTCCGCCCACCCCGCCGGGCCCCGCCACGCCGACGTGCTGCCCGAGGGGCACTACAGCGCCCCGCCCGCCGACCTCAACGCCCTCGACCCCAAGGTCTGGTCCGCCACCGTGGAGCGCGGCGCGGACGGCGTCGCCACCCTGGGCGGGATCCCGGTGACCCGCCTCGCCGAGGAGTTCGGCACCCCCGCCTACTTCGTCGACGAGGCCGACTTCCGGGCCCGCTGCCGCGCCTGGGCCGAGGCGTTCGGGGCCGACGCCGACGTCTTCTACGCCGGGAAGGCCTTCCTCAGCCGCGCCATCGTGCGGTGGCTGGGGGAGGAGGGGCTCAACCTGGACGTGTGTTCCGGCGGGGAGCTCAGCACCGCGCTGTCGGCCGGGATGCCCGCCGAGCGCATCGCCTTCCACGGCAACAACAAGTCCGACGACGAGATCCGGCGGGCCGTGGAGGCCGGGGTCGGGCGCATCGTGCTCGACTCCTTCGCCGAGATCGTGCGCGTCGCCCACGTCGCCGACTCGCTCGGCAAGCGCCAGCGCGTCCAGATCCGCGTCACCGTCGGCGTCGAGGCGCACACCCACGAGTTCATCGCCACCGCGCACGAGGACCAGAAGTTCGGCATCGCGCTCGCCGGGGGACAGGCCGCGGAGGCCGTGCGCAGGGCGCTCAAGCTGGACGGCCTGGAGCTCATCGGCATCCACTCGCACATCGGGTCGCAGATCTTCGACATGGCCGGCTTCGAGGTGTCCGCCCGCCGCGTGGTGGGCCTGCTCGCCGACGTCCGCGACGAGCACGGGGTGGAGCTGCCGGAGATCGACCTGGGCGGCGGCCTGGGCATCGCGTACACCTCCTCCGACGACCCCCGCGAGCCGCACGAGATCGCCAAGGCGCTGCGCGACATCGTCACCCGCGAGTGCGAGGCGGCGGGTCTCGCCGTGCCGCGGATCTCGGTCGAGCCGGGGCGCGCGATCGTCGGGCCCACGGCGTTCACGCTGTACGAGGTCGGCACGGTCAAGCCGCTCGACGGCCTGCGCACGTACGTCAGCGTCGACGGCGGCATGTCGGACAACATCCGCACCGCGCTGTACGACGCCGAGTACAGCGTCGCCCTGGTGTCGCGCCGCAGCGACGCCGAGCCGATGCTGTCCCGGGTGGTCGGCAAGCACTGCGAGAGCGGTGACATCGTGGTGCGCGACGCGTTCCTGCCCGCCGACCTGGCGCCGGGCGACCTGATCGCCGTACCGGCGACCGGGGCCTACTGCCGCTCGATGGCGAGCAACTACAACCACGTCACCCGGCCGCCCGTCGTCGCCGTGCGCGAGGGGGAGGCGCGGGTGATCGTCCGGCGTGAGACGGAGGAAGATCTCCTGCGTCTCGACGTCGGGTGATGAAATAGATGTCTCAGGATCCGGACGAGGGGCAGAAACCCCCGTCCGGTGAGTGAGACTGGTTCCTACCGTAGAAGTACAAGAAGTGAGGTCGGATGATGCGTACGCGTCCGCTGAAGGTGGCGCTGCTGGGCTGTGGAGTGGTCGGCTCAGAGGTGGCGCGCATCATGACGACGCACGCCGACGACCTCACGGCGCGCATCGGAGCGCCGGTCGAGCTCGCCGGCGTCGCGGTCCGCCGCCCCGACAAGGTGCGCGCCGGGATCCCGGCCGAACTGATCACCACCGATGCGACCGCCCTGGTCAAACGGGGTGACATCGACGTGGTCGTCGAGGTCATCGGCGGCGTCGAGCCCGCCCGCTCGCTGATCACCACCGCCTTCGAGCACGGCGCCTCCGTGGTCTCGGCGAACAAGGCGCTGCTGGCCCAGGACGGCGCCTCGCTGCACGCCGCCGCCCAGCAGCACGGCCGCGACCTCTACTACGAGGCCGCCGTCGCCGGTGCGATCCCGCTGATCAGGCCGCTGCGCGAGTCCCTGGCCGGCGACAAGGTCAACCGGGTCCTCGGCATCGTCAACGGCACCACGAACTTCATCCTCGACGCGATGGACACCTCCGGCGCCGGCTACTCCGAGGCGCTCGACGAGGCCACCGCGCTCGGGTACGCCGAGGCCGACCCGACCGCCGACGTCGAGGGCTTCGACGCCGCGGCCAAGGCCGCCATCCTGGCCGGCATCGCCTTCCACACCCGGGTGCGCCTGGACGACGTCTACCGCGAGGGCATGACCGAGGTCACCGCCGCGGACTTCGCCTCCGCCAAGCGCATGGGCTGCACCATCAAGCTGCTGGCCATCTGCGAGCGCGCCGCCGACGGCGGGTCCGTCACCGCGCGCGTACACCCCGCGATGATCCCGCTCAGCCACCCGCTCGCCTCGGTCCGCGAGGCGTACAACGCCGTCTTCGTCGAGGCGGAGGCGGCCGGGCGGCTGATGTTCTACGGACCCGGCGCGGGCGGCTCGCCGACCGCGTCCGCCGTCCTGGGCGACCTGGTCGCCGTCTGCCGCAACCGTCTCAACGAGGCGACGGGCCCCGGCGAGTCCGCGTACACCCAGCTGCCCGTGAGCCCCATGGGCGACGTGGTGACGCGGTACCACATCAGCCTCGACGTGGCCGACAAGCCGGGCGTCCTCGCCCAGGTCGCGACGGTCTTCGCCGAGCACGGCGTGTCGATCGACACGGTCCGTCAGACGGGCAAGGACGGCGAGGCGTCCCTCGTCGTCGTCACCCACCGCGCGCCCGACGCCGCCCTCTCCGGGACCGTCGAGGCGCTGCGCAAGCTCGACACCGTGCGCGGTGTCGCCAGCATCATGCGTGTTGAAGGGGAGTAAGGACCCATGACGAGCAAGGGCACCCACCAGTGGCGCGGCCTCATCGAGGAGTACCGGGACCGGCTCCCGGTCACGGACACGACGCCGGTCGTCACGCTGCGCGAGGGCGGTACGCCCCTCGTACCGGCGCAGGTCCTCTCCGAGCTCACGGGCTGTGAGGTCCACCTCAAGGTCGAGGGTGCCAACCCGACCGGGTCCTTCAAGGACCGCGGCATGACCATGGCGATCACCAAGGCCAAGGAGGAGGGCGCACAGGCCGTCATCTGTGCGTCCACCGGCAACACCTCGGCCTCGGCCGCGGCCTACGCGGTGCGCGCCGGGATGGTCTGCGCCGTGCTGGTGCCGCAGGGCAAGATCGCGCTGGGCAAGATGGGCCAGGCGCTGGTGTACGGCTCGAAGATCCTCCAGGTGGACGGCAACTTCGACGACTGCCTGAACCTGGCGCGGTCGCTGTCGGAGAACTACCCGGTGGCGCTGGTCAACTCGGTCAACCCGTTCCGCATCGAGGGCCAGAAGACCGCCTCGTTCGAGATCGTCGACGCGCTGGGCGACGCCCCGGACATCCACGTCCTGCCGGTGGGCAACGCGGGCAACATCACCGCGTACTGGAAGGGGTACAAGGAGTACGCCGCCGACGGCCCCGCCGCCCGCACCCCGCGCATGTGGGGCTTCCAGGCCTCCGGCTCCGCGCCGATCGTGCGCGGCGAGGTGGTCAAGGACCCCTCGACCATCGCCACCGCGATCCGCATCGGCAACCCGGCCTCCTGGAACCACGCGCTGGCCGCGCGCGACGAGTCGGGCGGCTTCATCGACGAGGTGACGGACCGACAGATCCTGCGCGCCTACAAGCTGCTGGCCTCCCGGGAGGGCGTGTTCGTCGAGCCCGCGTCCGCCGCGTCCGTGGCCGGCCTGCTCAAGGCCGTCGAGGAGGGCAAGGTCGACAAGGGCCAGCGGATCGTCTGCACGGTCACCGGAAACGGCCTCAAGGACCCGGACTGGGCGGTGGCCGGAGCGCCGCAGCCGGTCACGGTCCCGGTCGACGCCGCGACGGCCGCGGAGCGGCTCGGACTGGCCTGATCCGGCCCCCGGGCCCGCCCGGAAAAGGCGACAAGCCGCTCAGGAACGTACAGAGGGGCACAGGAGCGCTCGCGACACGCATCGTGCGCCTCCTGTGCGCCCTATGTCGCCACGGAACCTTCCTTCGATAGGCTGTACCCAACCCGCCCCGCCGCATATGCCGCGGTGTTGTTGCCGTTGTCTCCGTCGTCGTCGCTCCCGGCGATCCGGCCACTGGCGGCCCCACGGGTACGAGCACCTCCTCTTGGACCCCCGAGTTCAAGAACCCCCGCAGTAAGAACCTCGCAGTAAGAACCCCGCAGTCAGAACCAAGGAGAGTCATCGAGCGATGGCCGGTCCCGCGTTCCGCGCCGCCGCCGTCCGGGTGCGCGTCCCCGCCACCAGCGCCAACCTCGGCCCGGGCTTCGACGCCCTGGGCCTCTCGCTGGGGCTGTACGACGACGTGGTCGTCCGGGTCGCCGACTCCGGGCTGCACGTCGACATCGCCGGCGAGGGTGCCGAGACGCTCCCGCGCGACGAGAGCCACCTGCTCGTACGCTCCCTGCGCACGGCCTTCGACCTGCTCGGCGGTCAGCCGCGCGGCCTCGAGGTCGTCTGTGCCAACCGGATCCCGCACGGCCGGGGCCTGGGCTCCTCCTCCGCCGCGATCTGCGCCGGCATCGTCGCCGCCCGCGCGGTGACCATAGGCGGCGACGCCCGCCTCGACGACACGGCCCTGCTGGAACTCGCCACCGAGATCGAGGGCCACCCCGACAACGTCGCCGCCTGTCTGCTCGGCGGCTTCACGCTCGCCTGGACCGAGGGCGGGGCCGCCCGGGCGATCAGGATGGACCCCTCGGATTCCATCGTTCCGGTGGTTTTCGTGCCCGGCAAGCCGGTGCTCACCGAGACGGCCCGCGGCCTGCTGCCGCGCACCGTCCCGCACGTGGACGCCGCCGCCAACGCGGGACGTGCCGCGCTCCTCGTCGAGGCCCTGACCCGGCGCCCCGAGCTGCTGCTGCCCGCCACCGAGGACCGCCTCCACCAGGACTACCGGGCCCCCGCGATGCCGGAGAGCGTCGCGCTGGTCAACCGGCTGCGGGCGGACGGCGTCCCCGCGGTCATCTCCGGCGCGGGCCCCACGGTCCTGGCGCTGGCCGAGGACGGTGCGGCCGACAAGGTCGCACGGCTGGCGGGCGAGGGGTGGGCGGCCAACCGGCTCCCCCTCGACGTCGCGGGTGCGAGCGTGCTGCCGCTCGCGCCCTAGGGACACGGATTGCCGGTGTGGGAGAGGGGGAATGTTTGTTGGAGCCGGTAGTGTTAATCTCAAGTCTGCACCCGACGTCTTTGTGGCGCGGTGCTGCGTGTCCCCCTCCGGGACCACCATTCTTCCGGGAGCCTCCCCAACTGCCTGAGCAGCCTGCCTGAGCAGTTTCGAGCACGCTCCGGAACCGGCACGACACCCCTCGCTCTTCCCCGGTGAGGGCCGAGCAGGGGGCCTCGGGCCGGACCACAGCACGTTTCTCCCTTCCGCCGGTCCCCGGCGGGACCACCGCCCCGACACGGTCCGCAAGCCAGGGCCGTAGTCGGACAGCACAACCGGTCGCCGAGCCAGAAGGCCGACGTCCGCTCCAGGGAAGGACCCTTCGTGAGCGACACCACCGATCTGATGGGCGTGACTGCCGACAAGAGTGTCGACGCCGCCGCGCCCGCCGCAGGTGCTGCCTCGGGCACCACCTCACGGCGCCGCCGCTCCGGCACCGGCCTTGAGGGCATGGTCCTGGCCGAGCTGCAGCAGGTCGCGTCCGGCCTCGGCATCAGGGGCACCGCGCGGATGCGCAAGAGCCAGCTGATCGAGGTCATCAAGGAGGCGCAGGCCGCGGGCGGTGCCCCGGCGAAGAGCGCCGAGGCCGCCGAGTCCAAGCCGAAGCGCCGTGCCACCTCCAAGGCCCGCGCCACCAGCGAGGAGACCGTCGCGGCCGCCGCGGAGAAGGCCGAGAAGGCCACCGCGCAGCAGCAGATCGAGATCCCCGGCCAGCCGGCCAGCGACGACCAGCCCGCGGGCGAGCGCCGTCGCCGCCGCGCCACCTCCCCGGCCGGCAGCCCGGAGGGCGACGCCAAGGCCGAGGCCAAGGCGGAGTCCCGTACGGACGTCAAGACCGAGGTGAAGGCCGAGGCCAAGGCGGACGCGCAGCCGGAGGCCAAGGCCGAGGCCGCCGCCGACAACGCCGAGGGCCGTCGCGGCCGTGACCGCGGCGAGCGAGGCGAGCGCGGCGAGCGAGGCGAGCGTGGGGAGCGCGGCGACCGCCGCGAGCGCCAGCGCGACCGCCGTGGCAACAAGGGCGACGACCAGCAGGGCGGCGGACGCCAGCAGCAGGGCGGCGGCCAGCAGCGCCAGGGCGGCGGCGGCAACAACCAGCCGCAGGACGACTTCGACGACGAGGCGGGCGGCCGTCGCGGACGCCGCGGGCGCTACCGCGACCGCCGGGGCCGTCGCGGCCGCGAGGAGTTCGGCGCCAACGAGCCGCAGGTGGCCGACGACGACGTGCTGATCCCCGTCGCGGGCATCCTGGACATCCTCGACAACTACGCGTTCATCCGGACCTCCGGCTACCTGCCGGGCCCGAACGACGTGTACGTCTCGCTGGCCCAGGTCCGCAAGAACGGCCTGCGCAAGGGCGACCACGTCACCGGTGCGGTGCGCCAGCCCAAGGAGGGCGAGCGCCGCGAGAAGTTCAACGCGCTGGTGCGCCTGGACTCGGCGAACGGCATGGGGGCCGAATCCGGCCGTGGGCGACCGGAGTTCAACAAGCTGACCCCGCTGTACCCGCAGGACCGCCTCCGTCTGGAGACGGACCCGGGCGTGCTGACGACGCGGATCATCGACCTGGTGTCGCCGATCGGCAAGGGCCA
>NZ_JBEOYE010000100.1:0-29970 GCF_040296945.1 Streptomyces sp. NPDC001941 | reverse complement strand
CCGGGGGCTCGTGCCTGGGCCGCCCCGGTGTGGCGGCGGCCCCGGTGGCGCGGCGGCCCCCGGTGTCAGCGCTCGAACCACACCGGGGCCGCCGCGAGCCGTGCCCACTCCTGGTCGCCGGTGCCCGGCAGGGTGCGCCCGCTGCTGGCCCAGTGGCGCAGCATGGCCCGGTAGATGGGCGGGTCCGAGGGGTGCGGCTGGAGCGGTACGGAGTCCTGGACGGCGGACGGCAGCAGCCTGCGCCGTCCGTTTCCCGGGGTGCCGTGCTGGGGTGCGGGGTACAGCGTGCTCATGCCCGGCCAACGCGCCCCCGCCCCGCCGGGTCACCGCCCCCGCGAACCGGCCGGGTGTTCGGGGCATACCCGTACGGCCCCCGCCACCCTCGCGGAGCCGGTCACTCCGCTGTACGCGTATGGCCTCCGGCGCAGTTTCTGACGTACCGTCAAATCCCTTTGCCGCGCTGGAGGTACGCCGTGTCCGACGACCGCCCCGTCCCGCTGGACGAATACCCCGTGCACCAGGCGCCACTGTCGATGAAGCACCACGTCAGCGGTGACCGCAACGCCTACGACCGCTGCATATTCCAGGTCTTCGACCACGCGGGCCGCACCCTGCTCATCGCCGGGCTCGGCGTCTACCCCAACCTCGGCGTCATCGACGCCTACGCCACCGTGCGCAGCGGTGACCGCATCCATGCCGTGCGCGCGTCCGATGCCCTCGGTGACGACCGCATGAACCTCTCCGTCGGACCCCTCCGCATCGTCGTCGACGAACCTCTGCATCGCCTGCGCCTGATATGTGAGGCCGACCCCGGCGACCCCGACTCCCTTTCGTACGACATCAGTTGGACCGGCGACTTCCCCCCGCTGTGGGAACCCCACCACACCCAGCGCCGCGGCGACCGCCTCACCCTCGAAGGCCGCCGCTTCGTCCAGGCCGGACACTGCACCGGCACCCTCCGTTTCGGCGGCCAGGAGGTCGCCGTCACGGCGGGGGAGTGGACCGGCACCCGCGACCGCAGCTGGGGCGTGCGCCCCGTCCCCGGAGAGAGCGACGGCCGCGCCGACGAGTTCAGGCCCGAGGGCTTCCACTGGCTCTGGATACCGGTCCGCTTCGAGGACCGCTTCCTCATGGTCATCGCCCAGGAGGACGCCGACGGCTACCGCACCCTCAACGAGGCCGTCCTCGTCCGCGACGGCCACCGCGACGCCCAACTCGGCTGGCCTCGCACCGACATCACCTACCGCCCCGGCACCCGCCACCCCGAACGCGCCCTCGTCCACCTCACCGACCCCGCCGGCAAGCCCCTCGAACTCGCCGTGGAGACCCTCTGTTCCTCCCCTCTCGCCATCGGCGCGGGCTACCCGCCCGCCCCCGACTGGCAGCACGGCACCTGGCAGGGCCGGGGCTGGAGCGAACGCCTCGTCTACGACCTCTCCGACCCGTCCGCCCACCCCCTGGCCGGCTTCGGCGTCACCGACCACTCCGCCCGCTTCACCCTCGAAGGCCGCACCGGCTACGGCATCTTCGAGCACGGCAGCTTCGGCCGGCACGACCCCAGCGGCTTCACCGGCTACGACTCGGTCGCCTCCCGGTGACGCGCCGCCGAGCCCGCACGCCCCGCGCCCGCCCTCACAGCACGAACACGCTGCGCGCGGTCTCCGTGAAGTACGTCTCGTCCGGATAGACGAGCCACTCCACCGGCCCCGTGCACCCCGGCCCCGTGTGCACTTCGGCGATCGCGTCCGTATGGTTCGCCACCGACGAGGGGAACCAGTCCACCGGGTAGCAGCCACTGGGATCCTCGTACGCCACCCCGTTCACCACCAGCGAGCCCTGCGCCCCGAACGCCGAACCCGGCACCGCCACCGCGAGCCCGAGCGCCGCCGCACCGGCCGCCACCACCATCGCCACACGTCGTCGCGTCATCGGTCGACTCCCTTCCCCCTGCGCGCCGTGCGCGCCTGCGCGGACCGCGCCCGAAGCGATCCGCTGGAGTCACCAAAAGTAGTCGATCACTCACACAGGGTCACCGGCGTGCGGGAGTGCCGCTCCCGCACCCGGCGCGCCCCGCACTCCAGCTGACGCCAACTCGCCAGCCCAACCGGGAACCCGCACCGCCCCGGGGCCCCGCCACCAAAAGCCCGTACCGAAAGGCCCATCCCGACGCGAAGGCCCACCCCGAACAAAAGGCGAACCCCCGCACCGAAGGCCCACCCCGAAGAGGAGGACCCATGCCCACAGCGCCCCGCCCCCGCACCTCCACCCGCGACCCCGAAGAACTCGCCCGCCGCCTCACCGCCTGGCTCGGTACCCGGCTGCCCGGCGCCAAGGCCGTCTCCGTGCGCGTCCCCGAGTCCAACGGGATGTCCAGCGAGACCCTGCTCTTCGACATCGAGCACCCGGAACCCCCGCTGCGCGCCTGCGCGTTGAGGCTCGCCGCCGACCCCGACGCGTACACGATCTTCCCCGTCTACGACATGCGCGAGCAGTACGAGACGCTCCGCGACGTCGCCCGCCACACCGATCTGCCGGTCCCGCGCGTCCTCTGGCTGGAGGAGGACCCCGCGCCGCTGGGCGCCCCGTTCTTCGTCATGGAGCGCGTCGACGGCCGGGTACCGCCCGACGTCATGCCGTACACCTACGAGGGCAACTGGCTGCACTCCGCCACCGACGCCGAACGCGCCCACCTCCAGGACGCCACGATCCGCCTCCTGGCCCACCTGCACGACCAGTACCCCGCACCCGCTCCCGAAGGCAGCGCCCTGCGCGCCCACGTCGAGGCCCAACGCGCCTACTACGCCTGGGTGGTGGAGGGCAGGCCGTCCTCACCGCTCATCGAGTCCGGCTTCGCCTGGCTGGAGGACCACTGGCCCGCCGACGAGGGCGCGCCGGTCCTCAACTGGGGCGACGCCCGCATCGGGAACATCGTCTACGACGGCTTCGACCCCGCCGCCGTGCTCGACTGGGAGATGGCCGCGATCGCCCCGCGCGAGGTCGACCTCGGCTGGACGGTCTACCTGCACCGCTTCTTCCAGGACCTCACGGTCAGCTTCGGCCAGGTCGGCCTGCCCGGCTTCCTGCGCCGCGCCGACATCGAGCGCGACTACGCCCGGCACACCGGCCACGTCCCGCGCGACATGGACTTCTACACCCTGTACGCGGCACTGCGGCACGCCGTCGTGATGCTGCGCGTCGCCTACCGCCAGATCCACTTCGGCGAGACGACCGCACCCGCCGACCCGGACACGCTGATCATGCACCACGGCACCCTGCGCGCCATGGTGCACGACGACTACTGGCAGGCGGACATGTAGGGCGCGCGGTGCGCGGCCCGGACGGGCTCAGGCCGCGTGACGCCGCATCCCCGGCACCTTGAAGGGGCGCGAGCCCGGACCGCCGACGTGCGAGAAGGGCTGCGTGCGCCAGTCGAGCCCCTGGGGGAGCGTCAGTAGCAGCGCGGTGTCCTGCTCCTGGACCTCGGCCGTCTCGTCCGCGACCGGCGGCACGTCCGCCGCGGCGCGGCCGGTGCCGGGGCACACGGACAGCGTGAACGGATGCCACGGGGTGGGGCACAGCGCGTGCTCGGGCAGGACGTCCTCGTCCGCCAGGAGCGCGATCGGCTGGGCACACTCCGGGCAGATCACCCGGAACATCTCGAAAGTGTCGTACGCGTCGAGCTCATCGGCCTCGACGGAATCAACGGGCTCCGGTTCGCCGCGTCCGGTGCGCTTCACACTCTGCATGGAGAATCTCCCCCTCGGGTGGGCCGATCGGGCCCATGCGGCCTCGGCCACAGCAAGCACTTCCCGCCACACGGACGCGGTAACCGCGAGCGCCGTGACCAGGGGCGGCACGAACCTGTGGCGTTCATCACACGCGCGCCGGGCGTGCGCCCCCGTTTCACCCTCCGGCTGTGCTCAGCACCGTCCGGGGCAATAGGTTGATCCGCATGGAGGAGCTGGATCGTCAGATCGTCGAGTTGCTCGTCACGGACGGGCGCATGAGCTACACCGACCTGGGCAAGGCCACCGGCCTGTCCACCTCGGCGGTGCACCAGCGCGTGCGCCGCCTGGAGCAGCGCGGCGTCATCCGCGGGTACGCGGCCGTGGTGGACCCCGAAGCGGTGGGCCTGCCGCTGACCGCCTTCATCTCGGTCAAACCCTTCGACCCCTCGGCCCCCGACGACATCGCCGAGCGGCTCGCCGACATCGCCGAGATCGAGGCCTGCCACAGCGTCGCGGGCGACGAGAACTACATCCTCAAGGTCCGCGTCGCCACGCCCCTCGAACTGGAGCACCTGCTCACGCGCATCCGCTCCCAGTCCGGCGTCTCCACCCGCACCACCGTCGTCCTCTCCACCCCGTACGAGGCACGTCCGCCGCGCATCTGAACGCCCCCGCCGTCCGGGAACCCGCACCGGGCAACTGAACGACCACGCCTCCGGGAACCGGCACCCCCGGCGCCCACCCCCGCACCCCCGCCCGAACCCGCGCAAATACCCTGGTCCCCATGACCGAGAGCCCGAACACCCCCCGCACCGTCCTTCTCCGCGGCGGCGAAGTCCACAGCCCCGCCGACCCCTTCGCCACCGCGATGGTCGTCGAGAGCGGACACATCGCCTGGGTGGGCTCCGAAGGCGCCGCCGACTCCTTCGCCACCGGCGTCGACGAGGTCGTCGACCTCGACGGCGCCCTGGTCACCCCCGCCTTCACCGACGCCCACGTCCACACCACCGCCACCGGGCTCGCCCTCACCGGCCTGGACCTCTCCGGCACCCGCGGCCTCGACCACGCGCTCCGCCTCCTCCGCGAGCACGCCGCCGCGCGCCCCTCCGACCGCGCCCTGCTCGCCCAGGGCTGGGACGCCGACCGCTGGCCCGAGCGCCGGGCCCCCTCCCGCGCCGAACTCGACGAGGCCACCGGCGGCCGCCCGCTGTACCTGCCGCGCATCGACGTCCACTCCGCCGTCGTCACCACCGCGCTCCTCGACCTCGTCCCCGGCGTCACCGACCTGCCCGGCTACCACCCCGACGCCCCCCTCACCGGCGCCGCCCACCACGCCGTGCGCGCCGCCGCCCACGGCGCCGTCACCCCCGCCCAGCGCACCGAGGCCCAGCGCGCCGCCCTCGCCCACGCCGCGTCCCTCGGCATCGGCACCGTCCACGAGTGCGGCGGCCCCGAGATCTCCAGCGAGGACGACTTCACCGGCCTGCTCGACCTCGCCCGCGACGAACCCGGCCCCCGCGTCGTCGGCTACTGGGCCGACCGCGACATCGACAAGGCACGCGCGCTCGGCGCCCTCGGCGCCGCCGGGGACCTCTTCGCCGACGGCTCCCTCGGCTCGCACACCGCCTGCCTGCACCAGCCCTACAGCGACGCGCCCCACACCGGCACTGCCCAGCTGACCGCCGCCGACATCGCCGCCCACGTCGTCGCCTGCACCGAAGCGGGCCTCCAGGCCGGCTTCCACGCCATCGGCGACGCCGCCGTCACCGCCGTCACCGACGGCGTCCGCGCCGCCGCCGACAAGCTCGGCCTCGCCCGCGTCCGCGCCGCCCGCCACCGCGTCGAGCACGCCGAGATGCTCACCCCCGACACCATCGCCGCCTTCGCCGAACTCGGCCTCACCGCCTCCGTACAGCCCGCCTTCGACGCGGCCTGGGGCGGCGACGACGGCATGTACGCCACCCGCCTGGGCACCGAACGCGCCCGCACCCTCAACCCGTACGCCGCCCTGCTGCGCGCCGGCGTCCCCCTCGCCTTCGGCTCCGACAGCCCCGTCACCCCCCTCGACCCGTGGGGCACCGTCCGCGCCGCCGCCTTCCACCGCACCCCCGGGCACCGCGTCTCCGTCCGCGCCGCCTTCACCGCCCACACCCGCGGCGGCTGGCGCGCCGTCGGCCGCGACGACGCCGGCACCCTGGTCCCCGGCGCCCCCGCCGACTACGCCGTCTGGAACACCGACGCCCTGATCGTCCAGGCCCCCGACGACCGCGTCGCCCGCTGGTCCACCGACCCGCGCTCCGGCACCCCCGGCCTGCCCGACCTCACCCCCGGCGCCCCGCTGCCCGTCTGCCTGCGCACCGTCGTCTCCGGCCGCACGGTCTTCGAGCGCCCGAACGAGTGACGTCACTCCGTCGCGTACCGCCGATCGATGCTCCCCGCGCCCCGCACCGGCCCCGCGTGCCTCCCCACTGACCAGGAGAAACCTGTCATCGGTGCAGGTCAAACCGCTGTTGACAGCGAGGCGCCAGGGGCCGGTAGGTTCGGCCGGGTCCACCACAGGACGTCCGTCCGCGACAGTTGCCACGCAGTCGTCGAACGCGCTGAGTCATGGGGTGGCGCGCCGCACCGGCACGCCACCACTGGGAGCCAGGCTCAGCGCCCGCGCTCGCGGCGAGGGAAGGTTTTTGCGGACCGGACGGTGCGACCCGGGTGGGGCCCGGACGTTCAGTAGACAACGGCTCTCGGTCGACCCGCAGCCAGCGGGTCCCAGGTCGGCCCGAAGGACTCCGGGCCCCGATCCGCAGCACCCCGCCGCAGCGGCGGCCATCACGTTTCCCGATCGTCGTACGACACCACCCCCGCGCCGACGCGACCCGCCCGCACGGCTCGCTAAGGTGGGGTCCCTGTGTACGGACGTTAAGGGGCAGCAGCAGTGAACGACGGTGGCCAGAGGCGTTACGGCCCGCTCGGCAGAGCATTGGTGATCATCCCCACCTACAACGAGGCCGACAACATCAAGCCCATCGTCGCCCGGGTGCGCGAGTCCGTCCCCGAGGCGCACGTCCTGGTCGCCGACGACAACAGCCCCGACGGCACCGGCAAGCTCGCCGACGAACTCGCCGCCGAGGACACCCAGGTCCACGTCCTGCACCGCAAGGGCAAGGAAGGCCTCGGCGCCGCCTACCTCGCGGGCTTCCAGTGGGGCATCGACCACGACTACGACGTCCTCGTCGAGATGGACGCCGACGGCTCCCACCAGCCCGAGGAACTCCCGCGCCTGCTCACCGCCCTCAAGGGCGCCGACCTCGTCCTCGGCTCCCGCTGGGTCCCCGGCGGCCGCGTCGTGAACTGGCCCAAGCACCGCGAGATCCTCTCGCGCGGCGGCTCCACCTACTCCCGCATGCTGCTCGGCGTCCCCATCCGCGACGTCACCGGCGGCTTCCGCGCCTTCCGCCGCGCCACCCTCGAAGGCCTCGGCCTGGACCAGGTCGCCTCCCAGGGCTACTGCTTCCAGGTCGACCTCGCCCGCCGCGCCGTCGCCGCCGGATTCCACGTCGTCGAGGTCCCCATCACCTTCGTCGAGCGCGAGCGCGGCGACTCCAAGATGAGCAACGACATCGTCGTCGAGGCACTCTGGCGCGTCACCGCCTGGGGCGTGGAGTCCCGCGCGGCCAAGCTCCTGGGCCGCAAGCAGACCTGACCCGGCCCGCCGGGGGAGCGACCGACCGTCCGGCCGGGCCCTGTGACCCGCACCTCGTCGATCTTGATCCACGGCTTACACCGCTCCCAGGCACACTGGAAGCATGACGACCGGCGCACCGCCCCCCACCACCCGCAAGCGCTCCCGCGCCCGCACCCTCCTCCCGCTCGGCGTGGCCGCCTGGCTGGTCCTGGAGATCTGGCTGCTCACCCTGGTGGCCCGGGCGGGAGGTGCCCTCCTCGTCCTCCTGCTCCTGGTCGGCGGCGCCGTCCTGGGCGGCTACGTCATCAAGAAGGCCGGCCGCCGCGCCTTCCGCACGCTCACCGACACGCTGCGCGAGCAGCAGTCCGGCGCCGCTCCGGCCGCCGGCCCCGAGGCGGGCCGCAACGGCTTCCTGATGCTCGGCGGCATCCTGCTGATGATCCCCGGCCTGCTCTCCGACGCGGCCGGCCTGCTGCTGCTCCTGCCCCCGCTGCGCTCCCTGCTCGGCCGGTACGCCGACCGGGCCCTGGACCGCCGGATGGGCGCCGCCGCCCCCGGCACCCTGGGCAACGCCTTCCAGCAGGCCCGCATGCACCGCCCGGACGGCAAGGTCGTACAGGGCGAGGTCATCCGGGACGACGCCCCGCCGCCGGGACGCCCCGACGCCGCGGGCCCGTTCCCGCCCCTGACGCCCTGAGCGCACCCACGGCCCCGTGAAGGCCCCCGGACCACCGGGGGAGCCCGCGGGGCCGTCCCCTTGCCCGACGCCCGCAGGACGGCGCTCACGGGCGCGTACGCGATGAAAGCGCGGCGCGGCCCGGTGGGGCGGCGAAGGACCGCGCGGCGTACGCGCGAAAGGCCGAGGGCCCCGGTCACACACCTGATGTGTGCCGGGGCCCTCGGCCTTGCTGCTGAACGCGGTGTCGCTACGCGGTCAGGCGGACTTGCGGCTGTCCCGCGGATGAACGGCGATGTTCATCGCGCCGGAGCGCAGGACGGCCAGCCTCTCGGCCAGCACCTCCTCCAACTCCTCACGCGTACGCCGCTCCATGAGCATGTCCCAGTGCGTACGCGCCGGCTTGCCCTTCTTCTCCTCGGGACCGTCTCCGTCCACCAGGAGTGCCTGGATCCCGCAGACCTTGCACTCCCACTCCGGCGGAATCTCCGCCTCGACCGAGAAGGGCATCTCGAAACGATGCCCCTTCTCGCATGCGTACTCCACCGCCTGGCGCGGGGCCAGATCGATGCCGCGGTCGGTCTCGTAGCTGGTCACCACGAGGCGCGTGCCGCGAAGAGCTCGCTCACTCATGAATCGTGCCTCCCGGGCTTGTCGCCCACAGGACAGGTGTCGCTGTCGTCGTCATCCGGTCAACGTCCGGTCGGCGGTAAAGATTCCCGTTGCGGGTCATGCGTCGCCCGTCGTGCCGCCCCTTGTTGTACCCACCAGTGCCCGGTTTGTCACATCTGACATCAGATGTCACCCAGCGTCTTCACTTCTTAAGCACGCAGTAACGGTCCGCCTGGCAGGCCAAAGGCGTACACTACCGCCCCGCCGCGCCCGCGTCTAAATCGCAACTAGATCCGAGCGGGTACGGGATTCCCCGCCGCCTCCACCGCACGCCTCACGGGTACCCGCGCCAGCAGCACGAATCCCACCACGAAGAAGACCACCAGCGAAATGATCGCGTCCCGGTAGCTCCCCGTCAGCTGGAACGCCAACCCGAACACCAATGGACCCAACCAGCTCAACCCACGGTCACTCATCTCGTACGCCGAGAAGTACTCCGCCTCCTTGCCCCGCGGCACCAGGTGCGAGAACAGCGAACGCGACAGCGCCTGGCTGCCGCCCAGCACCGTACCGATCGCCGCCGCCAGCACGAAGAACCACACCGGCGCCCCCGACGGCAGGAAATAACCCGCCACCAGGATCACCGTCCACACCGCCAGCGACCCCAGGATCGTCCGTTTCGCCCCGTACGACCTCGCCAGACGGCCCATCCCCAGCGCCCCCGCCACCGCGAGCACCTGCACCAGCAGCACCGCCGTGATCAACGTCGACTGCGACAGGCCCAGCTCCTCCGACCCGTACACCGACGCCTGGGAGATCACCGTCTGCACCCCGTCGTTGTAGACCAGGTAGGCCAACAGGAACGACAGCGTCAGCGGATGCCGCCGCATGTCCCGCAACGTCGCCACCAGCTGCCGCCAGCCCGCGCCCACCGCACCCTCACCCCCCGGCGCCACCGCACGGTCCCGCAGCCGGCGCAACGGCACCAGCGTCCACGCCCCCCACCACAGACCCGCCGACGCCAGACAGATCCGCACCGCCGTACCCTCCGACACGCCGAACGAGTCGTGCCCCGAATACAGCACCAGATTCAGTACGAGCACCAGCGCCCCGGACGTGTACCCGAACGCCCACCCGCGCGACGACACCGCGTCCCGCTCGTCCGGCTCCGCGATCTGCGGCAGGTACGCGTTGTACAGCGCCATCGACACCGCCACCGAAGCGTTCGCCACGATCAGCAGGAACGCCCCCAGCAGATAACGCTCACCCTCCAGGAAGAACATCCCCGTCGTCGCCGCCGCACCCACGTACGCGGCAGCCGCCAGGAACGGCTTCTTGCGACCCCTCCGGTCAGCGGCCGCCCCCGCCAGAGGCATCACCAGTACGGCCAGCACCACCGACACCGACACCGCGTACGGGAACACCGAACCCGCCCGCACCGGAATCCCCAACGGATGCACATAACCCTCCGCATCCGCCGCCGCCTTCGCCACCGACGTCAGATACGACCCCAGGAAGACCGTCAGCACACTCGTCGAATACACCGAACAGGCGAAGTCGTAGAAGTACCAGCCCCGCTGCTCACGCCTGCGCTCCGCCGACGACCCCGACGAAGGTCCGGCCGACTCCGTGGTACCCGCGTTCACAGCCGCGCCCCCTCACTCGCCCCGCACGACACACCACCCCGGTCAGGACCACAGACCGCGGTCCACCAGCACCGAACGCAGCGCCTCCAGATGATCGGTCATGATGCCATCCACCCCCAGATCCAGCAGCTCACCCATCCGCGCCGGATCGTTCACCGTCCACACATGCACCTGCAGCCCGCGCGCGTGCGCCGCCCGCACGAAGCGGCCGTCCACCACCGGCACCCCGCCCTGCGCCACCGGCACCTGCGCCGCCACCACCCCCGTACGCACCGGCACCGGCACCCCCCACGAGCGCAGCCGCAACGCCGCCACCCCCCGCACCCCCAGCGACGTCGCCAGCCGCGGACCCGCCAGCCGCGCCGCCCGGGCCACCCGACCCTCCGCGAACGACCCCACGCACACCCGGTCCCACGCACCCGTACGCCGCACCAGCTCCACCAGCGGCACCAGCGCCGACTCCGCCTTCAGATCCACGTTCCAGCGCGCGTCCGGAAACTCCTCCAGCAGCTCCTCGAACAACGGCAACGGCTCCCGCCCCGCCACCCGCACCCCGCGCAACGCACTCCACGGCAGCGCCGAGATCCGGCCGCTCCCGTCCGTCACCCGGTCCAGCGTCGCGTCGTGGAACGCCACCAGACGCCCGTCCGCCGTCGTGTGCACATCCGTCTCGAAATAACGGAACCCCAGCCCACGCGCGCGGTGGAACGCGGCCGCCGTGTTCTCCAGACCGTCCGCGTCACCACCCCGGTGCGCGAACGGGATCGGCAGACCATGGTCCAGATACGGATGGCGGCGCGCGCCACGGCGAAGATCAGTCACCGCCGCAGTATCGCCCGCCCCGATGGCGCGGAAGCGACCACCGTGCTGCCGGACTCCCCGCCCCCGATGGCGAACACCCGCAGGAACAACTGCGCCAGCGGCCCGATCGCCAGCGCGTACAGCACCGTCCCCACCCCCACCGAACCACCCAGCGCGGACCCCGTCGCCACCACCGCGACCTCGATCAGCGTCCGCACCAGCCGCACCGACCAGCCCGTACGCCGGTGCAACCCCGTCATCAGACCGTCCCGTGGCCCCGGGCCCAGCCGCGCCGCGATGTACAGGCCCGTCGCCACGCCGTTCAGCACCACACCCGCCACCATCAGGCCCACGCGCCCGGGCAGCCACTCCACCCCTGGAAGCACCGCCAGCGCCCCGTCCATCGCCAACCCCACCACGAACACGTTCGACACCGTGCCCAGCCCCGGCCGCTCCCGCAGCGGCACCCACAGCAGCAGCACCACCGCCCCCACCACGATCGACACCACCCCCATCGACAGCCCCGACAACTCCGAAAGCCCCTGGTGCAACACACCCCACGGCTCCAGACCGAGCCCCCCGCGCACCAGCACCGCCGAACTCACCCCGTACACCACCAAGCCCGCGTACAACTGCACCAGCCGCCGCGGCAGCCGCGGACCCGACACGGCCGCCCGCAGACCGGAAACCAGTGACATCAGAACCCCCAGTGGAGAAAGTGGACCGACACATGACACCCTGTGGCCGGGCCCGGCACACCAACCAGGGCCAATCCCGGGAAGGTGGACCGAAAAAATGGCACAGTGGACCTCCGCCGTCGGACCCGCACAGCTCGCGCGCCAGCTGAGCGCCCAACAACCACGCCCCACCACCCCCGGCACCCGCAAGCCCCCCGCCTACCGCGCCCTCGCCGACGGCATCCGCCTCCTCGTCCTCGAAGGACGCGTGCCCGTCGCCGCCCGGCTCCCCGCCGAACGCGAACTGGCCCTCGCCCTCGCCGTCAGTCGCACCACCGTCGCCGCCGCCTACGAAGCCCTCCGCAGCGAAGGCTTCCTCGAATCCCGCCGCGGCGCCGGCAGCTGGACCGCCGTCCCCGCAGGCAACCCCCTGCCCGCCCGCGGCCTCGAACCCCTCCCGCCCGAAGCCCTCGGCTCCATGATCGACCTCGGCTGCGCCGCCCTGCCCGCACCCGAACCCTGGCTCACCCGCAGCGTCCAGGGCGCCCTCGAAGAACTCCCGCCCTACGCCCACACCCACGGCGACTACCCCGCCGGCCTGCCCGACCTCCGCCGCACCATCGCCGACCGCTACACCCGTCGCGGCATCCCGACCATGCCCGAACAGATCATGGTCACCACCGGCGCCATGGGCGCCATCGACGCCATCTGCCACCTCTTCGCCGGCCGCGGCGAACGCATCGCCGTCGAATCGCCCTCCTACGCCAACATCCTCCAGCTCATGCGCGAGGCGGGCGCCCGCCTCGTCCCGGTCGCCATGGCCGAAGGCCTCCAGGGCTGGGACCTCACCCGCTGGCGCCAGGTCCTGCGCGACGCCGCCCCCCGCCTCGCGTACGTCGTCGCCGACTTCCACAACCCCACCGGCGCCCTCGCCGGCGAGGACCAGCGCCGCCAGCTCGTCGAGGCCGCCCGCTCCGCCGGAACCGTCCTCGTCGTCGACGAGACCATGTCCGAACTCCACCTCGACGACGGCGCCGACGACCTGCCCCGCCCCGTCTGCGCCTTCGACCCTGCGGGCAGCACCGTCCTCACTGTCGGATCCGCCAGCAAGGCCTTCTGGGCCGGCATGCGCATCGGCTGGGTCCGCGCCGCCCCCGACGTCATCCGCTCCCTCGTCGCCGCCCGCGCCTACGCCGACCTCGGCACGCCCGTCCTGGAACAGCTCGGGGTCAACTGGCTGATGCGCACCGGCGGCTGGGAGGAGGCCGTGGGCCTGCGCCGCGCGCAGGCGCGGGAGAACCGGGACGCGCTGGTCGCGGCGGTCCGCAGGGAGCTGCCGTCCTGGGAGTTCGAGGTCCCGCGCGGCGGCCTGACCCTCTGGGTCCGCACGGGTGGCCTGTCCGGCTCCCGGCTCGCGGAGGTCGGCGAGCGCGTCGGAGTCCGGGTGCCCTCGGGTCCCCGGTTCGGCGTGGACGGTGCCTTCGAGGGGTACGTCCGGCTGCCGTTCACGGTCGGCGGCCGGGTCGCCGAAGAAGCGGCGTCCCGCCTCGCGGAAGCGGCCCGCCTCGTGGCGACGGGCGCGGGAGGAGCGGGGGCGGAGAGCCCGCGGACGTTCGTGGCGTGACGGATGACAGCTGACGGATGACCGCTGGCAGCTGGCAACTGACGGACGACGGCAAACGGCTGGTGGACGACAGCTGACGGCTGACAGATGACGGATAACGCTTGACGGCTGACAGATGATGAAATCTGTCAGCCGTCAAGGGTTATCCGTCATCTGCCGTCTGTCATCCGTCAGCCCACCCCCGGCCCACCGTCCCCCACCTCACCCCTTCTCCATCCGCACCTTCCCCGCCACCGCCTCCACCGGAGCGGTGTCCGCCTCCTCGTCCTCCGCAGGCGCCTGCTCCACGCCCGTCTCCGCGCCCGTCTCCATGTCCGTCGCGTCGAGTGCCGTCTGCCGTTCCGGCAGCAGGTCGAGCACCGCCTGCCGGTGCGTCTCGCTGGTCGCGTCGTCGTACGGGTCGGGAGTGGCCGGCACCTGGAGCCGGAGCACCGGTCCCGTGCCCAGGCGCGCGTACCCGCGCCCCGGCGGGACGTCCGGCGTCGGCGTCGTGTGCGGGGCCGCGCCCAGTACGTGCTCGATCTCCTCCGGGGCGGCCGGGCCCAGCACCACACGCGCGCGCGTGTGGCCGAGTACCGGCTCGCTGAGCACGTCCTCGGTGTCGAACTGTTCGCTGACCACCACGGTCACGTTCGCCGCGCGCCCGTGCCGCAGCGGGACCTGGAGGAGCTGCTGCGGGTCGGTGCGGCCGTCGGCCGCCGCGAGGTGGGCGAAGACGCTGGGCCGGTCGAGCAGGATCCACAGCGGACGCTTGGTGTCCTCGGGGACCGGGTGGCCCGCCTGCCGGGCCCGGTTGGCGGAGATCAGCCGGCGCTCCGTCTCGTGGGCCGCCCATTCGAGGCTGGCCAGGGCGCCCGCGAGGCCGCATTCGACGGCGAGGACGCCCGTGCGGCCGGTCAGGCACGCGTACTCGCCGGTGCCGCTGCCCTCGATGATCAGCACGTCTCCGTGCTGGAGGGCCTGCAGGGCGATGGAGCGCAGCAGGCTGGTGGTGCCGCTGCCGGGCTGGCCGACGACCAGCAGGTGCGGCTCCGTGGAGCGCGGTCCGGTGCGCCAGACCACGGGCGGCGCGTCGCGCGTCTCGTCGCCGTCGACGACCGGCACGGTGCGCTGTACGGCGCCGGGGTCGGTGAAGCCGAGCACGGTCTCGCCGGGGACCGTGACGAAGTGCTGGGCGGCGATCCCCGTGGACAGGGCGGGCAGCACGCTCATGACGAGCTGGTTGCCCTCCTCGTCCCAGTCGAAGAGGTACTCGCGGCCGCGCCCTGACTTCGCGTGCAGCAGCTGTTCGATGCGTGCGCGCGACTCGGCCTCGCCGTCGGTGAAGTACGCCGGGTACTTCACGCGTACCCGGCTCATGCGCCCGTTGCCGTCGAACTCGTAGTCGCTGAGTGCGCCCGCCCAGTCCCCGCCGTGGGCGAACAGCGGACTCGGGTCCTCGGGGACGGAGAAGTACGGCACGAGCGCCTCGTACAGCGCCTGGAGCCGTTCGACCTCCGCCTCGTCGGGCCCCGTCTTCACGACGGGGCGCTCCCGCCCCTTCCACGCGGCCGCTCCCATCACCGTGATGATCGCGAGGAGCGGTCCGTACGGGATGAGCGCGACGACCAGGACGCAGGCCGCGGCCAGGAACAGCGTGGGACCGCGCCGCTCCTTGGGGGTCGCGGCCCACTTGGCCTTGGCCGTCGCGGCCAGTTTCCGCAGACCCCGGGAGACCGTGATCAGCGGATGGAGGACGTCGGTGGCGCTGTCGGCGGCCGTGCGCGCGATCTCTCGACCGCGCGCGATCTGAGCGCTGCCGCTGCTCAGTACGCGGGCGCTGCCGCTGCTCAGAATGCGGGGGAGTGGTCGCCGGGCCACGTGGTGCTCCTGGTGTTCCTGATGTCGTGGAAGGGGGCGGGGCGGATCAGAACTTGATCCCGCCCAGGAGGCTGGCGAGGCTCGCGCCGCCGGCCTTGATGCTCGGGGCGATGGCCGTGCCCGCGAGGTAGAAGCCGAAGAGGGCGCAGACCAGCGCGTGGGATGCCTTGAGGCCGTCCTTCCGGAAGAAGAGGAAGACGATGATGCCGAGCAGTACGACGCCTGAGATGGACAGGATCATTGGGGGTTCTCCTGGTCGAGGGGACAGTCACCATGAGTTCTTCCAGGCTTACGGAAAGTATCTATATGACAAAAGGTGCAATCGAGTGAAATATCGATGATTTCACTGGACTGGCGGACACCGGAGGGTGGCCCGGGACGCGGTCGCACCAGCAGACGGAGCGGTTGGTTCCGTTCGCGGTGATCTTTGCCGCCGTACGGCCGCCTCATGTCGCCGTGCGGGCAGTACCCTGTCGATTCACTCGTACGGCGGCGCACTCCGGCGTACGGGCACCGGCCCACCCGCACCCCCCGGCACTGAAAGGCGGTCGTCCGATGAGCGAGGCCCCGGATCCCGAGGTCGTCGAGCTGGCGTCGAAGGTCTTCGACCTGGCGCGGCACGGCGACGCGGAAGCCCTCGCGGCGTACGTCGACGCAGGCGTGCCCGTGAACCTCACCAACGACCGGGGCGACTCCCTGGTGATGCTCGCCGCCTATCACGGGCACCCGGAGGCGGTGACCGCCCTCCTCGCGCGCGGTGGCGACGCGGATCGCGCCAACGACCGGGGGCAGACCCCGCTCGCCGGGGCCGTCTTCAAGGGCGAGCGCGCGGTGATCGACGCGCTCCTGAAGGGCGGCGCCGATCCGGAGGCCGGAACTCCGTCCGCGGTGGATACCGCGCGGATGTTTGGGAAGACGGACCTCCTCGAGCTCTTCGCGCACGGGTGAACGAGCGCTGAACAGCAGGTGAGGGCGTGCCGTAAATGTGGTCGCGGTGGCGAAATGGCTGGGTCATCATGACGTCGTCGAGCCCGCACGGGGCCACGGACGAGAGGCAGAGGAAGATGACTTGCACCAAGCAGATGCAGACGGGCAGCCGAGCATGTTGCCGCGTGGCCTAGGCGATCACCCCTTTCCGGAATCACCGGTTGCGTCGACAGCTTGATGTGAGGCACTTTCCATGTTCGATCCAGTCATAGCGCCGAGCGGCACACTGCTCGGCCTGCTGCAGAGGGGCCGCGGCGACGGCACGCTGCACGCGCTCGCCGCCCCCCGCGACGAGGCCCTGGCCGCCCTTGACCACTGCGTTCTCCACGACCCGCGCCACGACTGGCAGGTCGAGAACCGATCGCTGTACTACGCGCGCCTGTACCTGGATCTCGACGGAGGCCTCGACGAGATCGAGGGCCACCTGTTCTCGGCCGACGACCGGCTCGACGACGCCGAGGAGCGCACGGGCCTGTCCCTGGCCGTCCTGGGCCACCTCGCCTCGTACGGCCGCGAGGACGCCCTGGGGCTCCTACGGCGCTACGCGGCCACCGGCGCGAACTGGGCCTGGGCCCTGGACGAGCTGGCCCTGCGCGACGACGACGCTGGCCTGCGCGCCCTGGCCCTGCCGGTGCTCGCCAGGTTCCCGCTGACCGCGCGGGGCGAGGCCGATCTCGCCGCGACCGTGCGGGACGCCTTCGAGCCCCGGCCGTGGCGTCTGTGGGCCGAGGACCGGCGCGAAGCCGTGGGGGCACGCGTGCGTGCCGCCCGTGAACAGGGCTCCTTCGACCGCTGGCAGCGCCAGCTGAGCCCCACCGGGCCGCGGCCCGGCTGGAGCGTCGAAGCCGTGTTCGAGTGGGCCGAGCAGGGCCTGGAGCGGGGCAGCGCCCTGCACCTGCCCGCCGCCCGCTGCCTGAACGCGGTCGCCGGGCCCGAGGACCGCGAGCGGATCGTGGAGGCCGCCCGCGACGGCGGTGACGGGGCGCGCAGCGCCTCCCTGCACTACCTGGCCGAGTCCCGGGACCCGGCCGTGCTGGACCTGATCGAGGCGGCCGCCGGCAGTCCCTCCCGCACCGTCGCCGAGGCGGCCGTGGCCGCGTTCGAGCGGATGTGCGGCGAAGAGGCCGTGGACCGGGCGCGCGGCTGGGTGCACCGGCCCGACGCCCTCGGCGCCAGCGCGGCGGGCGTGCTCGCCTGCCGCGGCGGCCACGAGGACGCCCAGCTGGTCCTCGGGGCGCTGCGCGAGACCGTACGGTCCGACGGCCCCGACGCCCAGGCGTTGTACCGGCTCGTGGACGGCGCCGGACGGCTCGGGATCGTCTGCGCGGCCCCCGTGCTGCGGCACGTGTACCGCGAGACCGCCTCCTCCCAGCTGCGCGGCCGCGCCGCCCGCGCGCTGGCCGCGACCGACCCCTCGTTCGCCACCGGGTTCGCGGTGGAGTGCCTGTGGGACTGCGAGGAGACCACCCGCGAGGTCGCCGCGCTGCACGCCGAGACCGGTGACGTACGCGTTGCGGAGCGGTTGCGCAGGCTCGCCGCCGACCCCGCCGAGGAGGACGAGGTGCAGACCGCGGTGCGCAGCCGGATCGGTACGGATCCCGCCGCCATGTGAGCGAAGAGCGCCACGCGCGCGTACGCGAACGGACACCCTGAGGCACAAACGCTCATGGGACGTTCGACGCACGGAAAGATCCACGTTGGCCGGGCCACCCCGGGCGCGACGACAACACGGGTATGCGTGTCGTCATCGTCACCGAGTCCTTCCCTCCCGACGTCAACGGAGTGGCGCACTGCGCCTACCAGACCGCGCTGCACCTGGTCCGGCGCGGCCACGAACCGCTCGTCATAGCCCCGGCCCCGGCCGGGGCCGCGAGCACCCCCCACGACACGGACACGACGGCGCCCTGCCGCGTCGTCCGCGTCCCCTCCCTCCCGCTGCCGGGCTACCCCCAGGTACGCGTCGCACTGCCCAGCCGCCGCGTCGCCGCGGCGATCGCCGAGCACTGCGCCGAACTCGTCCACCTGGCCAGCCCGTTCGTCCTCGGGGTGCGCGGCATGGCGGCCGCCGCCCGGCTCGCGCTGCCCGCCGTCGCCGTCTACCAGACCGACCTCGGCGGCTACGCGCGCATGTACGTGGGCGCGGGCGAGGCGGCCGCCTGGCGGCGCATCCGGGCCGTGCACGCCGCCGCCGACCTCACCCTGGCCCCGTCCGGCGCGGCCGTCGCCGACCTGGCCGCGCACGACGTGCCCCGGGTGCGCCTGTGGCCCCGGGGCGTCGACACCGGGCGCTTCCGGCCCGCCCTGCGCGACGAGGCGCTGCGCCGCGCACTGGCGCCCGGCGGCGAGCTGCTGGTCGGCTACGTCGGCCGGCTCGCCCCGGAGAAGCGCGTCGACCTGCTCGCCGGTCTCCAGGGCCTGCCGGGCGTCCGAGTCGTCGTGGTCGGCGACGGGCCCAGTGGCCCGACCCTGCGCGGACAGCTGCCCGGAGCGCACTTCCTGGGCAGGCGCACGGGCGAGGACCTGGCCCGGCTGTTCGCCTCGCTCGACGTGTTCGCGCACACCGGCCCTTACGAGACGTTCTGCCAGACCGTCCAGGAGGCCATGGCCAGCGGGGTTCCCGTCGTCGCCCCCGCGGCGGGCGGGCCGCTCGACCTGGTCGCGCACGGCCGCACCGGACTGCTGGTCACCCCGGACGACCCCGGCGCCCTCCGCGCCGCCGTCGCCGCGCTGGCCGCCGACCCCGCCCTGCGCACGGCGTACGGGACGGCCGGACGGGCCGCCGTCCAGGACCGCACCTGGAGCGCCGTCGGCGACCAACTGCTCGGCCACTACGAGAGCGTCCTGCACGCGCGCGCGGAGGTGGCGGCGTGAACGGGCTGCGGATCGTACGGATGGCCAACTTCGTCACCCCCTCCTCCGGCGGCCTGCGCACCGCCCTGGGCGAACTGGGCCGCGGCTACCTCGCCGCCGGACACGCACCCGTCCTGATCGTTCCCGGTGGGCGCCCCGGCGACGAGGAGACCGCACAGGGCCGGGTGATCACCCTGCCGGGCCCGATGCTGCCCGGGACCGGCGGCTACCGCGTCCTGGCCGACCGGCGCGCCCTGACCCGGCTCCTGGAACGGCTCGCCCCGGACCGCCTGGAGGTCTCCGACCGCACCACCCTGCGCTGGACCGGCGAATGGGCCCGGCGCGCCCGCGTGCCGTCCGTGATGGTCTCCCACGAGACCGCCGACGGCGTCCTGCGCACCTGGGGCGTCCCACCCGGCCTCGCCGCCCGCTCCGCGGACCGGCTCAACCGCCGTACCGCCTGGGCGTACTCACGCGTGGTGTGCACCACCGAGTGGGCCGAGCGGGAGTTCGTACGGCTGGGCGCCCGCAACGTCGTACGGGCGCCCCTCGGAGTGGACCTGGAGCGCTGCTGCCCGCGGCGCCGCTCGCAGGTGCTGCGCGAGCGCTACGCGCGCGGTGGACAGGTGCTGCTCCTGATGTGCTCCCGGCTGTCCGTGGAGAAGCGCCCGGCCGCCGCCCTGGACACCCTCGCCGAACTGCGCACGCGCGCGGTGGACGCCGTCCTGGTGGTGGCGGGGGACGGCCCGCTGCGCCCCTCGCTGGTGCGCAGGGCCCGCCAGGAGCGGCTGCCGGTGCACTTCCTGGGGTACCTCGCCGACCGCGCCGAACTCACCGCCCTCCAGGCGAGCGCCGACGTGTGCCTGGCCCCCGGGCCCGCCGAGACCTTCGGACTGTCCGCCCTGGAAGCACTGGCCTGCGGGACGCCCGTGGTGGCCAGCGCCTCCTCCGCGCTGCCCGAGGTGATCGGCGACGCGGGCCTCGCGGCGCCCGACGGGGCCCGGGGTTTCGCCGACGCGGTCGCCGAGCTGCTGTCCAGGCCCGAGCGGGCGCGCCGGGACGCGGCCAGGGCCCGGGCCGGGCTGTTCGGCTGGCAGCGGTCCGTGGACGCCTTCCTGGCCGCGCACGAGGCACCGGTACGGGCGGTCCGCGCGCCGGACGCGCGGACACCGGCGCGAGGGCTGCCGGCATGAGTACGCACGCCCTGCGCTTCGCGGCCCTGGGGGACTCGCTGACCGCCGGGGTGGGCGATCCGGTGGACGGCGGGTGGCGGGGCTGGGCGGCGCTGCTCGCCGAGTACCTGGGCGACGGCGAACGGCCCGCACAGTTCCGCAACTTCGCCGTCAGCGGCGCCCAGAGCCGCGACGTGGCCGAGCGACAGGCGCCACTGGCCCGGGAGTTCGCCCCGGACATCGCCTCCGTGGTCGTCGGCGTCAACGACACCCTGCGGGCGTCCTTCGACATCGGCGCGTTCGCGGTGCGCCTGGACGGGGTGTGCGCCGGGCTGAGCGCGCGCGGCGCGCTGCTCCTGACGGCGTGCCTGCCCGACCCGGGGGCGATGCTCGGTCTGCCCGGACCACTGGCCCGCCCGCTGGCCCGCCGTCAGCGGGCGGTGAACGCGGTGGTGCACGCCCTGTCCGAGCGGTACGAGGCCGTGCACCTGCACACCGCGGACGCCGCCTGGGTGGCCGACCGGGCGCTGTGGAGCGCGGACCGGCTTCACCCGGGGGAGCGGGGGCACCGCACGATCGCCTCCCGGTTCCACGGCGAGCTCGCCGGGCGGGGCCTCGCGCACGGCCCGGGGCCCGGCCGGGACCCGCACCGGCCGCCGCCGGGCCGGAGCGAGACCCTGCTGTGGCTGGCGACCGCCGGGACCGGCTGGGTGGCCCGGCGCTGCACCGATCTGCTGCCGCAACTGGTGGGCATGGCGGGGGCGGAGGTACGGCACTGGGCGCGCGGCACCAGCGCCCGCCTCGACCAGCGGGCGGAACGGGCCCTGGGCGCCGCCCTCGCGGCGGTCACCCCGGACGGTCCGCTGGCCGTCGCCGAGGGATGAGCGGCAGGGCACCGGCGGCGCGCCGCTCAGCGGCCGGTCACGAACCGCACGGGCGTGCCCGGCACGGCCTGCGCGGCCGCTCCCAGGTCCCTCTCGTCGACCACCGCGACCACCGGGTAGCCCCCGGTCGTCGGATGGTCGGCCAGGAACACCACGGGCCGTCCGTCCGGCGGTACCTGTACGGCGCCCAGCACCATCCCCTCGCTGGGCAGCTCGCCCGCGCGGGACCGCTCCAGGGCCGGCCCCTCGGTGCGCAGCCCGATCCGGTTGGAGGCGGCGGAGACCCGGTACGCGCGCGTGGTGAGGGTGCGCAGGGCCGCGTCCGTGAACCAGGTGTGCCGCGGCCCCAGCCGGACCCGCAGCACCAGCTCCCCGGGCGGCGCCGGACAGCAGGCGGTGTCCACGCGTGCGGGGGGCGCGGTCACCGGGCCCAGTGGCAGGACCTCGCCGTCCCCGAGGGGGTGCGGCCCCAGCCCCGAGAGCAGGTCGGTGGAGCGACTGCCGAGGACCGGCGGGACGGCGAGGCCGCCGGCCAGGGCGACGTACGCGCGCAGCCCGCGCAGTGCCGGGCCCACGTCCAGCACGGCGCCCGCCGCGACGGTGACCGGGGCGCCCCAGGCGGCCGGGCGGCCGTCGACCCGTACCGCGCAGGGCGCGCCGAGGACGGCGACGGTCACCGGGCAGCGGGGGCGCAGGGCGGTGCCGTCGACGGTGGTCTCCAGGGCGGCCGCGTCCGGCGCGTTGCCGACCAGACGGTTGGCCAGCCGCAGGGCGGCGGGGTCCAGGGCCCCTGAGCGCGGCACCCCCAGGTGCGCGTGGCCGGGGCGGCCCAGGTCCTGCACCGTGGTCAGTGCCCCGGCACGGACCACCGCGACGGCGCGGTCGGTCACCGGGCCTCCACCGTGAAGCGGACCTCGGCGCCCGGGGACAGCAGCGCGGCGGGTTCGCGCGCGGTGTCCCACAGCACGGCGTCGGTGCGTCCGACGAGCTGCCAGCCGCCGGGCGAGGAACGCGGGTAGACGCCCGTGTACGGGCCCGCCAGGGCGACGGACCCGGCGGGGACGGCGGTACGGGGCGTGGGGCGGCGCGGTACCGCGTACCGGGCGGGCAGCCCGGTCAGGTAGCCGAAGCCGGGCGCGAACCCGCAGAACGCCACCCGGAAGACGGTGCCCGTGTGGATCCGTACCGCCGCCTCGGGGCTCACCCCCCACAGCGCGGCCACGTCGGCGAGGTCGGGCCCGTCGTAGCGCACGGGCAGCACCACCGCGTCCACCGCGCGCGTGGGCGCGGGCGGCACCCGCCAGCCGGGGAGCTCGGCGGCCAGCCGCGCGGGATCGTCGAGACCGTCCAGCAGCACCGTCAGTTCGGCCGGGACGACCTCCGCCACGGGCGGCAGCGTCCCGGCGGCCCTGCGGCGCAGCAGCTCCGCGTGCAGGGCCTGGGTCTCGGCCGGGGTGGACAGTTCGACGAGCAGGGCCCGTGCGCCCACGGGCAGCGCCCTCATACGAACGCCTCCACGCGCACGCCCGCCGCCTCCAGGCCGGCCCGCACCCGTCGCGCCGTGCCGACCGCGCCCGGGGTGTCGCCGTGCACGCACAGCGAACGTGCCCGTACGGGTACCGGCTTGCCGTCGATCGAGGTGACGGTGCCGAACCGGGCCAGGCTGACGCAGCGTTCGGCGATGGCCTCCCCGTCGCTCAGCACGGCGCCCTCCGTGCCACGGGGCACCAGGGTCCCGTGCGCGGTGTAGGCGCGGTCGGCGAACGCCTCGGAGACCGGCGGCAGTCCGGCCTTCTCCGCGATGGCGTGCAGCCGTGAGCCGGGCAGGCAGAGCAGCGGCAGCCGCTCGCCGGTCAGCAGGACGCCGTCGACGACCGCCTGGGCCTGGTCCTCGTCGTGCACCACCCGGTTGTAGAGCGCGCCGTGCGGCTTCACGTACGACACGCGTGCGCCCGCCGCCCGCGCGAACACCTCCAGCGCGCCGATCTGGTACGCGACTTCCGCGGCCAGTTCCCCGGCGGGCACGTCCATGGCGCGGCGGCCGAAGCCGGCCAGGTCGCGGTAGGAGACCTGGGCGCCGATCCGCACGCCGCGCTCGACGGCGCGCTCGCACACCCGCCGCATGGTGACGGCGTCGCCGGCGTGGAAGCCGCAGGCGACGTTCGCGCTGGTCACGACGGACAGCAGCTGTTCGTCGTCGGTCAGCGTCCAGCGGCCGAACCCCTCGCCGAGGTCGGCGTTGAGGTCGATGGAGGCCCAGGTCATGGCGGGAACCCTCTCCGGTCGGGCGACGCGGTGGTGCGCGTCGCGGACGTCGGTGACCAGCATCCCGCCCGGCGCGCCCACGGGGAGGTGTCGCCCGCGCGCGTGTCGGCCGCAGGGGTGAGCGCGGGGTTCACACCAGCTCCTTGCCACGGGTCTCGGGAAGTCCGAACAGGGCCAGGACGGCGAGCGCGTAGCCGATCGCACCGAAGACGAGCGCCCCGCCCACGCCCCAGCTGTCGGCGAGGAAGCCGACCAGGGTGGGGAAGAAGGCGCCCACGGCGCGGCCGGTGTTGTACGTGAAGCCCTGTCCCGTGCCCCGTACGGCTGTCGGGTACAGCTCGGAGAGGAAGGAGCCGAAACCGCTGAAGATGGCCGACATGCAGAAGCCCAGCGGGAAGCCGAGCACCAGCAGCAGTCCGTCCGCGTCCGCGGGCAGGTGCGTGTACACGAGGATGCAGGCGGCGGACAGTACCGCGAACAGGGCGATGTTGCGCTTGCGGCCGAGCAGGTCGGTCAGGTAGCCGCCCGTGAGGTACCCGGCGAACGCCCCGGAGATCAGGAACGCCAGATAGCCGCCGGTGCCGACGACGGTCAGGCCGCGCTCGTCCTTGAGGTAGGTGGGCACCCAGGTGGCCAGTGTGTAGTAACCGCCCTGCACCCCGGTCGACAGCAGTACGGCGAACAGCGTGGTGCGCAGCAGCGGGCCCCTGAAGACCGCGGCGAACGAACCGCGGGTGGCGTCCGCCTCGCGCGCGGCGGCGGCCCGCGGGGCGTCCTCGACGTTGCGGCGGACGTAGACGACCAGGAGGGCGGGCAGCGCGCCGGTCCAGAACATGATCCGCCAGGCGAGGTCGCCGTCGGCGAACTGGAAGACCACCGTGTAGACGACCACGGCGAGTGCCCAGCCGGCCGCCCAGGCGCTCTGCACGCCGCCCAGGGTGCGGCCCCGGTGGCGGGCGCCGGCGTACTCGGCGACCAGGACCGCGCCGACCGCCCACTCGCCGCCGAAGCCGAGGCCCTGCAGCGCGCGGAAGACCATCAGCGTCTCGTAGTCGGGCGCGAAGCCGCACGCCACGGTGAACAGCGCGTAGGTGCCCACCGTGATCATCAGGGCCCGGACGCGGCCGATGCGGTCGGCGAGGATCCCGGCGAGCGCGCCGCCGATCGCGGAGACGACCAGGGTGACGGTGGTCAGCAGCCCCGTCTGGCCCTTGTCCAGGGCGAAGTAGGCGGAGATCGCCACCATGCCGAGCGGCAGGGTGAAGAAGTCGTACGAGTCCAGGGCGTAGCCGCCGAAGGCACCGGCGAAGGCCCGTCGGCCGCGTGGTCCGAGCGCGCGCAGCCAGCCGAACGCGCCCTGCTCGTCGGGGATCGGGTCCTGTGCCGCTCGTTCGCGTGTCGTGCTCATGTGCACCTCGCAGAGGGGGGAGGGGTGCGGAGCCGTGCCGTGCGTCACAACGTAGAGGATTGTTGAACGATCCGACAAGAGTCTTGTCCGCTCGTTCCCGCCTCCCCGCCCTTCTTCCCTCCGTCCGTCCCTCCGCTGCTCCTACGATGGGCGCACGCGCCCGGCGGCGGGCGGCCGAGGGAGAGTGGGGAACCGTGGGCGCACAGGCGACCGGCGCACAGGGGACCGGAGGCCCCGGCCTCGGCGAACTGGCCGACGACCGGGCGCTGCTCGGGCGCACCAGCACCGCCGAACGCGTCGCGGACATCCTGCGCACCCGCGTCGCCGAGGGCTACTTCCCGCCCGGCACCCGACTGTCGGAGGAGGGCATCGGCGGCGCCCTCAAGGTCTCCCGCAACACCCTGCGCGAAGCCTTCCGCCTGCTCACCCACGAGCGGCTGCTGGTCCACGAGCTCAACCGCGGGGTCTTCGTGCGCGTCCTCGCCGTCGACGACGTCGTGGACATCTACCGCACCCGCAGGCTGGTCGAGTGCGCCGTCGTGCACGGCCTGGGTGAGCCGCCGTTCGCGCTCGACGCACTGGCCGCCGCCGTCGCCGAGGGCCTGGCCGCGGCCCGCGCCGGGAACTGGAAGGGCGTGTCCACGGCCAACATCCACTTCCACCGCGAACTGGTCGCCCTCGCGGGCAGCGCACGCACCGACGAGCTGATGCGCGGAGTCCTGGCCGAACTGCGCCTCGCCTTCCACGTGGTGGCCGACCCCCAGCGGCTGCACGAGCCCTACCTCGCACGCAACCGGGAGATCCTGGACACCCTGCGGGCGGGGCGCCGGGCCGAGGCGGAGGCCCTGCTCGCCGCCTACCTCGACGACTCCCGCACCCAGCTCGTCGAGGTCTACGCCGGGCTCGTCTGACCCCGGCAGGACGCACGGGCCCCGCCGCCCGCCTGCCCTCCCCCAAGGCACGCCACGGCGTCCCCCGCCCCGCCCGGGGGCGTGCGGGGACGGCCCGGGCGCCCGGTCGCATCTGCGCCGTTTCGACCGTTGTCAGTGCGAGGACCTAATCTGTGCTGCGTGACTTCGCCTGCCTCGACGGAACCGACGGGAACCGCGGCGCCCCAGCTCAGCGCGGGGCCGAGGCCCGCCATGGGCCCGGCCGCCGACGAAGGGCTCGCGCGCCGGCTGCGCGCGCTCGCGTGCACCGCGCCGCTGCACGACCTTGACTCCCGCAAGGCGATGCTCGCCGGCGAGTACTCGGTGTACGCGATGGCGGAGGTCGCCCTCGCCGCCATCGACCTCGTCACCCTGAACATGGACTTCGACACCGGCGCCGACCACGAGCAGATCGTCGCCCGGCTGCTGCCCCGCGTCGCCGCCCAGGCCCCCGGCCGCCCCGCCGCCGAGCACGAGCGGGTGGCGCGCTGGGTCCTGGAGAACCTGGTCAACGTCGGCAGCGTCGACCGCGGCTTCCGCGCCGTCTACGGCACCTTCGGCACCGACGGGATCTACGTCCGCAGGGACTACGACTTCAAGCTGATCGAAGAGGTCCCGGGATACGGCGGCGGGGTCTACCTGCGCACCACCGACGAGGCCGTCAACGTGCTGGTCGGAGCCCTGGACACCGACGTCACCAGCGCCCAGATCGCCGCCGAGGTCAAGCTGGAGGTCCTGATCAGCAGGGGCCGCCTCGCCGACGCCCAGCTCGCCGCCGAACAGGCCCGCTACCGGACCGTGCAGTACGCCGAGACCCTCCGCCGGACCCTGGAGGCCACCCGGCGCAACGTACGCGCGGTCGACTGGCTCCAGACCGTCCCCGACATGATCGCCGAGGCGCTGGACCACGTCGCCGACCGCTACCGCCACGAGAACGCGATCCTGACGAACATCCGCAAGGCGCGCGACGAGGCCGAGGACCACGAGCACAAGCGCCGCGCCGCCGAGCTCGTCGACATCGTCAAGGACTGCATCCGCCGCCACACCCAGCTGCAGTCCCGCCTGCTGGAGGCCGGCCCGCTGTTCCGCGCCGAGCAGGACCGCCAGGCGTTCGCCCACACCACCGCCCGCTCGGGCCTCGACCTGTACGGACAGCTGGTCGCCCCGCTGCTCCCGCTGCCCGTACGCGACGCCGTCCGTGTCACCGACGCCTTCTTCGCCCGCGGCACCGGCCCGCGCACCCCGGCCGCCGTCCGCGTGGGCGACCTCGTCGAGATGCTGCTCACCCCGCCGGCCGAGCGCGAGCACCTGGGCGCCGAGATGCCCGAGCCCGACCTGATCGCCACCCCCGACGACAGCCGCTTCAGCGAGGAGCAGCTGGCCGTCGCCATGGAGCTGCTCGACGTCCCCGACGACGCCCCGCGCCGCCTCTCCGGACTGCTCGCCGACGCCCGCCGCACCGACCCGGACCTGCCCTACCTGGTGGCGCTGCTGGCCATACACGCCGCCAGCCCGCCGGTCGGCACCGCCTACCGCCAGGGCGAGGAGCGCCTGCTCTTCGCCGTCGACGACGGAACGCTCCTGGACGACCCGGAGTTCGGCGGCGCCGACCTGATCGTGGGCACCGCGCTGCTGGACGCCTCCGGCATGGCCGCCGACCGGGAGAACCCGGCCCCCGCGCGCACCAGGACCAGCACCAGGACCACCCCCGCCGCACCGGCGCCGACCGAGGAGACCTCCCAGTGACCGACCAGCACGCCGAGCACGCGTTCGGGGACGAGGCCGAGGCCCCGGCGCCCACCGCGCACGACGGCGTCGCGGCGGACGCCGGGGACGGCACGCCCGGCCGGGACGCGTACACGGGCACCGGCGACGACGCGACCCGGTACGACGCGGCGCCGTACGACGGGAGCGGCGCGGCCGGGACCCCGTACGACCGCGGCGGGTACGACGAGCCCGACGCGGCGCCCGCCCCGCGCGCCGCCGGCCGTCCCCTCACGCCCGCCGACGCCGCCGACGCGGCCCGGCTCGTCTCCTTCGGCCTCCAGCCCAAGCTCCTCCCGGCCCGCGACCAGGAGTACGCCGACCTGCTGCGCCGCTACCGCGAGGAGACCGCCTTCGCGCGCCTGGCCGACGCCGTCGCGGCCGGACTCGGCCTCGTCGTCCTGGAGGTCTCCCCGCGCGCGGGGATGGCCGTCACCGCCGCCGAGGACTCCGTCTTCGCCGTCCGCATGGGCGACTACGCGCGTCGCGCCTCCGCCGAGTCCGCCGACCGCTTCCTGCACGGCCTGGCCCACCTGGCCGTCGCCGCCATGGCGTTCCCGCGCCCCGAGGACCTCGCCGACGACGGGTACATCGGCCGCGTCACGGTCAACGGCATTGACGCCTTCGTACGCCAGGCCTGCCGGCGCCTCGAGGAGCGCGCCGACGAGCTCGGCGAGAACACCGACCCCGCCAGCGACGCCCCCGGCCTCGAAGCCGCCTGGCGCGTCTACGCGCGCCGCAGCGCCACCGGTGCCACCAAGGACGCCCGCCGGCTGGCCGGCTCCACCACCGGCATCGTCGGCAAGGCCGTCGCCTTCCTCACCGACTCCGGGTTCCTCCAGCGCACCGGCGACGACGCCGGAGGCGCGTACCGCACCACCGCCCGCTACCAGCTCCAGGTCCGCGACATGGCCGGCAGCGCCGCCATGGCCGAGCTACTCGACCTCGGCGTCGTCCCCGTCACCGACGGCACGGCCACCCTGGTGCCCGCCCCCGACGGCGACGACCTCGAACTCGCCGCCGACGCCGGCCTGCCCTTCCACGCGTAACCGCCCCCACAGACGACGAGAGTCCGCCGCCATGTACGAGTTGTCCCGGGTCCGCCTCTACTCCATCGGCCCCGCCGGTGCGCGCTACGCCGACACCGTGCTGGACCTGCGGGGCGTCGGCGAGCCCGTGCCCGACCCCGCCCCCACCCAGGCGGAGTTCTTCGAGGACGAGCCGGTCGGCCCGCCGCGCCGCCCCGCGCCCGCGGGCGTGCTCTTCCTGGAGAACGGCGGCGGCAAGTCCGTACTGCTCAAGCTGATCTTCTCGGTGATGCTGCCCGGCCACCGCAACACCCTGGGCGGCGCCAGCTCCGGCGTGCTCCGCAAGTTCCTGCTCGCCGACGACTGCGGACACGTGGCGCTGGAGTGGCAGCACACCCTCACCGGTGAACTCGTCGTCGTCGGCAAGGTCAGCGAGTGGCGCGGCCGGCAGGTCTCCAACGACCCGCGCAAGTTCGCCGAGGCCTGGTACTCCTTCCGGCCCGGACCGGGCCTCAGCCTGGACTCCCTCCCGGTCGCCGAGGCCACCTCGATGCGCCCCGCGGCCGAAGGGGCCTCCGGCGCGCGCGGACGGCGCCGCACCATGAAGGGCTTCCGCGACGCGCTCACCGACGCGGGCAAGGCCTACCCGCACCTCGACGTGTACTGGGAGGAGATCCACGACCGCTGGAACGAGCACCTGGGCGACCTGGGCCTCGACCCCGAACTCTTCCGCTACCAGCGCGAGATGAACGCGGACGAGGGTGAGGCCGCCGGTCTCTTCGCGGTCAAGAAGGACTCCGACTTCACCGACCTGCTGCTGCGCGCCGTCACCGACACCCGCGACACCGACGGACTCGCCGACCTGGTCAGCGGCTTCGGCAACAAGCTGGGGCGGCGCGCCGAACTCACCGCCGAGCGCGACTTCACCGCGGGCTCCGTCGACCTGCTCACCCGCATCGTCGACGCCACCGCCACCCGGGCACGCGCGCGTGACGTGCACGCGGGGGCCGAGCGCCGCACCCGCGGCCTCGCCCGCCGCCTCTCCGTGCGCGCCGCCGTCGAGCGCGGCCGGGCCGCCGACCTCGCCCAGCGGGTCACCACCGCCGCCCACGCCGTCTCCGAGGCCGAGCGCGGACGCGGACGCGGCTCACTGATCGCCGCCGAACTCGCCTACCGGCACGCCTCGCTGGCCCTCACCGTCGCCGAGAAGGGCGCCGCCGCCCAGCGCCGCGAACTCACCGAAGCGCGCACCCTGTACTCCGCCTGGCAGGCCGCCGAGGCCGTGCTGCGCCACCGCGCCGCCGCCGACCGCTCCGCACGCGTGGCCACCGCCATCCGCGAGGCCGAGCGCGACGCGGCGCCCGCCCTCGCCTCCCG
>NZ_JBEOYE010000099.1:0-30156 GCF_040296945.1 Streptomyces sp. NPDC001941 | reverse complement strand
GGCTCGTCGGCGGGACCGACGAGCCACCCCGGGGAGCGGGCGGGCACCTCCGTGACGGGGGTGGCCGGGGTGCCCGCCCGGGCGGAGCGTCAGCCGTTGTCGGGACGCTTCGCGGGGAAGGCGTGCCGTCGGGCGATGACCACGACGAGCAGCACCGGGACCATCAGGGCGAGCACGCTCCAGGGGAAGGACTTGGGCCCCTGGGCGTCGAGCAGGATGCCGCCGACCGCGCCGCCGCCGGCCATGAAGGAGTTCCAGGTGGTGACGAGGAGCGCCTGGCCGCGGTCGCCGCCCGCGTCCGTGACGGCCGTCTGGAGCAGCGTGGTGACGCCGCCCCAGCCCAGGCCCCACAGGATCATCGCGGCGTAGACGACCCACAGGTTGCTCGCGAGGACCACCAGCATGATCGAGGCGATGATGAACAGGGCGGAGCTGACCACGGTCAGCAGCCGCAGCTTGCGGTCCACCAGCGCGCCGGTGACCCAGATGCTGACCACCGAGGCGATGCCGAAGACCAGCAGCACGGTGTCGCGGGAGCCGCCGATGTCGTACGAGTCGAGGAAGGTGGCGATGTACGTGTACAGGATGTTGTGGGCGAGCACGTAGGCGGCGACCACGAACAGCACGGCGGCGACGCCGGGCAGCCGGAAGGCCTTCAGGATCGGCTCGCCGGTACCGGGCTGCTGGCCCGGGGCGTCCGGCACGGTGGCCCAGATCCAGCCGAGCAGGACCACGGAGACCACGGTGACCAGGCCGAAGGTGAGGCGCCAGCCGAACAGGCCGCCCAGGAACGTACCGACGGGAATGCCCAGCGAGAGGGCGAGCGGCACACCGGCCATGGTGATGGCGATGGCCCGTCCTTGCAGGTGCGGGGGTGCCAACCGGCGTGCGTAGCCGACCAGTTCCGCCCAGACCGCGGCCGCGGCGACACCGGCGATCAGCCGGAACACCATGGTCAGCGAGTAGCTGGAGGAGATCGCGGTGACCGTGTTGGCGACGGCGAAGGCCGTCACGGACAGCAGCAGGAGCTTCTTGCGGTTCCAGGTGGCGGTGAGCTTGGCCAGCGGGATCGCCGAGAGGCCGGTCGCCATGGCGTAGATCGTCAGCGCCTGGCCCATGGCCGATTCGCTGACGGACATGTCGCGGGCCATCTCGGGAAGCACACCGGCGGGCAGCGCCTCGGTCAGAATGCCCATGAAGGCTGCTGTGGCGAGGGCCAGGAGCGGAGACATGGGCAGCTTGCGCCGCTCAGGTGCTGCCGGGGCGTTGTCCAGCAGCTCTGCTTGGGATGTTGACATGGTTGTATCCTCAAACCCTCACATAGATGTGAATGTCAAGTCGGTCGTGCCGACGGGGAAGGAAGGGGGGCGCATGCGGATCGGGGAACTGTCGGAGCGCACCGGGACTCCGCGCAGGCTGCTTCGCTACTACGAGGAGCAGGGCCTGCTGGTGCCGGACCGGGCGCCGAACGGCTACCGCGACTACGCGGAGCGCACCGTGGACCGGGTGATGCAGATCAGGGGCCTGCTGGAGGCCGGGCTGCCGACGCGGGCGATCAGGAAGATCCTGCCCTGCATCAACGACCCCCGGATGATCCACGTCCCGGCCGCCGCGCCGGAGACCATCGAGCTCCTGGAGCGGGAGCGGGACCGGATGACCGAGCGCATCCAGTGCCTCACCCGCAACCGGGACGCGATCTCCGGCTACCTGGCCGCCGTGCGCGACGAGGACGCGCCCGGCGACGGGGTCGCCTACGCGGCCGCGGAGTCCGCCGCGGCACCGGCCGCGGTCTGAGTCCCGTACCGCACGGTATTGGCGAGGACCACGCCGTGGCTGGTCACGTCGAGCACCAGGCGGTCGCCGTCCTCGACCCGGAACCCGTCGTGGTAGGTGGCCTTGTCGGCGCCCAGGAAGGTGTACGTGACCAGTCCGGCCTGGCGCAGCAGGGGGTACGAGAACAGGTGCTCCGCCATGTCGTCGAACCGGTGGAAGATCGAGTCGGCGCCGCAGGAGAACGGGCCCTCCCACGCCGTGGCGCCGTCCCGCTCGACGACGACGCGTCCGGTCACCGTCCTCGGCGGCTCGCCCAGGAAGAGCCAGGGCAGCACCGAGGTCTCGCAGAGCTTGGCGTACGGGGTGTACGCCCACGGGTTCTTCAGGTGCAGCCCGATGTCGTTCAGGTCGTTGCCGAAGGTGTAGCCGGCGTAGTGCGGGGCGCCGTCCTCGTCGTTGACGTACACCAGCACCACCTCCGGCTCCTCGATCAGCCAGATCGGGTCGGCGGGGGTGACCAGCGGCTCGTCGGACACCTTCAGCCAGGAGCCGAAGCCCTTCATGTAGTAGTTCGGGGCGGTGAACTCCTCGTCGGGTTCGGGGTCGCGGTCGAACTTGGAGCGGTGCGTGCCCATGAACCCGTTGACCAGCGCGTTGTTGGTGGCGGTGGGCAACAGCGGTGGCAGCAGCCGCAGTTCGGGGTCGTCGGCGGCGACCGACACCGTCCCGGCGCCGCTGGTGGCGGCGGCGAGGGCGGCCTGCGCGCCCCCGGCGAGGAAGGCGGCGCGCAGCTGCCCGTCCTCGACGGGGTGCAGGACGTGGGCCCGGCCCGCCTCGGGGACGCCGACGCCCGCGTAGCGACGGCCTCGGTACTCGGCTTCGAAGAGGATGGACATGGCGGAAGGAACCTCCAGGGAGAAGCGGGGTGAGGGGGCGGGACTCAGTGGGCGGGCGGGGCGACGCGCACCCCGGTGAGGTCGGTGAGGACCTCGGCGACGCGATCGAGGGACGCGCCGATCCACGGCAGCCGCAGCGGGTCGGCGGCGCGCAGCGCCCGGGAGCGCTCGGCGTCGTCGTCCCCGTACAGACGGCTGGTGGCCATCCGGACCCGCAGCGGCCGGGGGTGCTCGCCGAACGCGGAGCCGGGCAGCACCCCGACGCCGTAGCGCTCGCCGAGCGCGACGGCCAGGTCGTCGCCGTCGCGGATGCCGTGGACCCGGGCGAGGTGGTCCCGCACGGGCTCGAAGTCGGGGTAGAGGTAGCTGGTGGCGCGGACCGGGGCCAGGTCGGCTCCCGCCGCGGTGAGCAGGTCGCCCACCGCGCGGACGACCGTCCCGTGCAGCCTGCGGGAGGCGGCCACGTGCGCGACCACCTCGGGCGGCTCGGTGAACGCCCAGGCGGCCGCGGCCTGTACGGGCGCCGCGGTGCTGGACCAGACCTGGCTGGCCACGCCGAGGAGCCGGTCCTTGACCCGCTCCCCCACCGGGCCGTCCGGCAGCCGGGCCACGCCGAGCCGCCAGCCGCCGACCGCCAGGCTCTTGGTGAGCCCGGTGGTGACGACCGTGCGCTCGGGCGCGAACACGGCCGGGGAGACGGCCAGGAGGGCGTCGTCGTACACCAGGTCGCAGTAGATCTCGTCGGAGATGACCACCAGGTCGAGTTCCCTGGCGACCTCGGCCAGCTCCTCGATCGTGCCGGGCGAGGCGATCGTGCCCGTCGGGTTGTCGGGCAGGGTGACCACCACCGAGCGCGGGTCGTGCCCGGCCGCCCGGGCGAGCAGCACCGCCTCGCGGACCCGCTCGGGGTCCGGGACGCCGCCCTCGCCCGGCCGGGTGGCGACCGGGACGGGGCGCAGTCCGCCGAGCCGGGCCTGGGCCGCGTAGCTGACCCAGCTCGGCACCGGCACGACGACGTCCCCGCCGACGGCCAGCATCAGGGCGAACAGCAGCGGCTTGCTGCCGGGCCCGGCCACCACCGCGGCGGCGGTGGTGGCCAGGCCGCGCCGCTCCCAGTACCCGGCGGCCGCGGTGCGCAGCGCGGGGCTCCCGGCGACGGGGCCGTACGCGTTGTGGTCCGCGGCGAGCGCGAGGCGCTCGGCCAGCTGCGGCAGGACCGGCAGGCCGATCTCCCCGCTGGCCAGGGACAGGACCCGCTCCCCGGCCAACCGCCGGCGGGTCAGCGCCTCGTCGGCGGCGAGTGTCGGCGACATCGTCACCGGCGCTGGATGGGACATCTGGGACTCCAACGGGTAGGACGGGAGCGGGGTTTGGGTCTCGTACGGTGCTGAGTCGTACGCATCTCGGGAGCGGGGTTTCAGGGCTGTGCGGTGCTCAGGCGTCCGCGTACAGCTTCCTGAGCTCGACCTTGCGGACCTTGCCCGTGAGGGTCTTGGGCAGCGCGTCGGTCAGCTCCAGGCGGTCGGGCAGGAACCGGGCGTCCTGCCCGGCCCGGCGCAGGTGGTCGCGCACCTCCTCCAGCGTCGGCCGGGCGCCGCCGACCGGGACGACGACCGCGAGGATCAGGTCGTCGAGCTGGCCGGTGGGTCCGACGACGGACGCCTCGACCACCTTGGGGTGGCGCGAGATGATCGCCTCCAGCTCCGCCATCGGCACGACGATCCCGTCGCGCAGGATCGTGTCCTTGGAGCGGCCCAGGATCCGGATGCCGCCGCGCCCGTCCTCACGGGCCACGTCGCCGGTGTCGAACCAGCCGTCCTCGGTGAGTTCGGAGTCGAACTCCTGCTGCTGCTGGAAGTAGCCCAGCGCCCGGGACGCGCCGCGCACCCGCAGCCGGCCCACCGAGGCGCGCTGGCTGGGGTCGTGGCACAGGTCGATGCGGATCTCCATGGAGTCGATCGGCCGTCCGTGGCTGTGCGCGGCCCAGTCCTGGTTGTAGTCCAGGCGGCTGATGGTGACCGGGCCGAACTCGGACATGCCCCACACCGAGTAGGTGCGGGCGCCGAACGTCTCGCGCAGTTCGTCGACCAGCTCCATGAGCACCGGCGCGGCGCCGGTGACCGTGTGGCGCAGGCTGGAGACGTCGTGCGGGTCGGCGTTCTGGGCGCGGGCGACCCCGGACAGCGTGGGCGGCGGTCCGTACAGCAGGGTCGCGCCGTACCGCTCGACCAGGTCGAGCAGGCCCGCGTGGTCGGGGCCGTCCTGGAAGGCGATGGTGCCGCCGAGCATCACCCCGGCGAGCACGCCCTGGCCGAAGCCGGAGTAGTGCACCAGCGGGGTGGTGACCGCGACCACCAGGTCGTCGCGGAGCAGGAAGGTGTCGACGTAGCCGCGCACGCCCGAGTGGACGGTGTTCTGGCTGTGCACGACGCCCTTGGAGAAGCCGGTGGTGCCGGAGGTGAAGAGCACCACGAACGGTTCGTCGGGACGGAGTTGACGGCCCGCCAGGTCGCCCATGAGCTGCTTCTCCCAGTGCCGGGAGACGAAGTGGTCGTGGAAGTCGACCGTGTCCTCGGGGCCGTGGCCGTCGACGACGACCACGTGCTCCAGGGCCAGCTCGTCGCGGAGTTCGCAGATCGTCTCGGCGAGCGGGTAGCCCTCGTACTCGGGGAGGGTCACGCACACCTTGGCCTCGGTGAGCGCGAGCCGGTGGCGCAGTTCCTCGGCCTGGCAGACCGGTGCGATGGGGCAGATGACCGCGCCGACCGCCATGCAGGCGAACATCAGCGGGACCATCTCCCAGCGGTTGGGCAGCTGGACGGCGACCACGTCGCCGCGCTTGACGCCGAGTTCGAGCAGGCCGCCGGCGAACCGGTCGGCGAGCCGCGAGAGTTCGACGTAGTCGAGGGTGTCGGTGCGGGCCTCGTCCAGGCGGCGGCCCGCGATGGCGAGCTTGCGGGGCCGCAGCCTGGCCTGGCGGCGCAGGTCGTCGAGGAAGGTGTCGTCGCGCCACCAGCCCCGCCGCCGGTACTCCGCCATGCGGTCCGCCGCCGACGCGCTGGCCAGGAAGGCGGTGGTGGTCGAGGTCATCGCGCCAGTTCCCCACGGCGCGTGGCCAGGAGCTCGGGCAGCGGGTTGCCGGCCGTGGCGCGGGCGATGTCGAGCAGGTCGCGGGTGTTCTGCCGGACCCGGTCGCCGACCCAGTCGAACACCCACGCCTTGCGGGCCTCCGCCTCGAGCTCGAAGGGCACCACGCGGGTGACCGCGAGGGCGGCGGACGCGGCGCCGCCGATGTTGGCGATGACGCCGGGGACGAGCAGGACCCCGGCGGCGGCGGCCTTGTCGCGGGCCTCGTCGGTGGAGCTGATGTTGCCGCCCTCGACGACCAGGGCGGCGCGCAGGCGGTGGGCGTTCTCCGCGTTCAGCGCGTGCTTCTGGGCGGCGAGCACCAGCAGGTCGGCGTCGACGTCCAGCCAGGCGTCGGGGCCGCTGTGCACGGTGACGCCCGCGGGCAGCCGGGTGCGGTCGATGGCGCCGAACTCGTCGGTGATGGCGACCAGTTCGTCCACCGGGAGCCGGTCGGCGCTGATCGTACCGGCGATGTCGGCGACGCCCACGACCACGTGGCCGCGCTCCTCCAGGAAGCGGCCGACCGCCCGGCCGACCGCACCGAAGCCCTGGATGACGACCCGGGAGGACCCGGTGCGGCCGCTGGCCTCCAGGGCGGTGACCGCGGCGACGCCGACGCCGTGCCCGGTGCAGTCGATCAGGGGCTCGTAGTACGTGCGCCAGTCGATCGGCATGTCGGGGGCGCCGAGGCGGAACCGGGGGTCGTACCCGGCTTCGTCGAAGAACACCGCCCGGTCGGCGGGCGTGACGCCCATGTCGATGCCGAGGTGGATGCCGCCGTGCAGCAGCGGCTTCACGGTGCGGCCGAAGGTGCGGAAGGTGGTCTCGCGGTCGGAGCCGTCGGCGACGATGCCCGCCTTGGCGCCGCCGATGCGCAGTCCGGCGAGGGTGAACTTGGCGGTCATGTCCCGGGCCAGGCCCGCGACTTCCTCCTCGGTGACCCCCGGTGTCATCCGGGTGCCGCCCATGGCGAGGCCGTCGACGAGCGAGTCGACGACGACCCAGCCCTTGATGTCGCCGCCGGCGCCGTTCAGGTGGGTGGTCAGGGCGGGCTTGCGCGTGTCCCAGTCAGTCATGTGTCTTCCCCAATGGGTGAGCGAGGAGTGAGGTACGTAACGGTGTGCGCACGGGTCAGCGGTACAGGTCGGTGAAGCCGCGCAGGATCTCCCGGCCGTCGGCCCGGAACTCCAGGTGCGCCTGGGCGCCCAGGATCCGGCCGTCGTCGGAGCGCAGGAACTCCACCGGGGCGTGCTCGGAGCGCCCGATGGACCGGAATCCGGGCGGGGCCTCCTGGAGGTACAGGGTGTGCCGGTGGAAGACGGTCACCGTCGGCTTGACGTACGCGAACAGCGGTTCGGCGGTGTCGACCTGGACCTCGAAGCCGCCGACGCGCTGCGGCCCGTCGGCCAGTACGCCGCCCTGGGAGACGGCCAGGATCTGCATGCCGCCGCAGATGCCGAAGACCGGGACGTCCGAGCCGAACACCAGGTCCACCAGTGGCTTGTAGTGCTCCTGGTCGTAGGCGCGGACCTTGGTGCCGCTGAGCACGATCGCCTGGTAGCGGCCGCCCAGGTCGGCGGGGACGTCGGCGACCGCGACCGGGTCGGTCTCGGAGCCCAGTTCCTCCAGGCGGGCACGGAGTTGCTTGAGCGAGAGCGTCCCGTTGTTGACAACGAGCACGCGGGGTTTCGCCACGTTCGGCTCCTCAGGTTCGCGCGGCGACGGCGCCGGTGCGGGCCGTACGCGTGATGACGGTTCCGGTGGTCCCGGCGAGCAGTTCGCTGACGGGGGCGCTGCCGATGACGACCCGCCCGGCGCCGCGGTCCAGGGCCTCGCCGGCGGCCCGTAGCTTCTTGCGCATGCCGCCGGTGGCGCCCTTGTCGCGGAAGGCCGCGGCGGCCCCCGCGGTGATCTCGCGGACCGGCTCGCCGTCGATCAGCAGGTGGGCGACGTCGGTGACGAGCACCAGGTCGCGGGCGCCGACGGCCCCGGCGACGGCGGCGGCCGCCCGGTCGCCGTCGGTGTTGACCTCGCGCCCCTCGGCGTCCCTGGCCAGCGGGGTGACCAGGTAGGCGTGGCCGGGCCGCAGGTCCGCCAGGGCGCCGGGGTCCACGTCGGTGATGGGTCCGACGAGGTTCTCCAGCTCGACCAGTTGCTTGTCCTTCCACCAGTAGCGCTCGCCGGGCCCCGCGCTGACCAGCCCGTCGCTGCCCAGGACCCGCTCGGCGGTGATGCCGCGCGCGGCCAGCCGGCCCAGGACGTCGGCGCCGAGCGCGGCGCTGACGGTCTTGATGTCGGCGATGACCTCGGGGGTGGTCCAGCGGCTCTGGTTGCCGTAGCGGTCGCGCAGGATCGCGGACGGCTCGCTGTAGTGGGGCCTGAGCTTCCTCAGCGGCTTGGACCAGCCGTGCACCAGGACCAGCGGCCGGGTGCGGCCGTGCTCGGCCAGGTCGTCCCACCAGCTGCCGGCCAGGTCCTCCAGCGTGCTGCCGCCGAGCTTGACGACGGTGGGTGCGGTACGGGGGTCGGCGGCGGTCACGTCGGCATCACCGGCTGCATGGTCAGGCCCGTCTCCTCGGGCAGCGCGAATCGTCGGTTGAGGGCCTGGAGCGCCTGGCCCGCGGCTCCCTTGAGCAGGTTGTCCAGGGCGGACAGGACGACGATCCGGTCGCCCTCGGGGTCGTGCAGGACCGTCACGTCGCAGTAGTTGGACCCGATGACGGCCTGCGGGTCGGGCACCGGGATCAGCGTCTCGGTGTTGCGCCGCACCCGCACGAAGCGGTGCCCCTTGTAGAACCGGGTGTAGGCGCGCTGCAGGTCGCGCTCGGTGACCTCGGCGTCGGTGAAGACGTACGCGCTGGTCATCAGTCCGCGCACGTGCCCGACGCCGTACGCGGACATGGACAGCGAGCCGACCTTGCCGGGCTTGCTGCGCTCCAGGAAGTCGCTCACCTCCGCCGCGTGCCGGTGCCCGGTGGGCGCGTACGGGGCGATGGCGCCGCTGCGCAGCGGGTGCAGGTCCGGCACCCGCAGGTGCAGCCCGCCGCCGCTGGAGCCGCTCTTGCCGTCCACCACGACGGTCCTCAGCTCCAGGCCCAGCCCCAGGGTGAGGGGCGCGAGTCCCAGCGTGAGGGCCGTGGCGTAGCAGCCGGGCACCGAGATCAGCGCCGCGTTCTCCAGGGCCTCGCCGATCAGTTCGGGCACGCCGTACACGAAGCGGTCGGCGAGCTCGGTGGTGCGCGGCGCCTTGGGGTACCAGCGGCGGTGCAGTTCCGGGGTGCGGATCCGGAACGCCCCGCTGAGGTCGATGACGCAGGCGACGCGGTCGGCGAGCTCGGCGGCCAGCCGGGCCGAGACGTCGGCGGGCGTGGACAGGAACACCACGTCGCAGGCCTCGGCGATCCGGTCCGCGTCGACGGCTTCGACGGTGAGGCCGAGGTCGAGGCGGAGCCCGGGGTGCAGCTGGGCGGGGCGCTTGCCGGCGCTGGAGTTGCCGCCCAGGTAGGTGAGTCGGAGCTCCGGGTGCTGGAGCACCAGCCGGATGAGCTCCCCGCCGGCGAGTCCGGAGGCTCCGACGATTCCGGTGCGGATCATTCGAGGGTCTCCTGTACGTGGCGGATGACGGCGGCCGAGATGTCGGTGTCCGTGGTGGAGGCGACGCCGCGCCAGGCGGGCGCGTGGTTGACCTCGTTGACCAGGTGGCCCGACGCGGTGCGGAACAGGTCCACGCCGTAGATCCCGGGGCCGAGCCGGTCCACGACCGCGTCGACGACCTTGGCCACGTCCGGGTCGTGGGCCAGCGAGCGGCTCTGGTTGCCCAGGGCGGCGTTGCTGCGCCAGTCGGCGCCCGCGCTCTCGAACTCGGCGGCGGCGACGATCTCGCGCCCGACGACCAGGCAGCGCACGGAGCCGCCGCCGAGGTAGGGCTCGGCCAGGCAGGCCTGCTCGAAGGCGTGGCCCAGGTCCTCGACGTAGTCGTACACCGAGTGCGCCAGGTCGGGGTCGCGGACCAGGGTGACCCGCTTGCCCATGCCGCCGTAGACGGGCTTGAGCACGACGGGGGTGCCGAGGTCGGCGAGCGCCTTGGCGTAGTCCTTGCGGGAGAGCACGAGGCGGAAGTCCGGTACGGGGACGCCCGCTTCGCGCAGCACGGCGCGCAGGACGAGCTTGTTCTCGCAGGCGTGGATGGCGGCGGCGGTGTTCAGCACGGGGGTGCCGTCCGCCTCGGCGAGGGTGGCGATGAGCCCGCCGCGGGTGTAGCTGCGGCTGCGCAGCAGGACCGCGTCGTAGCCGGCGAGCGGGGAGGCGTCGGCGGAGCCGAGCGCGAGGTCCTCGTCATTGACCCAGTCGACGCGCAGTCCGGCCTCTTCGGCCGCCCGCATCAGCTGGCGTTCCTCCCAGCCGACCCGGTCCGCGACGACGGCGACCTTCCGGCCCATCTCACTGGCCCCAGTCGCGCAGGGTGACCTCGACCATCTCCAGGGTCAGCCGGCCGTCGGCTATGGCCTCCACGCGCAGCGTCAGCATGCACTCGGGGCAGGACAGGGTCTCGCCGACGACGATCGGCGGCAGGGTCAGGTCGGTCTCGCACTCGGGGCAGACGCCGGTCAGGGTGGCGGTGGTCACGGGGGTGCTCCTTCTACGGGTACGGGTGGTGGCAGAACGGGGTGGTGCGGATCGGCTCTTGTGGTGCGGGTGGTGCGGAGGTGATGCGGCGGTACGCGGGTGGTGCGGCAGTACGCGGGTGCTGCGGCTCAGGCGTTCTGGAAGTCGACGGCCGCCTTGCGGATCGCGTCGCGGTCCAGCAGCGGCGCGCCCCCGGCCTCCTGGCGGGCGACCAGCCACGGGGTGAAGGCGTCGACGTCCACGAAGACCCCGGAGTCGTCGAGCGCCCAGCGCACCAGGGCGCCGGAGATCCGGGTGCGGACCTTCAACTCGCGTGTGTTGCCGACGAGTTCGGCCGGGAGAGTCTCGTACGCCTCCGGGTGGAGCAGCTGCCCCGGCAGCTCGTACGCGAAGGCGTGCGGGGTGGTCGGACCGGACTGGAACGCCTCCCCCAGGCCCGCGCCGCGCAGCGCGATCCGCGACAGCTCGGTCAGGTGGGACAGGTCGAAGCGCCGGTCGTCGTGGATCACCCGCAGGGCGGTGAGGAGTTCGGCGAGCGGCGCGTTGCCGCCGCGCTCGCCGATGCCGCCGACGGTCGCCGAGATCCAGCGGGCACCCGCGCGCACCGCGGCCAGCGAGTTGGCCACCGCCATGCCGAGCATGTTGTGCGAGTGGATCTCGATCTCGGAGCCGTCGATGGCGGTGAGGTCGGCGATGACCGACTCCATCTGCCAGGGCGAGAGGTACGCGACCGTCTCGGCGAGCCGGAACCGGTCGGCGCCGGCCGCGAACCCGGCCTCGACATAGGGGACCAGGCGCTCCCTGGGGGTGCGCGCGCCGTCCTCGCCGCTGAACGTGACGTGGAAGCCCCGGTCCTTGGCCTGCTCGATCGCCGAACGGGCCAGCACCTGGACGAACTTGGCGCTGGAGGAGTCCAGCTTGAGCTTCGCGTGCTGCTCGGAGGTGGGGATGGAGTACATGACGTGGCGCACGCCGAGCCGCTCGGCCTCGTCGAGCGCGGTGGCCACCTGCTGGCGGTCGCGGACCACGAGGAGCGTCATGCTGCGCTCGGGGCCGATCGCCTCGTGGGTGGCCTCGACCAGGTCGGCGTCCTTGGAGCCGGGGCCCGAGACCATGCCGACCTCGACGAGGGCGATGCCGGTCCGCACCAGGAGGCGGGCGATCTCGGCGGCGTCGCGGGGGCCGAACTCGACGCCGGCCATGTGCGCGGAGTCGCGCAGGGTGGCGTCGGAGAGCTGGGGCGGCGCGGGAAGGCTTTCCTGCGCGGGGGTGACTGCCATGGTGCGTTCCCTCTCTTTTCAGGCTGCCGGCATCCGGCTTCCGGAACGGCTTTCCAACGGACCGTTCCTGGCTTTGATGCTGAATTCGCGTTCCGCCGGAAATCGGCTTTCCGGTATTCCGAGGCGGTACGCCGTGGAGCGCTGGTCAATATGGTGCAGGGGCGCGGAGGGCCTGGGCAATGCACGTCGTGTCAAGTCAGGTCAAGGAGTGTCAGGCCAGGTCGACGGGGCTGTCACCGAGCTGACACGGTGTCCGGCCGCGTAAAACTTCGCTCATCCGTCCGATAATTCCGAGCCCTCGCCCGCATTGGCGCCCACGCTCGACTACGGTGACCGCATTCCCCGTGGACCCGTACTCATGTCCCCACGGCCAACGGGGGATATCGCGTACGTGAATTCAAGGACGTATGGGAGATCCGATGGTGCTCGCACAGCCCGAACTCCGTACGAACCCGGAGGCCGCGACCGGCCCCGGCGCCGATCCGCTCGCGCACGCCAGGGAGCTGGCCGGCCGCCTCGCCTGGCCGACCACGGCCGACCGGGACCGCGCACGCGGCTGGGACCCGGCGCTCTTCGCCCGACTGGCCCGCGCGAAACCCGGCCCCGGCCTCGCCGGACCCCTCGTCCCCGAAGCCCTGGGCGGCGGCGGGCGCACCGCCGCCGAGGGCCTGGCCCTGCTCGAAGGCCTCGCCGAGGGCTCCCGCGACCCCGGCCTCGCCCTGGCCGTGGCCGTCCACGCGGTCCTGGCCACCGTCCCCGTGCGCGCCCACGGCACGCCGCGCCAGCGCGAGCGCTACCTGCCCCGCATGGCCTCCGGCGAGTGGTTCGGCGCGGTGTCACTGCGCCAGACGCACGGCGGCTCCGTCGCCCCGGCCGTCACCGCGCGCCCCGCGACCGGCGCGTGCGGCGGCTGGCTGCTCACCGGCCGCCTCGACCTGGTGGCCGGGGCTCCGGTGGCCCACCACTTCCTGGTGGTCGCCGCACACGAGGGCGGCGGGCGCACCGCCTTCCTGGTGGACCGCGCCACCCCCGGCCTGCTGGTCACCGAGGACGGCCCGGCGGCCATGCACACCTGCCCGTGGGGCCGGCTCCAGCTCGACGGCGCGCACGTCGCCGACCACGCCGTCCTCGGCACGGTCGAGGGCGCCGCCACCGAGGTGGAGCCGCTGCTCGCGGTCCTGGACTGGGTGTACTGCGGCGCGCCCTGGCTCGGTGTGATGCGCGCCCTGGCCCGCGACGCCGTGCGGGCCGCGCGCGAGCGCGAGCTGTTCGGCCGCCCGCTCGCCCACGACCAGGCCACCCGCTTCGCGCTCGCCGACCTCGCCACCCAGGTCGAGCTCGCCGAGGGCCTGCTGCGCCAGACCGCCGCCCGGCTCGACGACGGCGGCGCGCTGCCGCTCCAGGAGGCCGCCGCCGCGCGGCTGTTCGTGGCGGGCGCGGCCCGCCGGGTCACCCGGGCGGCGGCCGATCTGACCGGACCGCTCGCCGACACCGGCGACGGCCTGGCCGAACGGGCGCACCGCGACGCCCTGTTCCTCTCCCGCACCGGCGGGGGCGCACAGGTGCTGCGCCCGGTCGTCGCGGCTTCCCTGCTCGGACTCGGCTGAAGGTGAGGATCATGACCGACCACGCACGCTCCGACGACGCCCGACTGTCCTTCCCCGGTATCGCCTCCCGGGCGGCGCGCACCGACTCCGAGGGCCGGATACCAGCCGCCAACTGGGCGGAGCTGGTCGACAGCGGCTACCTGCGGCTGTTCCACCCGGCGGAGGCCGGCGGCTCCGGGGCCGACGCGGACGCCCAGTTCGACGCCATGGAGGCGCTGGCCAGGGCCTGTTCGGGCACGTACTGGTCGGCGACGGTGTCCGGGCTGCTGTGCGGCAGCCTCATCGCCACGTACGGGAACCTGCGCGACCACGAGCGGCTGCTCCGGCCGCTGCTGTCCGGCGAGCACACGGCCTGCTTCGGCATCGTCGAGCCGACGGCGGGCAGCGACGCGAGCACCTACCGCACCACGGTCCGCCCGTCGGGACGGCCCGGCGGCGGGTACGTCGTCCGGGGCGAGAAGTCCCGCATCACCAATGCCCCCACGGCGGACGTGTCGGTCACCCTGGCCCGCCGCGAGAAGGGCCCGGGCGACGACGGTCCCGACTGGTGCCTGGCCTTCGTCAACCTCCGCCAGCCAGGCGTGCAGCGCTACGAGACCCCGCACATGGGGCTGCGCGCGATGCCGTGGGGCGGGCTGGTGTTCTCCGACGCGTACGTCCCCGAGGCGGACGTGATCCCGGTGCCGTTCCAGGCCCTGTCGGACGGCATGACGTGGGGCTGGCTGCTGGTGTCGATCGCGGCGATCGCGACTGCCGAGGCCGCGCTGACGGCGTCGGTGCGCCACGCCCAGGAGCGGGTCTCGTTCGGCCGCCCGCTCGCCCACATGGAGGGCGTACAGGCCCAACTGGCGGACTCACGTGCCCAGTTGGACGCGGCGCGGGTGCTCGCGCGGCGGGCCCTGCGCGAGCGCGCGGCGGGCAGCCCGGCCCGCCAGCTGATCGGCATGCTCAAGGTGTACGCCACCGAGCTCGCCGTGGAGATCGCCCAGCGGGCGGTCCAGATCCACGGCGCGTTCGGCGTCACCCAGGGCCACGAGGTGGAGCGCCACTACCGGGACGCCCAGATGAACGTCATCGGGGCGTTCGCCTCCAACCGGCTGCGCGAGCAGCTGGCCGAGGGCCTGGGCCTGGGTCCCGCCGTCTACCAGCCCTTCGACTGGCTGGCCCCGGCGGGCCTGCGCCATCACCCGGTGAGCCTGGACGGCGGGCCGCGCACGGTACGCGCGGTGGCGTGACGGGCGGGGCCGAAGCGATGGCGTGACGGGCGGGCCGGCGCGGTGGTGTGACCCGACGCCGCGAGCGGCCCGCGCCGGGGGTCCGTTCCGGTGCGGGCCGCGCGCCTCCCGTCAGCCGCCCGCGCCTCCCGGCGGCACGTCCCCGGAGTTGTCCAGGATGTTCCTGGCGCGGGTCAGGTAGCCCGCCTGGAAGCGGCTCTCGGCGCCGAGGAGTTCGAAGAGGTCGGCCACGTACTTGCGGCAGGTGCGCAGCGAGATTCCGAGCCTGCGCGCGATCGTCTCGTCGCGCAGGCCCTGGCTGAGCATGGTGAGGATGGCCAGCTTGATGCCCTCGCGGACCTCCCCGTCGGGCAGCGCCGGGCTGTAGGGCGTGCCCATCTGCCAGTTGCGGTCGAAGGCCGCGCACAGGAAGGCCACCGTGGAGGGGTCGCGGATCACCGCGGCCCCTCCCTTCACCTGTGCGTGGGGCAGGAAGACCACCTCCCGGTCGAAGGCGATCATCCGCCCGAACAGCTCGGTGAGCGTGCGTACTTGGGCCCCGGCGGCGGTGGCGCGCTCGACGTACTCCTGGGTGGGCGCGTGGTGGCGCGAGGTGTGCTGGTAGAGCGTGCGCATCCGGATGCCGCGCCCGATCATCGCCAGGTCGCGGACGATCGACTGCTCCAGTTCGGCCGCGGGGCGGCCGCCGCCGGGCTGTGAGGTCATCACCTCCAGGCGGCAGTTGCCGCTGGCCTCCTCCAGGAGGGCGATGACCTCGGGCAGGGACTCCACGACCTCCAGGGACACCGTGCGGGCGCCGTCGTGGGCGCCCGTGGCGTAGAGCGCGTTGAGCGAGTCGACGGTGTCCCAGAGGGTGAAGATCCCGGCCAGGCCGCGGCGGAAGCGGGACTCGGCGGCGGCCACTTCCGCGCTGGCCGCCTGGGGGTCCAGCGGGCGCCAGGCGCCGGGTGGCCCGTCGTCCCCGGTGCCGACGGGTCTGAGGAGCGGGACGGCGGACAGCGTCTCCACCGCGCGCGCGACCCGTTCCTGGGAGAGCCCGAGGCCGACGGCGGCGTCCGGGACCGACAGCGTGCCGTGGGTGACGGCCCAGCCGTAGACCTGGACGTCCTCGGCGCGGAGGGTTTCCAGACGAGCCATGATGTCCGCTTTTGGCGTAATAGTCACTCTTGCCTGCCCTGCAGCTTGGTGTAGGGCATCATGATGCGGCCTCCGTGGCTGGACCACGACCCCCTGAAAACCCAAAACTTGAGGAACGAGGGAACGGCGGTCGAGCCGCTTTCCGAAATCCATTCACCACAGCACGGGGGACCACCATGAACAGCAGGGGAAAGAAGTTCGCGGTATTCATCGCCGGAATCACCGCGGCCCTCGCCGCCACCTTGGCCTCCACGTCGGCCGTGGCGGCCGACCTCCCGGCCGCCACCAGCGGTTCTGCCGCGGCGCGGCTGGACGACACCGGCTGGAGCTAGTCGCGCCCCACCCCGCCCCCGCCCGGACCGCACCGATGTGCAAAGGGAATTCAAAAGGGGCCCGCGCCCCGGTGGCGGCAGATTTCACACAGCGTTAACGATCGCTTCGCACCCGTTCACACGGAGAAACAAGAAGCGGCCGTGCCACGCCCATGAATAACCTCTTCCCCAGAATACGGAGTACTTCAGGTGTCTGTGCTTGACGCATCCGCAGAGCACGTCGACGTGGCCGAGATACGTGCCCTCTTCACCGAACTGCTCGGGGCCGACGTCCCCGGCGACGGCTCCTTCATCGGCCACGGCGGCGACTCCTTCCACGCGGTCGTCGTGGTGTCCCGGATCGAGGAGCGCTGGGGCGTCGAGGTCGACTTCCTCGATGTGCTCGACTCCACGCCCGACACGCTCACCGCCACCGTCAACACCGCCCGCGCCGCCGCCCGGACCCGGGCCTAGGACCCGAGCGGCCCCGCCGCCGAGCCACCACCATGAACCGATCACTCGCCCACGGCCCCGGCCTCCCCGTCCCCGACGACGCCACCGCCCACCGCGTCCTGCTCGCCACCGCCGCCCGCACCCCCGACGCCCCCGCGCTGCGCACCGCCGCGGGCACCCTCACGTACCGCGAACTGGTCGCCTCGGCCGGTGCGGTGCGCGCGGAACTGCTGCGCCGCGGCGTGCGCCCCGGCGACCACGTGCCCGTGCTCGCCCGCCCCGGCGGGGCGTTCGTGGTGGCCGCCCTCGGCGTGCTGCTCTCCGGCGCCGCCTACGCGGCCGTCGACCCCGCGTGGCCGGCCGAGCGGCTGTCCGGCGTCCTGGACGACCTGGGCGCCCGGCTCGTGCTCGACGCGGCGGGCGCCGGTCCCGGGTCCGTGCCGGACGCGCTGCCCCTCGTACCGCTGCCGGCCGCTCCCGCCCCTGACGACGATGCGAACGGGTGCGTCGACGTCGGAGCCGACGCGCCCGCGTGCGTCTTCTTCACCTCCGGCTCCACCGGCCGCCCCAAGGGTGTCGCCGTGCCGCACCGCGCCCTGGTGCGCACCTTCCTGCACGGCGGGTACGCCGACCTGGGCCCGGACACCGTGATGCCCCTGGTCGCCGCGCCCTACTGGGACGCGGGGGCCCTGGAGGTCCTCGGCCCGCTGCTCAACGGCGGCTGCGTGGTCGAACCGCCGCGCACCCCGCTCGACCCGGCCGGCCTGCGCCGCCTCGTCTCCGGGTACGGCGTGAACACCCTCTGGCTCACCAGCTCCCTGCTCAACCTGATCGTCGACGAGGACCCCGGTGCCTTCGCGGGGCTGCGCCAGGTGATGACCGGCGGCGAGCGCCTGTCGCCCGCCCACGTGGCCCGGTTCCTGGCCGCGCACCCCCGGGTGCGCCTGACCAACGGCTACGGCCCCGTCGAGTCCATGGTCTTCGTCTCCGCGCACGACGTCACCGCCGCCGACCTCGACGAGCCCGACGGCATCCCGGTCGGCACCGCCGTGCGCGACACCCTGCTCGCCGTGGTCGACGCCGACGGCGCGCTCGTCCCGCACGGCGAGGCCGGGGAACTCCTCGTCGGCGGCGGGGGCCTCGCCCTGGGCTACCTCGACCGCCCCGAGGAGGACGCGCGCCGCTTCACCTCCCTGGACGTGCCCGGGCGCGGCCCCGTGCGCGTCTACCGCACGGGCGACCTGGTCCGGATGGCACCCGGGGGCCGCCTGTCGTACGTGGGCCGGGCCGACCGGCAGTTCAAGGTGCGGGGCTTCCGCGTCGAGCCCGGCGAGGTGGAGCGCGTGCTCGGCCGCGTCGCCGGCGTCGAGGAGTGCTTCCTGCTCCCGCTGTACGACGCCGGGGGCACCGTCACCGGCACCGCCTGCGCCTACACCACCGGGCCCGGCGGCTCCCCGGCCCCGGACCGGCTGGCCGCCGCGGGCCACGCCCTGCTCGCCGCCTACCTGCGGCCCGACCGGTACGTACGGCTGGACACGGTGCCGCTCGGCCCGACCGGCAAGGCGGACCTGCGCGCCGTCGAGGCACTCGTACGCCCCCGGCCACCGGCCGAGGAGCCCGTCGCCCCGGGCAGCTCGCCCGCGCTGCGGGCGGTCCGCGAGATCCTGGCGCACCCCTCGCTCGGCGAGGACGAGGACCTGCTCGCCCTCGGCGCCCACTCGCTCCAGGTGCTGCGGATCGCCGCCCGGCTCTCCGGCCTGCTCGACCGCGACCTCTTCGCGCCCGACGTCTACCGGCACGCGACGGTCCGCGCCCTGGAGGAGCTGGCCGCGCGCCGCCCCCGGCGGCGGGAGGAGGAGGCGTCCGGCGACGTCAGCGGTCGACTCTCGCCGGGGGAACGCCGGTTCTGGCTCGCCGAGCGCCTGGCACCCGGGGCCCCCGGCCACGTGGCCGTCAGCCGGATCGACGTCACCGGGCCGCTCGACGCCGACCGCCTCGAGGCGGCGCTGACGGCGGTCGCGGCGGCCCACCCCGCCCTGCGCACCACCTTCCCCACCGACGGCGGCCGGCCACGGCGCGCCGTGGCCCCGCGCCCCGCGCCCGTCCTCCTCACCCGCCGGTCCGCCGACGACACCACCGGGGCGGCCCTCACCGCCGAACTGGCCGCGTCCGTGCACGACCTGGCCCGCGGGCCGCTCCTCGCGGCCGGACTGCTCACGCACGCCGACGACCGGCACACACTGCTCCTCGCCGTCCACCACGCGGTCTACGACGGCCACTCGGAGCAGGTGCTGCTCACCGACCTGGCCACCGCGTGGGCGGGCGGCACGCCCTCCCCCGCACCGGCGCCCCCGGTGACGGGCCGCGCCACGGACGTCGAACGCGACTTCTGGCAGGGCGAGTTGGCCGGGTTGCGCCCGCTCGACCTGCCCGTCCCCGTCCCCGTCCCCGCCATGCGGTCCCTGTGGACCACCCCGGTCGCCGAGCACGCGATCGCGCTGCCCGACGGGACCGGCCCCCGGCTGCACGCGGCGGCCGCCCGCCACCGCACGCCCGCGCTGACCCTGCTCATCGCCGCCTGGTGGCGGACCCTGTCCACCTGGACCGGGCAGCTCGACCTGGCCGTCGGCACCGTCGTCGCCGACCGCGACCCGGCCCACGAGCGGACCTTCGGCTACCTCGCCAACGGCGTCCCCGTCCGGATCGCCGGACCGCCCGGCACCGGCGGCGCCGAGCTGGTCGCCCTGGCCGGCGACCGGCTGCTGCGGGCCCTGGCGCACGCCGCCCTGCCCACCGACGAGATCGCCGCCCTGGCGCCCCGGCCCGCCGCCGGACGGATGCCCCTGTACCAGACGGTCCTCGCCCTCCAGCGGGTCGGCGCCCCGGTGCGCCTGGGCGGGGCCGTGCTGCGGCCCCGGCCCGCGCCGCCGCTCGGCCCGCAGGCGGAGCTCGTCGTCGAGCTGTGGGAGGACGGCGACGCGCTCACCGGAGCCCTGCACGCACCACGGGGGCTGCTGCCGGACGCCACCCACGCCCTGCTGACCGACCTGTTCGCCTCCGAGCTGGACCAGCTGCTCACCAAGGACCTGACATGACCGACGAGTTCACCGACGGCACCACCCGCGAGGCGACCCACCCGTCCGGCGAGGACGCCCCCTTCCCGCTCACGTACACCCAGGAGCGGATGTGGCTGGAGGAGCAGCTGCGGCCCGGCGGCACCGCCTACCACATGCCGGTGGTCTCCCGGGTCTCCGGCCCCCTCGACGTCGCCGCGCTCCGGCGCGCCGTGGACGGCGTGGCGGCCCGGCACTCCGCCCTGCGCACCGTCTTCGCCGAGGCGGACGGCGCCCCGGTCCAACGCGTTCTGCCCTCGGTCGAGTTGCCGGTGGCCGTCCTGGACCTGCGGGCCGAGGACGATCCGGAGGGGGCGGCGCGGGCGGCCGTGCTCGACGAGGCCCGGCGCCCCTTCGACCTGGCGGCGGGCCCCCTGCTGCGGTTCCTCGCGGTGCGCACCGCCGACGAGGAGCACCTGCTGGTGGTGACCGCGCACCACCTCGTCTCCGACGGCGCCTCGTTCGGCCTGCTCTTCGCCGAACTGTCCGAGCGGTACGCCGACGCCCATGAAACCGGCACTCCCTGCTCCCATGAACCCGGCACTCCCCGCGCCCGTGAACTCGACTCCGCCGTGGGCCAGTTCGCGGACTCCGCGCGCCGGGAGCGGGAGCAGCCGGAGGACGGGCTCCTCGACTGGTGGCAGGAGTACCTCGACGGCGCGCCGCGCACGCTGGAGCTGCCCGCCGACCGGCCCCGCGCGCTCGGCGGCCACCGCGCCGGGGCCGAGGTCCGCCGCGCCCTCTCCCCCGCTCTCAGCGAGGGCGTGCGCGAACTGGGCCGGACCCAGCGGGCCACCTTGTTCATGACCGCGCTGACCGCCTTCGGCGTGGTGCTCGGCCGGCAGACCGGCCGGGACGACCTGCTGGTCGGCACCCCGGTCTCCAGCCGCCGCGCCGCGGAGCAGCGGACCCTGGGCTGCTTCCTCAACTCGCTCCCCGTACGCCTGGACCTGTCCGGCGGCCCGTCGTTCGCCGACCTCGTCGCCCGGGTCAAGCGCAGCGCCCTGGACGCGTTCGGCCACCAGCGCGCCCCGCTGCACCGCCTGTCCGCCGACCGCGCGCCGGGCGGGGACGGCGGCCGCGGCGGGCCGGTGCAGGTGTTCTTCAACGTGCTGCCGCCCGCCGCGCCCCTGGAGCTCGCGGGCTGCGCGGTGGAGCAGCTGCCGTTCCCCGGGATCGACGCCAAGTTCGACCTGACCCTGTACGTCTCCGCCGAGGGCGGCCGGATCGTCCTCGACGCCGTGTACGACTCCGGCCTCTTCCTGCCCGAGCGCGTGGCGGACCTCCTGGAGCAGGTGGAGGCGGTCCTCGCGCAGGCGGTCGCCGACCCGGCCCGCCCGGTCGCCGCGCTGTCCCTGGCCACCGGGCGCGCCACCGCGCTCGCCCCCGGCCTGGACGGCGCCCTGTCCGCCTCCTACCCCGGCTCCGTCCCTGAGCGCCTGGACGAGCACGCCCGGCTGCACCCGGAGCGTCCCGCGCTCGAAGGGCCCGGGCGCACCTGGACGTACGCGGAACTGGCCGCCGCGAGCGCGTCGGCGGCGGCACGGCTGCGCGCCCTGGGCGTGGGCCCCGGTGACGTGGTGGCCGTGCACGCCGACCGCTCCCCGCTGACCGTGCTGGCGCTGCTCGCCGCGCTGCGGGCCGGGGCGGCCTTCTCGGTCCTCGACGCCTCCTACCCCGAGGCCGAACTGGCCCTCAGAGCAGCCGAGTTGAAGCCCGCCGCCTGGATCGAGGCGGCGGCAGGCCGCAGTACGGCGGCCTTCGCGACCGCTCCGGTCCTCGCGCTGGACGGCCTGGACCGCCTGAACGGCCCGGACCGCCCGGACCGCCCGGACGGCGATCCGTTCCCCGGCGGCGAGGTGCCGGCGGCGCGCCCCGCCGCCGACGACCCGGCGTACGTGGCGTTCACCTCCGGCACCACCGGGCGGCCCCGCCGGATCCTGGGCGCGCACGGCCCGCTGGCGCACTTCCTGGCCTGGTACGCCGAGGAGTTCCGGATCGGCGCCGGGGACCGCTTCTCGGTCCTCTCGGGCCTGGGGCACGACCCGTTCCTGCGGGACGTGCTCGCCCCGCTGTGGGCCGGGGCGACCGCCGTCCTCCCCGGCGCCGACCCGCGCGACACCGGGGCGCTGGCCGCGTCGCTGCGCGAGGACCGGATCACCGTCGCGCACCTGACCCCGGCCCTCGCCGCCGCCCTGGCCGACGCCGAGGGCGCCGACGGCGGCGGCTGGCCGGAGCTGCGGCTCGCGGGCTTCGGCGGCGACGTGCTCACCCACGGCACGGTCCGCGCCTGGGCCGCCCTGGCCCCCGGCGCCGACCTGCTCAACCTGTACGGCGCCACCGAGACCCCGCAGGCCGTGTCGGTCCACCTGGTCCGGCGCGGCGGCGAGCCCGCGCCGGACGGCGAGGGCCCGGTGCCGCTCGGCCCCGGCATCGACGAGGTCCAGCTGCTCGTGGTCGCCGGGGAGCGGCTCGCCGGGATCGGCGAGCTCGGCGAACTGGTCGTCCGTACACCGCACTTGGCCAGGTACGCCGACGTGGTCGACGGCTCCGGGTTCACCGCCCTGCCCTTCGCCCCCGGCTCCGCCTACCGCACCGGGGACCTGGCGCGGCTGCGCCCGGACGGCCTCTTCGACCACGCGGGGCGCGCCGACGACCAGGTGAAGGTGCGCGGCTTCCGCGTGGAGCCCGCCGAGGTCGAGGCGGCCCTGACCGGTCTCGAAGGGGTACGCCGGGCCGTGGTGCTGGCCGAGCCCGAGCCGCACGGCGGCCACCGCCTGGTGGCGCACCTGGTGACCGGCGGCGCCCGGCCCGACCTGGGCGCGCTGCGCGCGGCGCTGGTGGCACGGCTGGCGGAGTACAAGGTGCCGTCGGCGTTCGTGGTGCACGACGCGCTGCCGCTGACCGCCCACGGCAAGCCGGACCGGTCCGCGCTGCGCGCGCGGGGCCGCGAGGAGAGCGCCGTCGGCGGGTACGTCGCGCCCCGGGGCCCGCTGGAGCGCGAGCTCGCCGGGATCTGGCGCGAGGTGCTGGGCCTGGAGCGGGTGGGCACGCGGGACGACTTCTTCGCCCTGGGCGGCCACTCGCTGCTGCTCGGCCGCGTGCTCGTGCGGGTGCGCCGGACGCTGGGCGCCGAGCTGTCGCTCGGGGACCTGTTCCGGCACCCGACGATCGCCTCGCTGGCCGGGCTGGTCCGGGACGCGGGCTTCGACGGCGGGACCGGGTCGGCGCAGGAGGTGCCGCGCGGCCCGGTGGACGCCCCCGCACCGCTGTCGTGGACGCAGGAACGGCTCTGGCTGGAGGAACAACTGCGGCCCGGGGACGCCGCGTACAACATGCCGCTGGTGCTCCGGCTACGCGGGCCCCTGGACGCGGACGCGCTGCAGGCGGCCGTCGACGCGGTGGTGCGCCGCCACGCGGTGCTGCGCACGGGCTTCGCCCTGGAGGACGGCTCGCCGGTGCAGCGGGTGACCCCGGGCGCCCGGGTGCCGGTGCGCGCCCGGGACCTGCGCGGGGCCGCGGACCCGTCGGCCGCCGCGCTGGCCGCGGCGATGGCGGAGACCAAGGAGCCGTTCGACCTGGCGGCGGGTCCGCTGCTGCGGGCGCTGGCGCTGCGGACGGGCGAGGACGAGCACCTGCTCGTACTGACGGTGCATCACATCGTGTTCGACGGCTGGTCGTTCGGCGTGCTGCTCGACGACCTGTCGGCCGCCTACCGCACGGCCGTCCGGGGCGGTGCGCCCGACCTGGGCACCGGCCTGCAGTTCACCGACGCGGCCCGCTGGCAGCGCGAGACGCTCGACGGGCCGCCGCTGGAGGAGCTGGTCGCCTGGTGGACCGGAGAACTGGCGGGCGTGCCGACCGTCCTCGAACTGCCCACCGACCGCCCCCGCCCGGCCGTGCAGGCACATCGCGGCGCCCGGCACCGCCTGGCCCTCGGCCCTGAACTGTCCACGCGGATAAGGGAGTTGTCGCGCGAGCGCGGCAGCACCCTCTACCTGACGCTGCTCTCCGCCTTCGGCGTGGTCCTCTCCCGCCACACCGGCCAGGAGCGCCTGCTCGTGGGCACCCCGGTCGCCAACCGCGAGCGCGCCGAGTTCGAGGACCTGGTCGGCTGCTTCCTCAACACCGTGCCGCTGGCCCTGGACCTGCGCGGCGAGCCGGACTTCGGCACGCTCCTGGAGCGGGTCACCGGGCACGCGCTCGCCGCGTTCGAGCACCAGGGCGTGCCGTTCGCCAGGCTGGTGGCCGCGCTCGCCCCGGAGCGGGACCTGTCGCGCAGCCCGCTCACCCAGGCCCTGTTCGCCCTGCAGAACGTGCGGCTCGGCTCCTTCGACGCGCCCGGCGTCACCAGCGAGCTGGTCGAGGTGTCCGAGGCCAACAGCCAGTTCGACCTGGCGCTGCGGATGCTGGACGACGGCGAGGAGGTCATCGGCTGGCTGGACTACGACACCGACCTGTTCGACGCGGAGACCGCCGAACGGCTCGCCGGTCACCTGCTGCGCGTCCTGCGGGCCGTCACGGAAGCGCCGGGGACCCCGGTGGCGGCCGTCGACCTGCTCGGCGCGGACGAGCGCGACCGGGTGGTCGCCCGGTGGAACGCCACCGACGCCGACTGGGACCTGGAGCGCACCCTGACCTCGCTCCTGGAGGAGCGGGCCGGGCTCGACCGGGTCGCGGTGCGCTGCGGCGAGGAGCAGCTGACCTACCCCGAGCTGCACCGCCGGGCCAACCGGCTCGCCCACCACCTGCGCGACCTGGGCGTCGGCCCGGACGTGGTGGTCGGCGTGCACCTGGAGCGCTCGGTGGAGCTGATCGTGGCCCTGCTCGCGGTCCTCAAGGCAGGCGGCGCCTATCTGCCGCTGGACCCCGGGTACCCGGCCGGACGACTGGAGTTCATGCTCGCCGACGCCCGGGTGCCGGTCCTGCTCACCGGGCCCGGCACCGACACCGCCGCACTGGCCGGCGACGACGTCACCGTCCTGGTCGTCGACGCGGAGGCGGGGGCCGGGCGGCCGGACCACGCGCCCGCGCCGCTCGCGGGCCCGGACCACCTCGCGTACGTCATCTACACCTCGGGCTCCACCGGCCGCCCCAAGGGCGTGCAGGTGCCGCACCGGGGGATCGTCAACCGGCTGCTGTGGATGCAGGACGCCTACCGGCTCGACGCCTCCGACACCGTGCTGCAGAAGACCCCGATCAGCTTCGACGTATCGGTCTGGGAGCTGTTCTGGCCGCTGCTCACCGGTGCCCGGCAGGTCCTCGCCAAGCCCGGCGGCCACCGCGACCCCGACTACCTGGCCCGCCTGGTCCAGGACGAGCGGGTGTCGGTCTGCCACTTCGTGCCGCCGATGCTGGACACCTTCCTGTCGGCCGCGCCCGCCGGGCGGTGCGCCTCGCTGCGCCTCGTGGTGTGCAGCGGCGAGGCACTGCCCGCCGAGCTGGCGCGCCGCCTGCACCTGGCCCTGCCCGGCGCCGCGCTGGAGAACCTGTACGGGCCCACGGAGGCGTCCGTGGACGTCACCCGCTGGTCCAGCCGCCCCGGCTGGGACCGGCCGAGCGTGCCGATCGGGGCGCCCATCGCCAACACCCGGGTGTACGTGCTCGACCGGCTGATGGCGCCCGTCCCGATCGGGGTGGCGGGCGAACTCCTCCTCGGCGGGGTGCAGTTGGCGCGGGCCTACGGCGACCGGCCGGACCTGACGGCCGACCGGTTCGTGCCCGACCCGTTCGGCGCGCCCGGTGCCCGCCTGTACCGCACGGGCGACCTGGCGCGCTGGCGCCCGGACGGCACCGTGGAGTACCTGGGCCGCATCGACCACCAGGTCAAGGTGCGCGGCTTCCGCATCGAACTCGGCGAGATCGAGGCCGCGTTGACCGGACAGGCCGGGGTCGGCCAGGCGGTGGTGATGGTCCGCGAGGACGCGCCGGGCGACCGCAGGATCGTCGCCTACCTGACCGCCGCGCCGGGCGGGGCCGTGCCGGGGCGCCCGGAGCTGCGCACGGGCCTGGGGCGGCTGCTGCCCGAGCACATGGTGCCGAGCGCGTTCGTCGTCCTGGACCGGCTGCCGCTGAGCCCCAACGGCAAGGTCGACCGCGGGGCACTGCCCGCCCCCGAGGCCGGGCGGCCCGCGGGCGCGGAGTTCGTCGCCCCGCGCGACGCGGCCGAACGCACGCTGACCGGCCTGTGGCAGCAGGTGCTGCGGCTGGACCGGGTCGGCGTCACCGACAACTTCTTCGAGATCGGCGGCGACTCCATGCACGCCGTCCGGGTCGTCGGCCTCGCCCGCGAGCAGGGCCTCGACATCCCGCTGACCGAACTGTTCGCGCACCAGACGGTCGAGGCGGTGGCCGCATGGCTGGCCTCGCGCACCGAGCGGGTCACCGAGCGGCGCCAGGTCGCCGCCTTCGGCCTGCTCTCCGCGGCGGACCTGGCCAAGCTCCGCGCCAAGTAACCCGTTCCCGAGCGTCCTTGCCAGACCGTCCTTGCCAGAACGTTTTTGAGAGGCACCGCAATGAGCCACGGCGAGATCGTCGACGCCTACCCCCTGACCCGGCTGCAGTCCGGCATGCTCTACCACAGCCTGCTGGACGGCCGCACGCCCACCTACCACGACATCTCCAGCATCCGCATCGCCGGCCGCTTCGACGAGGAGGCCCTGCGCGAGGTGTTCGCGGGCGTGGTGGCCCGCTCCGACGTGCTGCGCAGCGGCTTCGACCTGAGCAACTTCAGCGCGCCGATGCAGCTGGTGCACTCCTCCGTACCCACCCCGCTGACCGTCGAGGACCTGCGCGGCCTCGACGAGCGGGAGCAGACGGAGCGCACCGACCGCTGGACGGCCGCGGAGAAGGCCACCCCCTTCGACCTCTCGCTCGCCCCGCTGCTCAAGCTGCACGTGCACGTCCTGGCGGACGACGCCTTCCAGCTCAGCCTGAGCTTCCACCACGCGATCCTGGACGGCTGGAGCCTGTCCCTGGTCACCTCGCAGCTCCTGACCGGTTACGACGCCCGGCTCGCCGGACGCGTCGAGGAGGCGGTGGAGCCGGTCACCCGCTTCCGCGACTTCCTCGCCCTGGAGCAGGAGGCGCTGACCAGCACCGCGGCCCGCGACTTCTGGGCCCGCACGCTGGCCGGCGCCGAGTTCACCGGCCTGCCCCGGCTCGCGGAGGAGGGCCTGGCGTCCGAGCGGACGGCCCGGGTGTACGAGGTGCCGCTGCCGGCCGGCCTGACGGCGGGGCTGCGCGCGGTCGCCGCCGGGGCCAGGGTGCCGGTGAAGTCCGTGATGTTCGCCGCGCACGCCCGGGTGCTCTCGCTGCTGTCCGGCGCCACCCGCGTCGTCACCGGACGGGTCAGCAACGGCCGCCCGGAGACCGCCGACGGCGACCAGGTGGTCGGCCTGTTCCTCAACACGCTGCCGCTGGTCGCCGACGTCGCCGGGGTCAGCTGGAACGAGCTGGCGCGGCAGATCCACCGCCAGGAGAGCGAGGCCCTGGAGCACCGGCGCTACCCGATGGCGCAGCTGCTCCAGGACCTGCAGCGGCCCGAGCTGTTCGAGACGGTCGTGGACCACCGCAGCTTCCGCAGCTACGACATGGCCCTGGAGCACACCGCGGTCACCGGCGGCGCGTTCTTCGAGCAGACCAACTTCCCCTTCACCGCGAACTTCGGCACCGACCCGGCCACCGGCGAGGTCAACCTGCGCGTCAACTACGACGCCGCGCAGTTCTCCGCCGCCCGGATCGCCGAGATCGGCGGCTACTACAGCTCGGCCCTGGCCGCCCTGGTGGCCGACCCGGACGCGCCCGCGCACTCCGCCCAGCTGCTCGGCGCCGAGGCCCTGGAGCGCCTCGCCGGGCAGTGGGGCGCCACCGCCGTCGAGCGGGAGCCGGGCGCCACGCTCCCCGCACTGCTCGCCCGGCAGGCCGCGCGCACCCCGGACGCCGTGGCGCTGCGCAGCGGGCAGGACGTGCTGACGTTCGCCGAGCTCGCGGCCCGCTCCAACCGCCTGGCCCACCACCTGCGCGCCCTGGGCGTCGGCCCCGACGTGCTGGTCGGCGTGCACCAGGCCCGCTCGACGGAGCTGGTGGTGAGCCTGCTCGCCGTGCTGAAGGCGGGCGGCGCGTACGTACCCCTGGACCCCGGCTACCCGGCGGACCGGCTGGAGTACATGCTGGCCGACGCCCGGGTGTCCGTACTGCTCACCGACCCGGACCTGGCGGGGACGCTCGACCCGGCGGGCGCGCACGTGCTGGCCGTCGACGCGGCGACCGCGGCCGGCGCCCCCGAGGACGACCTGCCCCCGGCGGCGTCCCCCGACCACCTCGCGTACGTCATCTACACCTCGGGCTCCACCGGCCGCCCCAAGGGCGTGCAGATCCCGCACGGCGCGCTGCTGAACCTGCTGCTCTCCTTCGGGCGCGACCTGGGGATCGGCGAGGCGGACCGGCTGGTGGCGGTCACCTCGCTCTCCTTCGACATCGCGGGCCTGGAGGTCTACCTGCCCCTGATCACCGGCGCGGAGCTGGTCCTCGCGCCGGACATCGCGGTCGACGGCCCGCGGCTGCGCGCCTTCCTGGAGGACAGCGGCGCCACCCTGGTGCAGGCCACGCCGTCCAGCTGGCGGCTGCTGGTGGAGGCGGGCCTGGGGGCCGACCCCGGGCTGCGGGTGATCTCCGGCGGCGAGGCGCTGCCCCAGGACCTGGCGGGCGAGCTGACCGCGCGGTTCCCGGTGGTGTGGAACGCCTACGGCCCCACCGAGACCACCATCTGGTCCTGCCTCCAGCGGGTGCTGCCCGAGGCGCCCGTCACGCTCGGCGGACCGATCGACAACACCCGGGCGTACGTCCTGGACGCGTCCTTCGCCCTGGTGCCCGACGGCGTGGCGGGCGACCTGTACCTCGCGGGCGACGGCCTGGCCCGGGGCTACCTGGGGCGCGCCGGGCTGACCGCCGACCGCTTCGTGCCGGACCCGTTCGCCGCCGCCCCGGGAGCCCGGATGTACCGCACCGGTGACGTGGCCCGCCTGCTGCCCTCCGGCGAGCTGGAGTTCCTGGGCCGCTCCGACCACCAGGTCAAGGTGCGCGGCTTCCGCATCGAGCTGGGCGAGATCGAGTCGGTCCTCGCCCGGCAGCCCGGCGTGGGCCGGGTCGTGGTCGTGGCCCGCGAGGACCAGCCGGGCGCCAAGCGCCTGGCGGCCTACCTCACGCCCGAGGGCGAGGCGCCCGCCGCGGCCGACCTGCGCGCCGCCGTGGCCGCCGCGCTGCCCGAGTACATGGTCCCCAGCGCCTTCGTGGTCCTCGACGCCTTCCCGCTCACCCCGAACGGCAAGGTGGACCGCAACCAGCTGCCCGCCCCGGGCCGCGAGGAGACCGCCGCGGGCGAGTTCGTGGCCCCGCGCACGCCCACCGAGGAGGCGCTGGCGGAGGTGTTCCGCGACGTGCTCGGCCTGGAGCGGGTGGGCGTCACCGACCCGTTCCTGGAGCTCGGCGGCGACTCCATCTCCGCGCTGCGCGTGGTCATGCGGCTGCCGGACCTCACCGACGTGGAGGTGCCGGTGGCCGCCCTGATCGAGGACGGCACCGTGGAGAAGCTCGCCCGGATCATCGACGGGGAGCAGGAGGTGCGGGCCAGTGTGGTGGTGCCGCTGCGCACCACGGGGAGCCGGCCGCCGGTCTTCTTCGTGCACCCGCTGGGCGGCAGCGTCTTCAGCTACTCCGAGCTGGTCGAGGTGCTCCACCCCGAGCAGCCCTTCTACGCGGTGCAGGCTCCCGAGTACGCGGGCCCCGACGTGCCCCGCCCGGAGAGCGTGGAGGAGATCGCCGCGCTGTACCTGTCCGAGATCAAGAAGGTCCAGCCGGAGGGCCCGTACTACCTGGGCGGCTGGTGCATGGGCGGCATGGTCTCCTTCGAGATCGCCCGCCGGCTCCAGCTCGCGGGCGAGGAGGTGGGCATGCTCACCATCGTCAGCGCCAGCATCGACGACCCGGTGCCGCCGCGGTACGTGACGTCCGCGTCGGCCGCGATCCTGGGCGCGTTCGGCCACAAGCTGCCGACGACCGAGGCGGAGCTGGAGGCCCTCGACGAGGAGGCCCGCCTGCGGTACGTCATCCAGCTCACCCGGGGCACCGACGACGAGCGGGCCGACGCGGCCACCATCGAGGACCTGCGCCGGCTGGTGGGCCTCTACCAGCGGCACGCCCGGGCGCTCATCACGTACCGCGACACCCCGCGCGAGCCGTTCCACGGCGACGTGCTGCTGATCCGCGCCGAGACCGAGCTGTTCACCGGCTGGGACTTCGGCTGGAAGCGGCGCGTGGACGGCACCCTGCTCATCGACGAGTCGCCCGGCAACCACTTCTCGATGCTGGAGCGCCCCAACGTGCCCAAGGTCGCCGCCCGCATCGAGGCCGCCGCGGCGGGCCGCCCCAGCGGCATCCCCGCCGAGTAGTACGCCCCCCACCCCGCGCCCGACCGGGGCCGGCCGCGCAGCACGCCCGGCGGGGCCCCCCCCCCCCCCCAAGGGGAGCGCCGCGGGGGGGGGAAGAGTGTGAATGCGGAGGGGGAGATCAAGGGGGGGGGCGGAGCGGAATAAAGGG
>NZ_JBEOYE010000098.1:0-31512 GCF_040296945.1 Streptomyces sp. NPDC001941 | reverse complement strand
AGCGCACCAGCGCCTCCACCCCCCGCACCACCCCGGTGCCCAGCTCGACCAGCGGCTGGTACTCCAGCGCGAACTCGCCCCGCTCCACGGCGGGGCATTCGCCCCATATGCGCTTGATAATGTGACGACGCCCCGTCCGGCAGCCTTCCGTACCAAGCAGGGTGTGACTTGCTCAACGACCTCGACGAACGCATCGTCCACGCCCTCGCCGAGGACGCCCGGCGCTCCTACGCGGACATCGGCGCACTCGTCGGCCTGTCCGCGCCCGCCGTCAAGCGCCGCGTCGACCGGCTGCGCGCCGAGGGCGCCATCACCGGCTTCACGGTGCGCGTCGACCCCGCCGCGCTCGGCTGGGAGACCGAGGGCTTCGTCGAGATCTTCTGCCGCCACAACACCTCGCCCGAGGACATCCGGCGCGGCCTGGAGCGCTACCCCGAGGTGGTCTCCGCCTCCACCGTCACCGGCGACGCCGACGCCGTCGTCCAGGTCTTCGCCTCCGACATGCGCCACTTCGAGCGGGTCCTGGAGCGGATCGCCGGCGAGCCCTTCGTGGAGCGCACCAAGTCCGTCCTGGTGCTCTCCCCGCTGCTGCGCCGCTTCTCCTCCGGCTCCCCGGCGTAGACCCTCGGTCCGGATCCGGCCCGTATCCGGCGCGACCCGGCGCACCCGGGGGAGTGGCACGCAACGAATCGCCGCGGGGATGATCCACCACGCAACGGATCGACGGTGAGCGCGCAACGGACGCGGCTTGTCCCGATCGAACACCGGACCGTACCGTTTTTAACGACTCCCCCGTCCCTTCTCCACCGCCGAGGTCCGCCCATGCCCGCGCTGCGCACCGCCCTGCTCCAGAGCTCCGGACGGCCCGGTGACGTCGCCGCGAACCTGGCGGCCCTGGAGGACGCCGCGGCCCGCGCCGCGACGACCGGGGCCGGGCTGCTGGTCTCCCCGGAGCTGTTCCTGACCGGGTACGCGATCGGCGACGACGTCGCGAAGCTGGCCGAGCCCGCCGACGGGCCCGCCGCCACCGCGATCGCCGCCACCGCCGCCCGGCACGGCGTGGCCGTCGCCTACGGCTACCCCGAGCGCGACGGCGAGCGCGTCTTCAACTCCGTGCAGCTGATCGGCGCCGACGGCGCCCGGCTCGCCAACTACCGCAAGACGCACCTGTTCGGCTGCTTCGAGCAGGAGCAGTTCACCCCCGGCGAGCACGCCGTGGTCCAGGCCGAGCTCGCGGGCCTCACCGTCGGCCTGATGATCTGCTACGACGTGGAGTTCCCGGAGAACGTCCGCTCGCACGCCCTGGCCGGCACCGACCTGCTGCTGGTGCCCACCGCGCAGATGCACCCCTTCCAGTTCGTCGCCGAGGCGGTCGTCCCGGTGCGCGCCTTCGAGAACCAGATGTACGTCGCGTACGTCAACCGCACCGGCCCGGAGGGCGAGTTCGAGTTCGTCGGCCTCTCCACCCTGGCCGGCCCCGACGGCACCGCCCGGGCCCGCGCCGGGCGCGGCGAGGACCTGGTCCATGGCGAGGTCGACCCGGACTTCCTGGCCGCCTCCCGCGCCGCCAACCCCTACCTGCGCGACCGCCGCCCCGGGCTCTACGCCTCGCTGGTCTGACCGCCGCAGGACCGGGCGCGACCGCCCCGCCCGCACCACCCTTCCCCATCCGCGCAAGGAGTCCGTACCCCATGACGTCCACGGTGCCCACCACCGCCGTCCCGCACAGCGACGGCCAGCCGCCGATCACCATGTTCGGGCCGGACTTCCCCTACGCGTACGACGACTTCCTCGCCCACCCGGCGGGCCTCGGCCAGATACCCGCGACCGAGCACGGCGCCGAGGTGGCGGTCATCGGCGGCGGCCTGTCCGGCATCGTCGCGGCGTACGAGCTGATGAAGATGGGCCTCAGGCCCGTCGTCTACGAGGCCGACCAGATCGGCGGGCGGCTGCGGACCGTCGGCTTCGAGGGCACCGGCACCGAGGGCCTGAGCGCCGAGATGGGCGCGATGCGCTTCCCGCCGTCCTCCACGGCGCTCCAGCACTACATCGACCTGGTGGGCCTGACCACCCGCTCCTTCCCCAACCCGCTGGCCGAGGCCACCCCCTCGACCGTCGTGGACCTCAAGGGCGAGTCCCACTACGCCGAGACGATCGAGGACCTGCCGCAGGTCTACCGCGACGTCGCCGCCGCGTGGAACAAGTGCCTGGAGGAGGGCGCGGACTTCTCCGACATGAACCAGGCGATGCGCGAGCGCGACGTGCCGCGCATCCGCGAGATCTGGGCCCGGCTGGTCGAGAAGCTCGACAACCAGACCTTCTACGGCTTCCTGTGCGACTCCGAGGCCTTCAAGTCCTTCCGGCACCGGGAGATCTTCGGCCAGGTCGGCTTCGGCACCGGCGGCTGGGACACCGACTTCCCCAACTCCATCCTGGAGATCCTGCGGGTCGTCTACACCGAGGCCGACGACCACCACCGCGGCATCGTCGGCGGCTCCCAGCAGCTGCCGCTGCGGCTCTGGGAGCGCGCGCCGGGCAAGATCGTGCACTGGGCGCAGGGCACCTCCCTCTCGTCCCTGCACGAGGGCGCGCCGCGCCCGGCCGTGACCCGGCTGACCCGCACCGCGGGCAACCGGATCACCGTCACGGACGCCTCCGGCGACATCCGCACCTACCGGGCGGCGGTCTTCACCGCGCAGTCCTGGATGCTGCTCTCCAAGATCGCCTGTGACGACGCGCTGTTCCCGATCGACCACTGGACGGCGATCGAGCGCACCCACTACATGGAGTCCTCCAAGCTGTTCGTGCCGGTGGACCGGCCGTTCTGGCTGGACGAGGCCGTCGACGACAGGGGCGAGCCGACCGGGCGGGACGTCATGTCGATGACGCTCACCGACCGCATGACGCGCGGCACCTACCTGCTCGACGACGGCCCCGACCAGCCGGCCGTCATCTGCCTCTCGTACACCTGGTGCGACGACAGCCTGAAGTGGCTGCCGCTGTCGGCGAACGAGCGCATGGAGGTCATGCTCAAGTCGCTCGGCGAGATCTACCCGAACGTCGACATCCGCTCGCACATCATCGGCAACCCGGTGACCGTGTCCTGGGAGAACGAGCCCTACTTCATGGGCGCGTTCAAGGCCAACCTGCCCGGCCACTACCGCTACCAGCGCCGGCTGTTCACCCACTTCATGCAGGACCGGCTGCCCGCCGACATGCGCGGCATCTTCCTGGCCGGCGACGACATCTCCTGGACGGCCGGCTGGGCCGAGGGCGCGGTGCAGACCGCGCTGAACGCCGTGTGGGGCGTCATGCACCACTTCGGCGGCGCCACCGACGCGGGCAACCCGGGTCCGGGCGACGTCTACGACGAGATCGCCCCGGTGGAACTTCCCGAGGACTAGGTCCGTTGTCAGGGCGGGGCGGAAAGTACGCGCGTGGGAGCGTCCCTCTCCGGAGGGTCAGCCGCGCGGTGCGAGCGGCGTCAGCAGCATCCGCCCCACCAGGCCCACGGAGCGGTCGAGGCGTTCGGTGAACTCCTCGGCCAGCTCCGGCAGCCTCGCCAGCTGCCACAGCGAGCGGGCCGCGAGCCAGGCCCCGTCGCGCGCCCGCTCCAGGCTCCAGCAGCCCAGCAGGTGCAGCAGCGGGTCGGCCACCTCCAGCAGGTCCGGGCCCGGCAGCAGCTCGTCGCGGATGTGCTCCTCCAGGTCGGTGAGGACATCCCCGACCCGGTCGAACTCGTCCTCCAGGTCGGCCGGCTCGCAGCCCAGCACCCGGCAGGTGTCCACCACCGCGAGCGCCAGGTCGTGCCCGATGTGCGCGTTGATCCCGGCCAGCGCGAACTGCAGCGGCCGTACGCCGGGATGGCGCCGGTACTGGAAGAGCGGCCGCCAGCACGCGGGCGCCCGGCCGCCGTCGGCCACCGCGTCGACCACGGTCAGGTAGCGCTCGGCGAAGCGCACGTCCAGGGTGGCGGCGGCCCCCCGGTCGGGGAAGTCGCCCGCCTCGATGCGCCGCCCGATCTCCTCGGTCACCGCCAGGTAGACGGCGTTGAAGACGGCCAGCCCGTCCGTCGCGGGCCAGGCCGAGCGGAACTCCCGCATCCGGTGCGCCACCGGGGCGACGGTGAGACAGTGTGCGATCTGCGCCATGGGGGCAGCGTCCCAGGCCGCGGGCGCCCACAGGAGCGGCCCGGCCCCGGTTCCCCGGATCGGGGGAAACGGGACCGGGCCGCGCGTGTCGCGGTGCTCCGGTGCTGCTAGGGCGTGCGGGGCCGATCCGGAGGCCGGACCCTACGCCTTCGGCTCCTCGGAGTCGTACGCCGAGGTGCCCGCGTCGAGCAGCGGCTGCTGCTCCTTGAGGTGGGCCGGGGCGAAGGCGCGCAGCACGTGGTAGCCGGTGATGACGACGATGGTGCCGAGCGCGATGCCGCCGAGCTGGAAGTCGTCGGTGAACTTCAGGTTGACCCCGCCGACGCCGATGATGATGCCCGCGGCGGCCGGCACCAGGTTCAGCGGGTTGCGCAGGTCGACCTTGGCGTTGATCCAGATCTGGGCGCCGAGCAGGCCGATCATGCCGTACAGGATCACGGTGATGCCGCCGAGCACGCCGCCCGGGATGGCCGCGACGACCGCGCCGAACTTCGGGCACACGCCGAAGAGGAGGGCGAAGCCCGCGGCGGCCCAGTAGGCGGCGGTGGAGTAGACCCGGGTGGCCGCCATCACGCCGATGTTCTCGGAGTACGTGGTGTTGGGCGGGCCGCCCACGGCGGTGGAGAGCATCGACGCGGCGCCGTCGGCGGCGATCGCGGTGCCCAGCTTGTCGTCCAGGTTGTCGCCGGTCATCTCGCCGACCGCCTTGACGTGCCCGGCGTTCTCCGCGATCAGCGCGATCACCACGGGCAGCGCCACCAGGATCGCCGACCACTCGAAGCTCGGGGCGTGGAAGGACGGCAGCCCGATCCAGTCGGCCTTGGAGACGCCCGAGAGGTCGAGGCGCCAGTGGTCGACCGCCTCGGCGCCGCCCGCGGGGGAGTGGATCTTGCCGAAGGCCAGGTCGAAGACCCAGGAGATGACGTACCCGAAGACCAGGCCCAGGAAGATCGCGATGCGCGACCAGAAGCCGCGCAGGCACACCACGGCCAAACCGGTGAACAGCATCACCAGCAGGGCCGTCCACTGGTCCTGCGGCCAGTACGTGGACGCGGTGACCGGCGCCAGGTTGAAGCCGATCAGCATCACGACCGCGCCGGTGACCACCGGGGGCATCGCGGCGTGGATGATCCGCGCGCCGAACCGCTGCACCGCCAGGCCCGCCGCGAAGAGCACGGCGCCCACCACGAACACCGCGCCGGTCACCGTGGCGCTGGAGCCGCCGGTCGCCCGGATCGCGGCGGCCACGCCCACGAACGACAGCGAGCAGCCCAGGTAGCTCGGCACCGCGCCGCGGGTGGCCAGCAGGAAGATGACCGTGGCCACGCCGGACATCATGATGGCGAGGTTGGGGTCCAGGCCCATCAGGACCGGGGCGACGAACGAGGCGCCGAACATCGCGACCACGTGCTGGGCACCGAGCCCCGCCGTCCTGGGCCAGGACAGGCGTTCGTCGGGACGGACCACCGCGCCCGGGGCCGGTGTCCTCCCGTCTCCGTGCAGGCGCCAGCGCACGCCGAGGCTCATGGGTCGCTCCCGTTCTTCACCTGGGGACGGGCCACGGCGCGACGGCCTGGCCGGAAATGATCGCCGCCATCGTAAGCCGGTCCGGGCAGGTGTTCGCGCCGCCGGAGGTCCCCTCGGGCAGCGGAAAGGACCGGAGCAGCGGAAAGGCCGGGGACAGCGGAAAGGGCCGGAGCCCGCGCCTTTGGCGCGACCCCCGGCCCCTTCGTCCGCCGGGCACCCCCCTCAGGAGCCGACGGCCGCCGGGGTCTCGTCCCGCTGTCCGCGCGAGGCCGGGCGCAGCACCGAGGCGCCGAGCACCAGGCCGAAGGAGAGCAGCGTCACCAGGCCGAAGGAGACGACCAGCGAGGTGGCGTTGGCGATCCCGCCGATCGCGGAGGGGGCGAGCAGGCTGGAGGAGTACGTGATGGTGGCGACGCCCGCGATCGCCTGGGACGGGTTGGGGCCGCTGCGCCCGGCCGCCGCGAAGGCCAGCGGCACGACGACCGCGACGCCCAGGCCGATCAGGCCGAACCCGGCCATCGCGACCACCGGGTTCGGGGCGAAGACCACGAGCAGGCCGCCGACGGTGGCGGCGGCGCCCCCGGTGCGTACCGTCGGCAGCGCGCCGAAGCGGTCCACGACCTTGTCGCCGACCAGCCGGGCGATCGCCATCATCAGGGTGAAGGCCGTGGTGGAGGCCGCCGCGACGCCCGCGTCCGTGGCCAGCTCGTCCTTGAGGTAGACCGCCGACCAGTCCAGGCTGGCGCCCTCGGCGAACACCGCGCAGAACCCGACCGCGCCGATGACCAGGGCCGACTTCGGCGGCAGCGCGAAGTGCGGCGGGGCCTCCTCGCCCGGGGACGAGCGCAGGTCCAGCACGCCCTGGCAGAACAGGGCGCCGAGCGCGGTGAGCACCAGGGAGGCGATCAGGTGGTGCACCCGGGCGTCGGCGCCCAGGTGCGCGGCGAGCGTGCCGGAGGCGGAGCCGACCAGGGCGCCCACGCTCCACATGCCGTGCAGGCTCGACATGATCGACTTGCCGAGCCGGTTCTCCGTCTCCACGCCCAGCGCGTTCATCGCCACGTCCGACATGCCGGCCGTGGCGCCGTACACGAACAGGACCCCGCACAGCCCCCAGATGTTGGGCGCGAGCGAGGGGAGTATCAGGGCCAGCGTCCACAGGCCGAGCAGGCCGCGCAGTGCGGTGCGGGCGCCGAAGCGGTGGGTGATCGCCCCGGCCAGCGGCATCGCCAGCGAGGCGCCGACCGCGGGGAAGGCCAGGGCCAGGCCCAGCTGTCCGGCGCTGACCCCGGCGTGGTCCTGGATCCAGGGGATGCGGGTGGCGAAGCTGCCGGTCACCGCGCCGTGCACGCTGAACACGGCGGCCACGGCGTACCGTCCGCGCCGCAACCGGCTCCTGTCGAAGTCGACCTGATCTGTCATTGGGGCCCTCCCCGAGCCTTCGTTCCCAGCGTGCCGCCGTAAACTATCAGGAACCCTGCCTGATAAATAGTGGAGCGCACGGACGCCCTTCCCCGGGGCTCCCGGGGGTCTGGAAGGATCGACGGCATGCCCGCATCACCGAGCACCGCCCGAGCCATCAACGACCGGCTCGCCCTGCGCTTCCTGCAGGAGGAGGGGCCGCTGACCGCGGGCCAGCTGAAGTCCCGCACCGGACTCTCCCGCCCCACGGTCGCCGACCTCGTGGAGCGCCTCCAGGGCTCCGGCCTGGTCCGGATCGTCGGCGAGTCGGGCGCCGAGCGGCGCGGCCCCAACGCGCGGCTGTACGGGATCGTGGCCGACCGGGCCCACCTGGCCGCCCTGGACGTGCGCACCGAGGACGTCTCGGTCGTCGTCGCCGACCTGCTCGGCACCACCCTCGCCAAGGCCACCGCCCCCATCACCACCGGCGCCGGCACCGGCCCCGCCGCCGAGCGCGCCGTGGCGCTCCTGGAGGCGACGCTGCACCGGGTCGGCGCCGCCCCGCCGCACACCATCGGCGTCGGCGCGCCCGGGCTCGTCGACCCGGCCACCGGCGAGCTGCGCCCCACCACCGGACAGCACGTCTGGCACGGCCGCCTGCTGGGCGCGCTCCAGGAGCGGCTGCCCTCGGCGGTCCTGCTGGAGAACGAGACCAACCTGGCCGCCGTCGCCGAACTGCGCGAGGGCGCGGCCAGCGACCGGGACACCTTCGTGCTGCTCTGGCTCGGCCACGGGGTGGGCGCCGCCGTCGTCCTGGACGGACGGCTGCGCCGGGGCGCCTCGGGCGGCGCGGGGGAGATCGGCTTCCTGCCGGTGCCGGGCACCGAGGGGCTGCCCTCGGACACCGACTGCGGCGGCGGCTTCCACTCGCTCGCAGGCTCGGCCGCCCTGTGCGACCTGGCCCTGGTGCACGGTGTGCCGGTCAGGCCCGAGGGCCGCGAGCCCGCCGGGGCCGCCGCGGTGCGGGCGGCCCTGCGCTCGGGCGCGGACGCCTTCCTGGATGCCCTCGCCGACCGCCTGGCCCTGGGCGCGGCGGCCGTCACCGCGGTCCTCGACCCCGGCTGCGTGGTGCTCGGCGGCGAGATCGGCCACGCGGGCGGCGCGGACCTGGCGGACCGGGTCGAACAGCGCCTGGCCCGGCTCTCGCCCCTGCGCACCGCGGTACGGGCCAGCGCGCTCGGCGGGTCGGCGGTGCTGCGCGGGGCGCTGCTCACCGCGCGGGACGCGGCGCAGGACGAGCTCTTCAGCCGCTAGGGCCTTTCGTTCGGATCAGGCCGGTGTCGCGGGCCCCTGTGCGGCCCGTCCGCAAGCACCCGTGCGCGCCCTGCCCCCGCACACGCCGGAGCCGTGGGCACGCGCGGGGCGTGTCCACGGCTCCGGTGGGACCCGGCGGCGGCAAGGGCCTGGAGATCCGCCGCCGGGCGTTCCGTCATCGGGTCATCGGGTCGTGCGGGCCGTCCTCAGCAGGCGCCGAGGTCCTGCCAGACGCCCCACTCCCCGGTGGTCCCGGGCTGCTCGCCCTTCGTCCACCACTTGGACTTCCAGCTGTGCCCGTTGTACGAGACGGTCGTGCCGCCGCCGTACTCCGCGGTCGAGGACCAGGCGGGCGCCGTGCACTGGCCGCCGCCCCCGGTGGTGCCGCCGTCCGTGCCGCCCGTGGTGCCGCCGGTGTTCCCGCCGGTCGCGCCGCCCGTGGTGCCCCCGGTGGAGGTGCCGCCGGTGGAGCCCGTGCCGGTGTCCGGCTCGACAACGGTGGTGCCGCGGGCCAGGTCGCCGGCCAGGGCGTACTGCGTGCCGTTGATCGTCACCGTCCAGTTCCACGGGGTGGAGACCGGCAGGTAGTAGTTGAAGGACAGGTCCACCGAGGCGCCCGGCGCCAGCGACTGCCAGCTGGGCAGCTTCAGCGAGACGCGGTTGAAGTCGCCCTTCAGGCCGCCCACGTTGCTGCCGGTGTGGTCGCTGCTGATCACCTTGGTGCCGAAGCCCGACTGGTCGGAGGCGTTGCCCGGGGCCGAGGTGGAGTAGTCGAACTGGAACTCCGTACCGCCCGGCAGCGCCGTCTTGGTGTTGTTGGTGATCTTCACCTTGGGCGTGATCGGGTAGTTGGAGTCACCGAGCTTGAACTCGCCGAACTCCACGCCGATGTTGACGGCCTTGGTGGGCAGCGCCTTGTTGGAGACCTTCGCGCCGTAGGGGGTGGCGGCCTTGAACTTGTCGTACATCAGCGAGGTGAGCGTCGAGCCCATCTCGTACTGGTTCTTCGCGGCGTTCCACTGGTAGTCGCCCGCGAGCTCCCAGATCATCGTGCCGCCGATGCCCCGGTTGACCACGTAGTCGGCCTTGGCGCCCACCGACTGCTCGTCCTCGGTGGACAGGAAGACCTTCTTGTCCGCGTTCCACAGCCACGGCGCGACCAGCGTCGAGTCGTACTTGCGGACGTAGCTGCCGGTCAGCTTGGTGTCGGCCGGGAAGCCGTACTTGGTGACGTAGTCGCCGACGATCCCCTTCTCGAGGTTCTTGGCGTGCCACATCGGGTTGGAGCCCGCCGGGGACTCCTTGCCGTTGTCGTCCTTGTCGTGCCACAGGTTGTCGATGCCGACCGCGCCGTCACCGCACTTGGTCAGGCCGGAGCCGGCCGGGCAGGTGGTCGCCGCCGCCTTGCCCCACAGTCCGTCGGTGCCGCCCTGCACGTTCTTGAAGCCGCGGGTGTAGTACGGCAGGCCGACGTTGATCCGGCCCGACGGCATCGAGCCGCGGAAGTAGTGGTAGGCCCAGTCGGTGTTGAGGTAGCCGATGCCGCCGTACTGCTGGGAGCCGTAGACGTTGGCGGCGGCCAGCTCGGCGTCCTTGCCGTCGTCGAAGAGCGAGGCGTTGGGGCCGACGTACTCGTTCCAGGCGCCGTGCAGGTCGTAGGACATGATGTTGACGTAGTCCAGGTACTTCTGGACCTGGAAGGTCTCCATGCCGCGCAGCAGGTAGCCGGAGGAGGGGGCCGCGACGGTCAGCAGGTAGTGCTTGCCGTCGGCCGCGCCCGCCCGGTCGAGCTTCTCGCGCAGCGACTTCATCAGGGCCGCGTAGCCCTTGACCAGGCCCGCCCGGCGGGCGTTGGAGAGCGAGTAGTCGAGCGGGTTGCCCGCGTCCTTCATCGTGGTCGGGTACTCGTAGTCGATGTCGACGCCGTTGAACCCGTACTTCTTGATGAACGCGACCGCGGAGTCCGCGAAGGTGTCGACGCCCGTCTGGTTCACCGAGCCGTCGGCGTTGGTGGCCATCGAGTAGAAGCCGCCGGAGTTGACGCGCTTGCCGTCGTCGCCGAAGTAGCCGCCCGTCTCGGCCCAGCCGCCCACCGAGATCAGCGTCTTGACGTTGGTGTGCTGCTTCTTGAACTTGTTCAGCAGGTTGAAGTGGCCCTTGTACGGCAGGGTCGGGTCCATCTCGGCGCCCGCGACGCCGGGCCAGGTCATGCCGGTGGCCGGGTTGTCCGGGGTGTCACCGCCCACGGAGAGCTTGTTGTCCGAACCGATGTGCCCGAACGCGTAGTTGATGTGGGTGATCTTGTCCCACGGGATGTTCGAGGCGAGGTAGGCGGGCTCGCCGTTCTTGCCCGTGCGCCAGCCGGTGAAGTAGCCGATGACGCGGCGCTGGTGGTCGGCGCCCATCTTCTCGCGGCCCTCGGTGTCGTAGACCGAGCAGTACGGGACGTCGACGCCGGGCGTCTTGTAGAGGCCGTCGGGGCGACAGGACTCGTTGTCTGCGGCGTGCGAGACGCCTCCGGAGAGCGTGCTCAGGAGCAGGCCGGCGACGGCGGCGCCGGAGGCGAGCAGAGCGGCTCTCGCACGGGTGGTGGACGGCACGGTGGCCTCCTGGGGAGGTCGGGCGGAACACAACTGGCAAAGGGGTGGGTCGTGTTGCGTAGTGCGGCCCCGGCGTGCGCACGCCGTCCGGGCCACTCCGTCGGAGGTGACGCAGACATTAAGAAGGTCTGAACCACACCGTCAATAGGTCTGGACCAATAACGGGGGCCCGGCCGCGAAAAAGGCGCAGGCGGAACGCGTCCCGGGCAACCCCTTCGCGCCAGGTGTGACCCAGGCCACAGGGGCTCACCCGCATGGCTCACGACCGGGCGTGGCAGACTGGACGCGTATCAGCAGCAGCGCACTCCGGGGTCGGTGTAATTCCGAACCGGCGGTATAGTCCGCGACCCGTCCGCAGCCAGCGGCCGGTTGACCAGGTGAAATTCCTGGACCGACGGTGAAAGTCCGGATGGGAGGCAGTGCGCGGCGGGTGACCCCGTACCGGGGGATCCGGCCGACAGCTGGTCGCCGCGCGTCGCGTACGGACGTCCCGCCGGACGTCCCTTTCCCGCCACGCATCCCTTCGGCGACCGGCCCGAATCGGCCTCGGCATCCCCGTACGCGTGTCCTCCGCTCCCTGTCGTCATCGACAGCCCCGGAGTCCGTGCCCGAAGAGGCAGGAGGACCCGGTGGCCACCGCAGCCGACGTGGACGCCATGCGCCGAGCCGTAGCGCTCGCCGCCCGCGGACTCGGCTCCACGAGCCCCAACCCGGTCGTCGGGTGCGTCCTCACGGACGACTCCGGACGCGTCGTCGGCGAGGGCTGGCACCAGCGCGCCGGCGGCCCGCACGCCGAGGTCCACGCCCTGCGCGACGCCGGGGACGCCGCCCGCGGCGCCACCGCGTACGTCACCCTCGAACCCTGCAACCACACCGGCCGCACCGGCCCCTGCGCCCAGGCCCTGATCGACGCCGGGGTGCGCCGCGTGGTGTACGCCGTCCCCGACCCCGACCCGCAGGCCAGCGGTGGCGGCGCCACCCTGCGCGCGGCCGGGGTCGAGGTCGCCGCCGGCGTCCTGCGCGCGGAGGCCGAGGAGGGCAACACCGCCTGGCTCACCTCCGTACGCCTGGGCCGCCCCTTCGTGCTGTGGAAGTACGCCGCCACCCTCGACGGCCGCGTCGCCGCCGCCGACGGCACCTCCCGCTGGATCAGCTCCGCCGAGTCCCGCGCCGACGTCCACCGGCTGCGCGCCGAGGCCGACGCCGTCGTCGTCGGCTCCGGCACCGCCCGCGCCGACGACCCCCACCTGGCCGTGCGCGGCGTCGACGGCGCCGTACAGCCCCTGCGCGTCGTCCTGGACACCGAGGCCGCCGCCGTCAAGCCCGGCGCCCGGGTCCTCGACGACGCCGCGCCCACCCTGATCGCCGTCGCCGAGGACGCCGTCACCGACCTGCCCGGCGTGCTGCGGCTGCCCCGCGCCGCCACCGGCCTCTCGGTCCCCGCCCTGCTGGCCGCCCTGTACGAGCGCGGAGTCCGCTCCGTGCTCCTGGAGGGCGGCCCCGCCCTGGCCGGGGCCTTCGTCGCCGCCGGAGCCGTCGACCGGGTCGTCGGCTACCTGGCGCCCGTCCTGCTCGGCGCGGGGCCCGCCGCCCTGGGCCCGGCCGGAATCACCACCCTCCCCGAAGCGTTGCGGCTCGACGTGACCGAGACCGTCCGCATCGGCCCCGACCTCCGTATCACTGCCACTGTCAAGGAGCGCTGAGCGTGTTCACCGGAATCGTCGAAGAACTGGGTGAGGTCACCGCCGTCGAGAACCTCGGCGACTCCTCCCGCTTCCGCCTGCGCGGCCCCCTCGTCACCGAGGGCGCCGAGCACGGGGACTCCATCGCGGTCAACGGCGTCTGCCTGACCGTCGTCGACACCGCCGACGGCGAGTTCACCGCCGACGTGATGGCCGAGACCCTCAAGCGCTCCAGCCTCGGCGCCCTCGACGTCGGCTCCCCGGTCAACCTGGAGCGCCCCATGGTCGCCGACGGGCGCTTCGGCGGGCACATCGTCCAGGGCCACGTCGACGGCACCGGCACCATCGTCGAGCGGACCCCCTCCGAGCACTGGGAGATCGTCAAGGTCTCGCTGCCCGCCCGGCTGGCCCGCTACGTCGTCGAGAAGGGCTCCATCACCGTCGACGGCGTCAGCCTCACCGTCGTGGACGCCGCCGACGACCACTTCACCATCAGCCTCATCCCCACCACGCTTGCGCTGACGACACTCGGCACCAAGCAGAGTGGCGACCCCGTCAACCTCGAGGTCGACGTGATCGCCAAGTACGTCGAGCGCCTGATGGGCGCCCCGGAGTCGAAGGAGAACGCCCGATGAACTGGCTCAACTCCGAGGCGTTCACCGTCTTCGGCCAGCACATCCTCTGGTCCGACATGATCGGCAACACCATAGGCCTGGTCGCCCTGGCCCTCGGCTGGCGCCGCTCCATCCTCACCTGGCCCGCCCAGCTGCTCTCCGGCCTGGTCCTGGTCGGCGCCTACGCCTCCGCCCACCTGGCCGGCGGCGTCGGCAAGCAGCTCCTGGTCATCGGCGTCGCCGCCTGGGGCTGGTGGCAGTGGAACCGCGGCCGGCAGCAGGCCCAGGACGGCTCCATCGCCGTCCGCTTCGCCACCTGGAAGGAGCGCGGCCTGCTGGTCGGCGGCGCGGCGCTCGGCACCCTGGCCGTCGGCGGCCTGTTCACCGCGATCCCGTCGCTGTCCTGGAGCCCGTGGGCCGACGCGTACATCTTCGTCGGCACCCTCGTCGCCATGGTCGCCCAGGCCCGCGGCCTGGTCGAGTTCTGGTTCGCCTGGCTGCTGGTCGACCTCGTCGGCGTCCCGCTCGCCTTCAGCAGCGGCCTCGCCTTCTCCGGCCTCGTCTACGTCATCTACTTCGCCCTCGTCATGTGGGGGATGCGCGACTGGTGGCTCCGGTCGCGCCCGACCGCACGGACCGCCCTGGAAGGAGCCCCGGCATGACCACCGCAGCCGCCGCAGAAGTGCCCACGTGGTACTCCACCGACAACCGCGAGGACCTCGCCCTCGACCCCGTCGAGCAGGCGATCCGCGACATCGCGGCCGGGCGCCCGGTCGTCGTCGTCGACGACGAGGACCGCGAGAACGAGGGCGACCTCGTCATCGCCGCCGAGAAGGCCACCCCCGAGATCGTCGCCTTCATGATGAGCGAGTGCCGCGGCCTGATCTGCGCCCCGCTGGAGGGCGACGAGCTGGAGCGCCTCGAACTGCCGCAGATGGTCGGCGAGAACACCGAGTCGATGAAGACCGCCTTCACCGTCTCCGTCGACGCCGGTGCCGCCCACGGCGTCACCACCGGCATCTCCGCCGCCGACCGCTCCACCACCCTGCGGCTGCTCGCCGACGGCCGCAGCGAGCCCGGCGACTTCGTCCGCCCCGGCCACGTCTTCCCGCTGCGCGCCCGCCCCGGCGGCGTCCTCACCCGCCCCGGCCACACCGAGGCCGCCGTCGACCTGGCCCGCCTCGCGGGCCTGCGCCCGGCCGGCGCCATCGTGGAGATCGCCGGCGAGGACGGCGTCATGCTGCGGCTGCCCGAACTCGTCCCGTTCGCCCGCAAGCACGGCCTGACGATCATCTCCATCGAGGACCTGATCGCCTACCGGCGCTCCGCCGAGCCCACCGTGCGCCGCGAGGCCGAGGTCCACCTGCCCACCGCCCACGGCGAGTTCACCGCCTACGGCTACCGCTCCACCGTCGACGGCGTCGAGCACGTCGCCCTCGTCCACGGCGAGATCGGCGACGGCGAGGACGTCCTGGTCCGGGTCCACTCCGAGTGCCTGACCGGCGACATCTTCCACTCGCTGCGCTGCGACTGCGGCCCCCAGCTGGAGGCCTCCATGGACCGCATCACCGCCGCGGGCCGCGGCGTGGTGGTCTACCTGCGCGGTCACGAGGGCCGCGGCATCGGCCTGATGTCCAAGCTGCGCGCGTACGAACTCCAGGAGCGCGGCCGCGACACCCTGGACGCCAACCTGGAGCTCGGCCTGCCCGCCGACGCCCGCGACTACGCCGCCGGCGCGCAGATCCTCACCGACCTCGGGGTGCGCAGCCTGCGCCTGATGACCAACAACCCCGACAAGTCCGCCGCCCTCACCGAGCACGGCCTGACCGTCAGCGGCCGCGAGCCCATGCCGGTCACCGCGGGCGAGCACAACCTGCGCTACCTGCGCACCAAGCGCGACCGCATGGGCCACGACCTGCCCTGGCTGGAGGCCACCGCCGCCTCCGCCTGCGGCAACCAGTAGCCACCCCCGCACGACCGACCGAACAAGCACCACCAGTCATCACCGAGGAGACACGTGAGCGGCAAGGGCGCACCCGAACTGTCCGTACGCAACTGTGGCGACCTGCGCGTCGCCGTCATCGCCGCCCAGTGGCACGAGAAGGTCATGGACGGCCTCGTCGACGGCGCCCTGCGCGCCCTGCACGAGCTGGGCATCGACGAGCCGACCCTGCTCAGGGTCCCGGGCAGTTTCGAACTCCCCGTCGTCGCCAAGGTCCTCGCCGGCCGCGGCTACGACGCCATCGTCGCGCTCGGCGTCGTCATCCGCGGCGGCACCCCGCACTTCGACTACGTGTGCCAGGGCGTCACCCAGGGCCTGGTCCAGGTCTCCGTCGACACCGGCGTCCCCGTCGGCTTCGGCGTACTGACCTGCGACACCGACGAGCAGGCCCTGGACCGGGCGGGCCTGGAGGGCTCCAGCGAGGACAAGGGCCACGAAGCGGTCACCGCCGCCGTCGCCACCGCCGCCACCCTGCGCACCGTCAGCGAACCCTGGCGCTGAGCGCCCGCGCGGCACCCCGTATTCTGAGGACCATCATGGCGAACAAAACCTTCGAAGAGCTCTTCGCCGAGCTCCAGCGCAAGGCCGAGACCGGCGACCCGGCCACCTCCCGCACCGCGGAACTGGTGGACAAGGGCGTCCATGCCATCGGCAAGAAGGTCGTCGAGGAGGCCGCCGAGGTCTGGATGGCCGCCGAGTACGAGGGCAAGGAAGCCGCCGCCGAGGAGATCTCGCAGCTGCTCTACCACGTCCAGGTGATGATGGTCGCGCGCGGGATCTCCCTCGACGACGTCTACGCCCACCTCTGAGCACGCACCCCCGTCCCCGCCCGCCCGCCTCACGCAAAGGAAGCCCGCCTCATGCTGCGCATCGCCGTCCCCAACAAGGGTTCACTGTCCGGACCTGCGTCGGCGATGCTCCATGAGGCCGGCTACCGCCAGCGCAAGGAGTCCAAGGAGCTCGTCCTCGTCGACCCGGTCAACGAGGTGGAGTTCTTCTACCTGCGCCCCAAGGACATCGCGATCTACGTGTCCGCGGGCCGCCTGGACATCGGCATCACCGGCCAGGACCTGCTGGTCGACTCGGGCTCCGGCGCCGAGGTCGTGATGCCGCTCGGCTTCGCCCGCTCCACCTTCCGCTTCGCCGCCCGGCCCGGCGCCGTCGGCGGCGTCGCGGAGCTGGCCGGCAAGACGATCGCCACCTCCTACGAGGGCATCGTCGCCAAGCACCTCGCCGAGCACGGCATCGACGCGAGCGTCGTCCACCTGGACGGCGCCGTGGAGACCGCCATCGAGCTCGGCGTCGCCCAGGTCATCGCCGACGTCGTGGAGACCGGCACCTCCCTGCGCAACGCCGGCCTGGAGGTCTTCGGCGACCCGATCATGACCTCCGAGGCCGTCGTCATCCGCCGCGCCGGCGGCGTCGACGAGTCCGTCCAGGCCAAGGTCGACCAGTTCCTGCGCCGCCTCCAGGGCGTCCTGGTGGCCCGCAGCTACGTGATGATGGACTACGACTGCCGCGCCGAGCACCTGGAGCGCGCCGTCGCGCTCACCCCGGGCCTGGAGTCGCCGACCGTCTCCCCGCTGCACAACGAGGGCTGGGTCGCCGTGCGCGCCATGGTCCCCGCCGTCGAGGCGCAGCGCATCATGGACGACCTGTACGAGCTGGGGGCCCGCGCGATCCTGACGACGGCCATCCACGCCTGCCGCCTGTGAGGACCCGCACCCCCATGGCCACCGGACAACTGCCCTCCCTGCCCGTCACGTTCCGCCCGACCCGCACCCGGGCCGTGCTGCTGAGCGTCGGCGCCCTGATGTTCGTCGTGATCACCGTCGTCGCCCTCACCCTGGAGCGGCTCGGACCCGGCGAGCGGGCCAGCTTCGTCTTCACCGCCGCGCTGTTCTTCGGCGTACTGGCGCTGCTGAGCCGCCCCAAGGTCGTCGCCGACGACACCGGCGTCACCGTCGTCAACCTCACCCGGACGCGCCGACTGGCCTGGGCCGAGATCCTGCGCGTCAACCTGCGCACCGGGGACCCCTGGGTCTTCCTGGACCTCAGCGACGGCACCAGCCTGCCCGCGCTGGGCATCCAGCCCGGCATCGCCAAGGAGAAGGCCATCCGCGACGCCCGCTCGCTGCGCGCCCTCGCCGACGCCCACGGCAGCGGCGCCGAGAGCGCCTGAGCGGCGGCCCCGTCCCACGGACGGCCCCCGCCCCCCTGCCCCACCTGCCCCGCGACTGATTACCCTGGAGGCGGGGCGCCAGGCGCGCCCCGCCCCGCACGTGCAGGCCCCCGAGGCCGCGGGGCCACCCCTGCGACCCGAGGAGTGACTCCCTCCAGCAATGGACGGATCGTCCGGTAGTACCTGTGCCGCCCCCTCACCGGAGGCGGCGGCATGACCATCCCCCTCGTGCTGCTCATCGCGGCCTTCCTCCTGATCCTCGCCAACGGCTTCTTCGTGGCGGCCGAGTTCGGCCTCGTCACCGTCGACAAGCCCGACGCCGAACGCGCCGCCGCCGAGGGCGACCGGCGCGCCCGCAGGGTCGTCTCGTCCCTGCGGGAGCTGTCCTTCCAGCTCTCCGGCACCCAGCTCGGCATCACCATCACCTCGCTCGTCGTCGGCATGCTCGCCGAGCCCGCGCTCGCCGGGCTGCTCGACGGCCCGCTGGCCGCCACCGGCCTGCCCGCGGGCGCGGTCTCCGGCATCGCCGTCGTCATCGGCATGCTGCTGGCCTCCGCGGTGCAGATGGTGATCGGCGAACTCGTCCCCAAGAACTGGGCCGTCTCCCGGCCGCTGCAGGTCGCCCGGTTCGTGGCCGGCCCGCAGCACCTGTTCTCCACCGCGTTCCGCCCGGTCATCGCGCTGCTCAACACGGTCGCCAACCGGCTCGTACGGACCCTGGGCGTCGAGCCCACCGACGAGCTGGCCTCCGCCCGCACGCCCGGCGAGCTGGTCTCCCTGGCCCGCCACTCGGCGCAGGCGGGCGCCCTGGAGCAGGACACCGCCGACCTGTTCGTCCGCACCCTCTCGCTGGGCGGCCTGACCGCCCAGCACGTGATGACGCCCCGGGTGAAGGTCAGCGCGCTGCAGACCGACGCCACCGCGGCCGACGTCCTCAACCTCACCCGCGCCACCGGCCTGTCCCGCTTCCCCGTCTACCGGGAGCGCATCGACGAGGTCGTCGGCATGGTCCACCTCAAGGACGCCCTCGCCGTGCCCCGGCACGAGCGGCTGCGCACCCCGGTGGGCCGCGTCGCCGTGGCCCCGCTGCTGGTCCCCGAGACCCTGCCCGCCAAGGAACTCCTGGAGCGGCTGCGCAGCGAGCAGCCGATCGCGGTCGTCGTCGACGAGTACGGCGGCACCGCGGGCGTGGTCACCCTGGAGGACATCGTCGAGGAACTCGTCGGCGAGGTCCGCGACGAGCACGACGACGAGGACGAGGGCGACCCCGAGCTCGCCGCCGTGCCCGCCGAGGACGGCCACCCGGCCTGGGAGGCCGACGGCAGCTGCCGCGTGCACACCCTGCACCGGATAGGCCTTGAGGTCCCCGACGGCCCGTACGAGACCGTCGCCGGGCTCGTCGCCGACCTGCTGGGCCGCATCCCCGCCCCCGGCGACCGGGCCGAACTGCCCGGCTGGCGCCTCTCGGTGCGCCAGGTCGACCGCTACCGCGCCGAGCGGGTGCGCCTGGTGCGCACCGCGCCCGCCGCGCAGCCCGAGCCGGAGGCCGTCCGATGAGCGTGCTGCAACTGCTGTTCGCCGTGGTGCTGGTGCTGGCCAACGGGTTCTTCGTGGGCGCCGAGTTCGCGCTCGTCTCCGTGCGGCGCAGCCAGATCGAGCCGCACGGCACCAAGCGCTCCCGCCAGGTGCTGTACGGCCTGGAGCACCTGCCGAGCATGATGGCCGCCGCCCAGTTCGGCATCACCGTCTGCTCGCTGACCCTCGGCGCGGTCGCCGAGCCGACCGTGGCCCACCTCCTGGAGCCGGTCTTCCACGCCGCGCACCTGCCCGAGGGACTGGTCCACCCGCTGGGCTACGTCATCGCCCTGGCCCTGGTGGTCTTCCTGCACCTGGTCATCGGCGAGATGGTGCCGAAGAACCTGGCGATGGCCGCCCCCGAGAAGACCGCCCTGTGGCTGGGCCCCGGCCTGGTCGGCTTCGCCCGGCTGTGCCGGCCCGTCACGGTCGCGCTCGGCGCCTGCGCCACGCTGGTGCTGCGGGCGTTCCGGGTGGAGCCCAAGGACGAGGTCGAGGCGGTGTTCACCAGCAGCCAGCTGGGCCGCCTGGTGGAGGACTCCGGACAGGCCGGGCTGCTCGACCCGGCCGAGCAGGAGCGCCTCGGCGACGCGCTGGAGCTGGGTACCCGGCCGGTCGCCGACGTGGTGATGCCGCGCGGCGAACTGATCACCGTACCGCCCTCGGTGACGCCCCGTCAGGTCGAGGAGCTGACCGTGCGCACCGGGTACTCCCGGTTCCCGGTCTGCGCCGAGGGCAGCGGCGCCTTCATGGGCTACCTGCACGTCAAGGACGTCCTGGAGCTGGAGGACGGCGAGCGCGCCGTGCCCCAGCACGTCTGGCACCCGATGGCGACGCTGCGCGCCGAACTGCCCCTGGACGACGCCCTCACCGTGATGCGGCGCGCCGCCACCCACCTGGCCCAGGTCGCCGACGGCTCGGGCCGGGTGCTCGGCCTGGTCGCCCTGGAGGACGTCCTGGAGGTCCTGGTCGGCGAGGTCCGCGACCCGGCCCACCGCGACGACGCCGGACCCCGGTCCCGCCACCCGGCCCCCGGCCGCGCGGCGGACCAGGCGCTGGTCAGCTAGGACCTGTCCGGTCGGTCATGCCGCCATCGGTGCCGGGTGCCTTCTGGTCCTGGTGAGCGGCGCTTGGTGCGTGCGATCGCAAGGCGGAGGAGGGAGGCAACGCGGAGCGTTGTCGACCGACGAGAACGCGGCGAGCGTGCGTGCCAGGCGCCGCGGCCCAGGCGTGAGCGACCGGACAGGACCCAGGTCGTCCGCAGGTCGGGGCGGCTCACAGCGGCGGGTCCTGCGGGCCGCGGTCCAGGGGACCGCGGCCCGACAGGACCTCGCCGTAGGCCTGCATCAGGTCCGGCAGCCGCAGCGTCGCCAGGTCGTCCCGGGTCGGGAGGGTCGGGTAGCCGGTCAGCCGCAGGTCGCGGTAGGCGCAGGACTTCTCGTACAGCGTGCGCAGGAAGCGCCCGTTGCCCAGCTCGTCGATCCAGCCCTGCTCCACGACGTGCCCGCTGATGGAGCGCAGCTCCTCCAGCGCCTCCTCGTCCCACGCGTCGCCGTTCGCCCCCGCCAGCACCTCGCCGATCGAGGTCAGTTCCAGCGGGCGGTACGAGGGGAAGTCCACCCGGGTGGTGAACCGCGAGGACAGCCCGGGGTTGGCCCCCAGCAGCCGGTCCATGCCCTCCGGGTACCCGGCCAGGATCACCACCAGGTGGTCCCGGTTGTCCTCGGCCCGTTTGAGGAGCACCTGCAGCGCCTCGTCGCCGTACGCGTCGCCCTTGCTGTAGCCGGAGTTGGACAGCGCGTACGCCTCGTCCACGAACAGCACCCCGCCGATCGCCGAGTCGATCAGCTCATTGGCCTTCACCGCCGTCTGCCCCAGGAACTCGCCCACCAGGTCGGCCCGTTGCGCCTCCACCAGGTGGTCGCCGCCCAGCAGGCCCAGCGCGTAGAAGACCCGGCCCAGGATCCTGGCCACCGTCGTCTTGCCCGTGCCGGAGGGCCCGGAGAAGACAAAGTGACGTTTCGGCGGCTGCACCGGAAGGCCCTGGCCCGCGCGCAGCCGCGCCATGTTCAGCTGCGCCGACAGCGCCTTGACCTGCCGCTTGACCGGCTCCATGCCGACCATGGACTCCAGCTCCGCCAGCGCCCGCGCGAGCAGCACCGGGTCGGTCGGCCCGGCCGGGAACGGCGGGGGAGCGGCCTGCGGCGGCAGCACCGCCTTCTCCCGCACCGTGTCGGCCCGCCCCGCCCCGCCCGACGGCGCCGCCGGGGGCTGGCCCTCCGCGAACCCCGTCTCGCCCAGCCGCGGGACCTCGCCCAGCGGCCCGTCCGGATCGCCCTGCGCGTCCAGCGCGTCCTGGCCGACCCCGGCCAGCGACACCGCCGCGAACCCCTGCTCCTCGGCGCCCTCGAAGCCGTCGTACTCGGCGATCGCCGCCAGGCGCGCCGCGGTGTCCATGAACGCCGGGTCGATCCGGTGCACCGCCCGGTACAGCGGCAGGGCCGCCGCGCTGCGCCCGGTGCCCTCGTGCGCCCGGGCCAGCCAGTAGCGCAGCTCCTTGCGCTGCGGCTGCTCGCTGCGGCACCGCATCAGCGCGGTGGCCAGCAGCGGCTCCGCCTGCCCGTACATCTCCAGGCGCACCCGGGCCATGCCGCCGAAGAGCCCGGCCTCGATGCCGAGCAGCGGGTCCTCCACCAGCGGCTCGGTGTGCCGCACCAGCTGCTCCCAGTCCTTGACCAGGTAGGAGCGGCAGGCGTGCAGGAAGCGCACCTGGGGGTCGGTGTCCACCGGGGGCAGCCCGGCCAGCGCCCGGTCGAGCTCCGGCACGTGCCGGCCGTCCAGCCAGTGGGAGGCGTGGGCCAGTAACAGGTCGCGCGGCGTCTCGAGCACCGGCTGCACCCACCAGCCCAGCCAGTACCAGGAGTTGAGGGTGCGGCGGTGGCGGCTGCGCTGCTCGCCGAAGCGGTCCCGGTTGCGGTACATGCGCAGCAGCGCGGTGGTGGTGTCGACGCGCAGCGCGTGCAGCCCCAGCCAGCCGTCGGCCATGCCGGGGTCGAGTCTGACCGCGGTCCGGAACTCCTCCTCGGCCTGCGGATACGCCCCCATGGTGTAGGCGTCCACGCCGCGCAGCCAGGCGAGGTCGGCCGGGGCCTGCGCGCCCTGCGTGCCGATGTCCATCGGGTCCCCCACAAGTGCCCCCGTTGATGTCCCGGCGGGCGGGCGCCCGTCAGGAGCGTGCTCAACCGCCGTACTGAACAGCCTTCACGCGGACGGGATTTGACCGCACCGAGAGGCATCGTACCTGCGCAGGGGGTGTGCGACTAAGACCGCCGCGAGGTCCCGGTGGCCGCCTGCGGGCGGTGACCGAGGGTGAGCGCCCGGTGCCCGGGAGGGCGTCGAGGGGCGACATAGGGGGCAGAACGAAGCCCCCGATCACGGGGGAACAACCGGGGGCTTCGCGTCCGCGGCGGCTCCGGAAAGCCGCTCCTTCAGAACGTAAGACCTGTACGCCCCCTCGGTCAAGCGGAGTTGGGGACCGGGGTGCGGTGGCAGGCCGACCGCTCAGTACGCCTGCGGGAGGCCGTCACGATCCGTGACGATCCGGTTCGGGCCCGCTGTCGCAGCGGGCCCGGGAAGCCACTCGTACCCCTCCTGGCACTCCCGTACCAGGGTGTCGGCGAACGGACGCGACGGATCCGCGGCGAAGTGGCGGGTCTCCGCCACCGTCCAGCCCTCCCAGAACGCCGCCTGCTCCGGCCCGTCCCTGCGCCGCCCCCGCCGCCAGGAGTCCTCCGGACCACGCTCCATCCACAGCAGCCGCGCCAGCCACGGCCGCAGCTCCCGGCGCCCGGTGCCCACGCCCTCGACCAGCACCACCGGCGCGGCCGGCAGCGCACGCGCCGCGCCGAAGGCCCCCCGCCGCCAGTCGTACGGCGCGAACGCCGCGTCCTCGCCCCGGGCGAAGGGTTCCAGGACCTGCTCGCGCAACCGCCCCGTCCAGGCGAACAGCGCGTCGTGGCTGGCGATGTCATCGGTGCGCAGCACCGGCGCGCCGCCCAGCCGGGCGGCGAGCAGCGCGGCGAACGTCGACTTGCCCGACCCCGCGTGCCCGTCCACGGCGACCAGCCGCACCGGCCCGCAGGAGGGCGCGCACGCACGCAGGGAGGCGGCCAGCAGATCGAGGTCCATGCGCCCAGCCTAGGCGGACGCCCGTACGAGTGACGCGGGGCGACCCCGGTGCCCCCGCCGGTCCGCCGCACCGGCCCCTCCCGCAACGCGCCGCAGGTCACGTCAGTGGACTAGACCCATATTGATCGCGCGACGCGCGTCGAATCGGTAGCCCGTGCGTTCGGTTTCCCGCGATAGTGGTCGGCCACGACGTTCTCCCACGATGTTTCTCCCACCGCCTGGGGGCCACACATGAACAGTCCCACCACGCGCAGATCCCTCCTCACCGCAGCCCTCGCCGTGGCGGGAGCCGCCGCGACCTCCTCCGCACCCGTGAACGCCGCCGCCATGACGACAGCACCCCAGCCCGCACCCGGCCACCCCGCCCACCCGGCACCCCGCCCCGTGGACAACAGCGCCTGGACCTCCCACGCCGACTGGCGCTCCGGCGCCCGCTCCGGCACCCGCCCCGTCGCGGGCCGCCGCCCCGGCCTCGTCCTCGCCGCCCCCGCCGGCCGCACCGACTACACCGACCCGCACACCGGCCGCACCGCCACCTGGGAGTACGCCACCTGGACCTCCCCGGTCCACACCAGCCGCGTCCCGGCCACCGAGGTCATCGCCTCCTGGAACGCCGACACCCCCGCCGGCACCTGGATCGCCGTCGAACTGCGCGGCCGCTACTCCGACGGCACCGACACCCCCTGGTACGTCATGGGCCGCTGGGCCGCCGGCGACGCCGACATCCGCCGCACCTCCGTCGACGGCCAGGGCGACGGCAAGAGCTCGGTGTGGACCGACACCTTCGCCGTCGACGACGCCGCGAGCGGACTGCGCCTGGTCTCCTACCGGCTGCGCCTCACCCTCTACCGCACCCCCGGCAGCCGGCTCACCCCCACCGTGTGGCGGCTCGGCGCCATGGCCTCCGACGTGCCCGACCGCTTCACCGTCCCCGCCTCCACGCCCCGCCTGGCCACCGAGCTCGCCGTACCCCGCTACTCCCAGACCGTCCACGACGGCCAGTACCCCGAGTACGACAACGGCGGCGAGGCCTGGTGCAGCCCCACCTCCTCGCAGATGATCATCGAGTACTGGGGCAAGCACCCCACCGCCGCCCAGCTCGCCTGGGTCGACCCGGCCTTCGCCGACCCCCAGGTCTGCCACGCCGCCCGCTACACCTACGACTACCAGTACGCGGGCTGCGGCAACTGGCCCTTCAACGCCGCCTACGCCGCCACCTACGGCCTCAGCGGCGTCGTCACCCGCCTGGGCTCGCTCACCGACCTGGAGGTCCTCCTCGCGGCGGGCATCCCGGCCATAACGTCCCAGTCCTTCCTCAAGGAGGAGCTCACCGGCGCCGGCTACGGCACCGCGGGACATCTGATGACCGTCATCGGCTTCACCGCCCAGGGCGACGTCATCGCCAACGACCCCGCCTCGCCCAGCGACGACGCCGTCCGCCGCGTCTACCGGCGCGCCGAGTGGGAGAACATCTGGCTGCGCACCCAGCGCCACAACGCCGCCGGCAAAGTGGTCTCCGGCACAGGCGGGGTCTGCTACCTGTACTTCCCCGCGGACCCCACGCCCTTGCAGCGCAAGGCCCTCGCGGCCGTCGGCGTGCGCTGAGGGGAGCTTCCGGCCCGCGCGGGCAGTGACCTACGTCTCTACCCCCGGGCCGGGCCCGGCTGGCACATTGGGAGCCATGACCACGCACTCCGCCGCCGCCGGGCGCGCCCACACCCGTACCGGCGGCCCCGAGGAATCCGGCCCCAAGCTCCTGGAACACCTGATGGGCTGGACCCTCGTCGTCGTCCTCGCCCTCTTCGTCACGCAGTCGGGCCTGATGTGACCCCCGCCGGGCCCGGCGCGAACTGAAGGTCCGCGTCGGCCCGCCAGTGACGGCGGGGCACGCCCACCTTCCCGTACAGCCAGCGCACCGGTGAGCGGCGCGGCAGCAGCACCAGGCCCGCGACCCCCGCGAACACCGCCAGGCCGGGACCCCAGCCCGCCAGCCGTACGAGGGCGCTGGCGGCCAGCGCGCCCAGCAGCGGCAGCCCGTACACGCCCGCCCCCGCGATCGCCACGGCCACCACCCGCGGCACGCCCCGGTCGTCGTCCGCGCCCGGCAGCCGCCAGCCCTCCGCCAGCCAGCCGATCTCGGTCAGCAGCAGCACCCCCACCACGGCCGCGCCCAGCACCAGCAGCGCCAGGAACGTGCCCGAGGTCAGGAAGTCGAGGACGTGGTTGACGACGCTGTCGTCCGCCCAGTGGCGGTACTGCGCCCCCTCCACCGTCAGCGCCCGCTTCCAGCCGTCGCCGTCCCAGCCGTGCACCTCCACCGCGAACAGCAGGAAGTGCGCCCCGACCGTCTGCAGGTACGCCCAGTACCCGGCGCCGACCAGCACCAGGGCCTGGGCGGCGAGGAAGCCCAGCAGCGCGCCCACCACGATCCCGCCGCTCTCCAGGAGCACCCAGCCCGCCCACAGCCGCCCGGGCGCGTCGGCCACGTGCATGGTCGCCCAGGACGGCGAGAGCCACAGCAGGAACATCGCGGTCGGCGCGAGCAGCACCGCCGCGAACGCCACCGTCAGCGCCAGGTAGGGGTTGGCGGCGCGGCTGCGGGTGCGCACGCCCTCGTGCTCGGTGGAGCGCTGCCACCACTGCAACTGGCGCCCGGCCGACAGGGCGAACGTCGCCCCGGTCCCGTACGCCCAGAACAGCGCGGCCTGGAGCTGGATCACGGCGCCTCCCGGGGACGCGGGACGAGACCTGATGGAAGGTCAGGAAGCCTTGAGGGTGAGGCCCTTGGCGACGATCGAGTCCGAGGTGGCCAGGGCCTGCTCGGCGCTCACGTCGGTCATGAACACGAACGGCGGCACCACGGGCGGCACCGGAAGGCCGTCGGGGGTGAAGGTCAGGCAGAGCAGCCCCTCCAGGCAGCCGCTGAACTTCGTCAGGTACAGCGTGACGTTCCCGCTCAGGTCCAGCGAGTCGGCCTCCAGGCCGAGTTCGTCGTGCCCGTCGCGGGTCTTCAGCCGGTAGTCGGTCAGCGAGGCCGACCGCATCCGCAGCACCATCACCTTCAGCGGCCCGTCCCTGGTGGGGACCTGGGTGACCCCGGCGAACAGGAACCCGTGCGGCGCGAACAGCGTCGTCGTCACCGCCGGGGGAGCGGGCGGCACGGCCGGGGCCGCGGCGGCGGGCGCCCGGGCCGCCGGATGGGCCGCCGCCGCGAGCAGCACCACGGGCAGCGCCACCGACAGCGAGCGCGGGCCCCGGGGCACGGCGGGCTCCTCCTCGCGCACCGGGGTCCAGCCGAAGCCCATGGCGCTGCCCGCGATGCCCAGGCCCATGCCGACCAGGAAGCCGCCCAGGTTGGTCGCGGCGAACGAGAGCACCGACAGGATCAGCGCGTTGACCGACACGTAGTGCCGGGCGTGCGGGGCGAACCACAGGAAGAGCCCCGCCGCGACCAGCGCGAGGCCGATGCCGATCGCGGCGATGCCTCCCAGGCCCAGGCTGACCAGGACCGTCAGCGGCGACAGCGGCACGAGCAGCAGTTCCGTACCGCCGAGGACCAGCAGCACCCCGGCCCAGAACGGCCGCCGGCGCCGCCAGTCGCGCAGCCGCCGCCGCTGCTCGGGCAGCGGCAGCCGCTCCTCAAGACGGCCCCGGAGCGGGCTCAGAAGCACTTCTTGCCGCCGAGGCTGACGTCGAGCTTCATCCCCTTGAGCCGGAAGTTGCCGCCCGTCGCCGACCAGGCGTGCGAGCGCACCCCGAGGACCTCGATGTCCCCGGCCTGCAGGCCGAACTTGCCCGCCTCGCCCTTCACGCCCGGCACCTCGTCCAGGGTGGAGGCGTCCCGGCCGATCTGCGCGGTGCCGAACCGGGCGTCGCCCACCAGGTCCTCGCCGTCGATGATCAGGTTGGAGGCGGTCACCTTGCCCGCGTCGCCGCCCGCGGTCAGCTTGAAGACGACCTTGCCCACCGGGGTGTCCACCTCGGCCGACTGGCAGATGTCGTCGAGCGTGGCGTCGCCGATGCCGAGCAGCGCCACCGGATGGCCCTTGCCGTCGACGGAGCGGTCCGTCTGCACGTACGACGACAGGCCCTTGCTTGTCAGCTTGCCGGAGGAGACCTGGAAGCTGGTCCCGGAGACCGCGAAGGAGGCGGCGAGCGCTCCCTGGGCCATCACGGTGGCCATCACGCCGACGGCGACCACCGCGGGCAGCGCGACGACGGCGGTCCGCTTCCAGGACGTACGACCCTCAGGCCCCAATGACCGTTCGGATGTGCTCACTTGACCCTCCCGTACGTCTGCGATACTGCGGGAACTGTCGTGGCAGTCGGAGAGTAGGGCCGAATTTGAATAATAGTCAACAGCGCGGAACCACCGAACGATCCCAGGTCCGTCGCTCCGAACTCATCGCAACCGGGCGGAAGTTGTTCGCCGACACCTCATACGACGCGCTGTCCATGGACGACATCGCCCAGCACGCCGGCATCGCCAAGGGGCTGATCTACTACTACTTCAAGAACAAGCGCGGCTACTACCTGGCCATCGTCGAGGACTCCGTCGCCGAACTCGTCGCACGCGCCGCCAGCGACACCGACCTGCCCCGCGCCGAGCGGGTCCAGCGCACCATCGACGGCTACCTGCGCTACGCCCAGCACCACCAGGCGGCCTTCCGCACCATCGTCACCGGCGGCGTCGGCTTCGACACCGAGGTCCAGGCCATCAGGGACGCCGTCCGCGAGGAGCTGATCGCCACCATCGCCGAAGGCGCCTGGGGCCACCGCGAGCTGCCGCCGCTGGTGCGGCTGCCGCTGCTCGGCTGGCTCTCCGGGGTCGAGGGCATGACCCTGGACTGGCTCGCCCACGAGGACGACCTGGACCGCGCCACCCTGTGCGCGCTCCTGGTGCGCACCCTGCGCCGGACCCTCAACACCATCGAGGAGTTCGCGCCGGACCACCCGGCCCCGGAACCGGATCCCGACCCGCCGGCCCCGGGCACCTGACGTCCACGCGCGGGCGGCGCGCCCCTCGTACACGGATCCCCTCTCGTACACGGATCCTCGTACACGGATCCTCGTACACGGATCCTCGTACACGGATCGACGCCCCCTCGGCCGCAGCGGCGGCCGAGGGGGCGTCGGGTCGGGCGGACGCGTCAGCTGATCGACTTGATCAGCTCACCGTTCGTGGTGTCACCGCTGAGCTCCCAGAAGAACGTGCCCCCCAGGCCCTGCTGGTTCTTGTAGGCCATCTTCCCGGCGATGGTGGACGGGGTGTCGTAGCTCCACCACTGGTTGCCGCAGAACGCGTACGCCGTCCCCGCGACCGTCCCGTTGGCCGGGCACTTCGTCTTGAGCACCTTGTAGTCCTCGATGCCCTGCTCGTACGTCCCCGGGGCCGGCCCGGTCGCCGTGCCGCCCGGCGCCTTCTGCGTCACACCGGTCCAGCCGCGCCCGTAGAAGCCGAGGCCGAGCAGCATCTTCGAGGCCGGGACGCCCTGCGCCTTCAGCTTCTTGATCGCCGAGTCGGTGTCGAAACCGGCCTGCGGGATGCCCGCGTAGCTGGTCAGCGGCGAGTGCGGCGCCGTCGGCCCCTGCGCGGCCCACGCGCCGAAGAAGTCGTACGTCATCGGGTTGTACCAGTCCACGTACTGCGCCGCGCCCGCGTAGTCGGTGGCGTCGATCTTGCCGCCGCTGGACGCGTCCGCGGTGATCGCCGCCGTCACCAGGTTCGAGGAGCCGAACTTGGCGCGCACCGCGGCCATCAGGTTCTTGAACGCGCTGCGCCCGCTGGTGTCGCAGGACAGGCCGCAGGCGTTGGGGTACTCCCAGTCGATGTCGATGCCGTCGAAGACGTCCGCCCAGCGCGGGTCCTCGACCAGGCCGTAGCAGGAGGCGGCGAACGCCGCCGGGTTCTTCGCGGCCTCGGTGAAGCCGCCCGACCAGGTCCAGCCGCCGAACGACCAGATCACCTTCAGGCCCGGGTGCTTGGCCTTGAGCTTGCGCAGCTGGTTGAAGTTGCCGCGCAGCGCCTGGTCCCAGGTGTCGGCCTTGCCGTCCACGGACTGGTCGGCGGTGTAGGCCTTGTCGTAGTCGGCGTAGGAGTCCCCGATGGCGCACTTGCCGCCGGTGACGTTGCCGAACGCGTAGTTGATGTGGGTCAGCTTGGCGGCCGAGCCCGAGGTCTCGATGTTCTTGACGTGGTAATTGCGCTGGTAGACGCCCCAGTTGGTGAAGTAGCCGACCACCTTGGAGCCGGCCGCCTGGGCCTGGGCCTGCGACTGGCCCTGTGGCTGGCCCTGGATCTGGACCTGGCCTTGGGGTGCGGCAGCGGCTCTCTGCTCGGCCGGGGCCGAGGCGGTCGCGCTGGCGGCGCCGCCGAGCAGGCCCGCGCCGAGGACGGCGGTACAGGCCACGGCCACCAGGGCGCGCAGCGGGGTACGGGGGTGCGTTCCGGGCATTCGTTTCTCCTCGTGGGGGAGGGAGAGCGAGTGGGGGGATGGCACACGGGCGCACCGCGCCGAGGCGGATGGGTGGGCCGACTTGGCATGAACACGGTGGGGCGCCCGGGGAAACCGTAGAAGGACTAGACCAGTGGGGTCAATGGTGCGTACCAATGCGGATCAGTTTCGAGGACCGTTCGATTGGCGCCGGAGTGAGACCTTCCGACCCGTGACGGGGGCCCGCCGATCGGGCATACTCAACCCGCCCCCAGCCGCTGGTCTGCCGTTTCTGTGATCCAGGAAGGCAGCATCGGCCGGAGCAGTACGTCCCGGCGGCGCCGCCCACCCCTGACGCGCGCCCGCCGCAGCGCCCGACAGGGAGGAGAGCGCCGCAATGCCCGACCGCGCCCCGCAGCCGGTGGAACGACAGCTGCCCACCGAGGAGTCCCGGGACCTGCTCGCGCTCGTGCGCGACATCGTCCAGCGCGAGGTCGCGCCGCACGCGGCCGAGGAGGAGGAAGCCGGGCGCTTCCCGCGCGAACTCTTCGCGCTGCTCTCCGAATCGGGCCTGCTCGGCCTCCCGTACGACTCCGACCACGGCGGCGGCGACCAGCCCTACGAGGTCTACCTCCAGGTGCTCGAGGAACTCGCCGCGGCCCGCCTCACCGTCGGCCTCGGCGTCAGCGTCCACTCCCTCGCCTGCCACGCGCTCGCCGGCTACGGCACCAAGGAGCAGCAGACCGAGCACCTGCCCGCCATGCTCGGCGGCGGACTCCTCGGCGCCTACTGCCTGTCCGAGCCGTCCTCCGGCTCCGACGCCGCCTCCCTGCGCACCAAGGCCGTCCGTGACGGCGACGACTGGGTCCTGACCGGCACGAAGGCCTGGATCACCCACGGCGGCGTCGCCGACTTCTACACCGTCCTCGCCCGCACCGGCGACGAGGGCGCCCGCGGCATCTCCGCCTTCCTCGTCCCCGGCGACGCCCCCGGCCTGAGCGCGGCCGTCCCGGAGAAGAAGATGGGCATGAAGGGCTCGCCCACCGCCCAGCTCCACTTCGACGGCGTCCGCGTCGCCGACGCCCGCCGCCTGGGCGACGAGGGCCAGGGCTTCGCCATCGCCCTGTCCGCCCTGGACTCCGGCCGCCTCGGCATCGCCGCGTGCGCCATCGGCGTCGCCCAGGCCGCCCTCGACGAGGCCGTCGGCTACGCGAGCGACCGCCGCCAGTTCGGCCGCCCCATCGCCGACTTCCAGGGCCTGCGCTTCATGATCGCCGACATGGCCACCCAGATCGAGGCGGGCCGCGCCCTCTACCTCGCGGCCGCCCGGCTGCGCGACGCGGGCCGCCCCTTCTCCCGCCAGGCCGCCATGGCCAAGCTGTTCTGCACCGACACCGCGATGAAGGTCACCACCGACGCCGTCCAGGTCCTGGGCGGCTACGGCTACACCGCGGACTTCCCCGTCGAGCGCTACATGCGCGAGGCCAAGGTCCTGCAGATCGTCGAGGGCACCAACCAGATCCAGCGCATGGTCATCGGCCGCCACCTCCTGGGCCCCGAGACCCGCTGACCCACCAGCGAGTCACGACCGGCCCGGCACGGCAGCTTGGGCCTCGGCGCCGCCGCGACGGGCCGAGCCGTCGCGGCGGCTTCTGGTGCCCCGGCCGCACCGGCGGCTCGGGCCTTGGCCGCCCCGGTGAGGCGGCGGCCCCGGTGGCGGGGGGGGGGCCCCGGGGGGGGGCGCGCCCCCCACCCCCGCCCCCCCCCCCGGCCGCCCGCCGCCGGGGGCCGGCGCGGCCCGGGGGGGCCCCCGCCTGCGCCCCGGGGGGGGCAATGGCCGGG
>NZ_JBEOYE010000097.1:0-31844 GCF_040296945.1 Streptomyces sp. NPDC001941 | reverse complement strand
CCCCAACTAACACTTCACCTCCGCCCACCCACTTGGCCCGCGAGGGGTTATGGTGGCCCCCTTCGGTGGGTTACCCCCCCGGGGGGGGGCGGGGGCCCGGGACCTTCGTCCCTGGACCCGCGCGCACACCGCGGCGCACGCGCCCGCTCAGCCCGAGACGCTCGGGCGGCCGTTCTCCACGTGTCCCATCAGGCGCCGGCGGAAGCCGCCCGGCGCGGTGACCTCCACGTCGTACCAGCCGTGCGCGTCGGCGGCGGAGTGGACGATGGTCCTGGACCGGCCCGGCTTGACCTTGATCTCGCGGGTCCAGTCCGCCAGGTCCTCCTCGTCGACGTACCCCAGCGGCCGCACCGTGAAGGTGAGCGTCTGCCTGCCGGTGTTCCTCAGCGTGAGGTGCAGGTCACGATCGTGGTGGTCGATGTGCGAGGCCAGCTCCGCGCCCGCGCCGGGGGCTCCGGCGAACTCTCGGCGGAAGCCGTTGGGACCGGTGATCGTGAAGCGGTACGCCTGCTCGGTAAGGGGCACCCTCCATTGCGCCTTGCCCCTTACATCCTTGTGCTGCGGGGCGGCGAACTCCTTGGCGTACGGGTAGAGCGCGAAGTGCGCGCTCGCCGCGCCGGTGTTGCGCAGCGAGACCACCAGCGAGGAGCCGTCGAGCCGGCCGTCCGCGTCCGGCTGGTAGGGCAGCGGGCGGGCGGGGCGGGTGCCGGGCTCCTGTTCGGGCATGCGCTGCACGGCGGGCGGCTTGGGCTGCCAGCGGCCGCTGAAGGGCGGGATGGCGGCGGGGCCGTCCACCTCGGGCTGGCGCCGGCCGCGCTGGAAGTCGAAGGCCGAGGTCAGGTCGCCGGTGACGGTGCGCCGCCAGGTGCTGATGTTCGGCTCGCGCACCCCGGTCCAGCGCTCCAGGAAGCGGATCACGGAGGTGTGGTCGAAGACCTCGGAGCAGACGTGGCCGCCGACGGTCCAGGGCGAGACGACCAGCAGGGGCACGCGGACGCCCAGGCCGGTGGGCTTGCCCTCCCACTGCTCCTCGGCGACCTCGGGCGGCGCGACGGGCGGCGGCACGTGGTCGAAGAAGCCGTCGTTCTCGTCGTAGTTGATCAGCACGGCGGTGTGGCGCCACACGTCGGGGTGGCGGCCGAGCGCGTCCAGGACCTTGTAGACGATGGTGGCGCTGTGCACTGGCGAGGAGACGCTGGGGTGCTCGGAGTCCAGGGCGGAGGGCACCAGGTAGGACACCTCGGGCAGCGTCCCGGCCGCGACGTCCTTGGCGAACTCGTCCGCGAGCGTGCCGGTCGGCACCCGGCGCAGGCCCCGCTCGAACAGGCTGCGTTCCCGCTTGGTGAGCGCGGCGACGCCCTCGTCCAGGAGACCCAGGAGCCGCTCGCGCTCGGCGGTGTCCTCGGTGTCGCGGACGGCGGCGTAGAAGGACTCCATGTAGGTGTGGCCGCCGGTCTTCGCCAGCGCCTTGCGGGCGATCGCCTTGAAGGTGGTGAAGAACTCGATCTGGTTGTCGGTGAAGTTCTCCCACTCGGTGTACGTCTTCCAGCTGCGCCCGGCCTTCTCCAGGCGCTCGGCGTAGGTCCCCCAGTCGTAGCCGGGGTGGCTGCCCTCGTCGTAGGCGTCGTTGCCGACGGCCCGCTTGCCGTTCGCCTCGAAGCCCGTCTTGCCGCTCCACAGGTGGTTGCGGTTGGGGCTGGTGGAGGTGTGGACGGAGGAGTGGTAGGCGTCGCAGATGGTGAACGTGTCCGCGAGCTCGTAGTGCAGCGGGATGTCGCGGCGGTCGTAGTACGCCATCGTGGCGGCCGACTTGGCCGACACCCAGTTGTTCATCCAGCCGCCGGACCAGGCCTTGGCGCCGCCGCTCCAGGAGTGGTCCAGGGCGCCGATGTACTGCAGGTCCTTCTTCTGCGTCTCGGCCGCGCCGCGCACCGGGAACGGCAGGACGGTCGTGCCGAGCGGGCCGGGCTGCTCGAACACCGGCTTTCCGGAGGGCAGTTCAATGGCATTGCGGTCGCCGAATCCGCGTACGCCGCGCAGGCTGCCGAAGTAGTGGTCGAAGGAGCGGTTCTCCTGCATCAGGACGACGACGTGCTTGATGGCACGCAGCCCTCCGGACGCCACGGGAGCGGCCATGGCCTGCTGCAACGAGGGCGGGAGGAACGATCCCGCCGCTGCGGCGCCGAGCGCTCCGGTGCCCAGTGCGAGCATCCTCCTGCGCGAAATGTCCGGTGACAAGACCGACCTCCCAGTCGACGATCAATGGTCCGCGGGGAATCCATTGAGTGGTACGCCGGGGACGCTAGTGAGACCGGATGTCCGGGAAAAGACCTCGGATGGACGACCTGGTAAACGTCCAAGTGTTCGTCTGGAAAGTCCAAGTCGCCATCAATCGCTCGCACGAGTGACGCAGTTGTCCACAATGGCCGCGTTGTCCACAGCCCGCAGCGGATTTCGCCCCGGCCCTGGACAGTGGGGCCATGGCGGATATCGACGGTCTGGCAGACGAAGGTGTCCTCCTGGTGGCGCGTGCCCTCGAGGCCGGCTGGCCCCGCGGCCGGCTGTGGGGGCACCTCCGTCGCCAGGGCTGGACGCCGGTTCAGCGGGGCGCCTGGGCGGCGCCGGGCCTCGATGTCGACGTACGGCTGCGTCTCTTCGCCGCCCAGCTGGCGCGGCCGGACCTCGTCGCGAGCCACGGCTCGGCCGCCACCCTGCACCACATCGAACTACTGCGAGAGGAGGAGGAGTTCAGCTGCCGGCCGCGAGGGGACGGCGAGGTGGTGGTGACCCGTCGGGGACTGCGGGCCACCACCGCCGCCCGGACCGTCGCCGACCTGCTGGTCCGCGGCCCGCGCGACGAGGCCCTGGTCGCCGCGGACTCGGCCCTGGCCTGGCGCACCGTGGACGGGAGGCGCCGCCCGCCCCTGGTGAGCCCGGCCGAGGTCGCGCGGGCCCTCGCGCGGGCGGGCCGGGGCCGGGCGCGGGCCCGGCAGTGGCTGGGACTGGCCGACCCGGCCAGCGGCTCCCCCGCCGAGACCGTCGCCCGGCTGCGGATGCGGGACGCGGGCCTGCGCCCCGAGTCCCAGGCGGTGCTGGTGGGCCCGAGCGGCCGTCGGCTGCGCACCGACTTCCTGTTCCGGGACCGCCGGGTGGCCGTGGAGATCGAGGGCCACGCCTACCACGGCACCGTCGCCGCCCACCGCCACGACACCTACCGCTACAACGAGCTGGCGGGCTGCCCGGAGGTGAACGCCGTCCTGCGCTTCACCGCCACGGACGTGCTGCACCACCCGCGGGCCGTGATCGCCACGATCCGGGCGACCCTGGAGGCCCGCACCAGGAGGAGGGCGCGGACGCCGAAGGGCGGCGCCGCGGATCGCTCCGCCGCACCGCCCCTCGTACCCGGCCCCGGCGCGTGAGCACCGGGTCCCGGGGTCAGTCCTCGCTGACGCCCAGCTCCCGCAGGATCAGCTCCTTGACGCGGGCCGCGTCGGCCTGGCCACGGGTGGCCTTCATGACCGCGCCGACCAGGGCGCCGACGGCCGCGACCTTGCCGCCGCGGATCTTGTCCGCGATGGCGGCGTTCTGGGCGATCGCGTCCTGCACGGCGCTCGTCAGGGCGCCGTCGTCGGAGACGACCTTCAGGCCGCGCTTGTCGACGACCTCGTCCGGGGTGCCCTCGCCGGCCAGCACGCCCTCGATGACCTGGCGGGCCAGCTTGTCGTTGAGGTCGCCGGAGGCCACCAGGGCCGTGACCCGGGCGACCTGCTCCGGGGTGATGGCCAGGGCGGCGAGGTCGGTGCCCGACTCGTTGGCGTTGCGGGCCAGTTCGCCCATCCACCACTTGCGGGCGGAGGCGGCGTCCGCGCCCGCCTCGGTGGTCGCGACGATCAGGTCGACCGCGCCCGCGTTGAGGATGGACTGCATGTCGTGCTCGCTGACGCCCCACTCCTCGCGGAGCCGGTTGCGGCGCAGGCGCGGCAGCTCGGGCAGCGTGGCCCGCAGCTCCTCGACCCACTCGCGCGAGGGGGCCACCGGGACGAGGTCGGGCTCCGGGAAGTACCGGTAGTCCTCGGCCTCCTCCTTCACGCGGCCGGACGTGGTGGAGCCGTCCTCCTCGTGGAAGTGGCGGGTCTCCTGGATGATGCTGCCGCCGGAGGAGAGCACCGCGGCGTGCCGCTGGACCTCGAAGCGGGCGGCACGCTCCACGGAGCGCAGGGAGTTGACGTTCTTGGTCTCCGAGCGCGTGCCGAACTTCTCGGCGCCCTTGGGCATCAGCGAGAGGTTGACGTCGCAGCGCATCTGGCCCATCTCCATGCGGGCCTCGGAGACGCCGAGCGCCCTGATGAGCTCGCGCAGCTCGGCGACGTAGGCGCGGGCGACCTCGGGAGCGCGCTCACCGGCGCCCACGATGGGCTTGGTGACGATCTCGATGAGGGGGATGCCGGCGCGGTTGTAGTCGAGCAGCGAGTGGGAGGCGCCGTGGATGCGGCCGGTGGCACCGCCGACGTGGGTCGACTTGCCGGTGTCCTCCTCCATGTGGGCGCGCTCGATCTCCACGCGGAAGACCTCGCCGTCCTCCAGCTGCACGTCGAGGTAGCCGTTGAAGGCGATGGGCTCGTCGTACTGGGAGGTCTGGAAGTTCTTCGGCATGTCCGGATAGAAGTAGTTCTTCCGGGCGAAGCGGCACCACTCGGCGATGTCGCAGTTCAGCGCGAGGCCGATCTTGATGGCGGACTCGACGCCGATGGCGTTGACGACCGGCAGGGAGCCGGGCAGGCCGAGGCAGGTGGGACAGGTCTGCGAGTTGGGCTCGGCACCCAGCTCCGTGGAGCAGCCGCAGAACATCTTGGTCTTGGTGCCCAGTTCGACATGGACTTCCAGGCCCATGACGGGGTCGTACGTCGCGAGGGCGTCCTCGTACGGGACCAGGTCGGTGACGGTCACGGTGGAAACTTTCCCTCTCAGCCGAACAGGACGTCGTCGTCGCCGATGCGCTTGAGCTCGCGCAGCAGCAGGGCGACACCGGTGGCGATGGCGGCGGCGGAGACGACGGCGTCGACGAGCTTGAGCACGTCGTTCTCGGTGCGGGCCTTGCGGGCCTGCTTGAGCACGCTGATCGCGCCGAACGCGGTGGTGCCGATGGACAGGTACGTACCGGTCTTGGACTTCTTGAAGCCCTGGGCCTTGGACAGTGCACTCACAGCGACGGAGCCTCCTCCAGCAGCGGGTGTCCCCACTTCGCCACGAAGGCAGCCTCGACGGCGGCACCGACCTTGTACAGGCGGTCGTCCTTCATGGCGGGGGCGATGATCTGCAGACCGACCGGCAGGCCGTCCTCGGGCGCGAGGCCGCAGGGCAGCGACATGGCGGCGTTGCCGGCCAGGTTGGTCGGGATGGTGCACAGGTCCGCGAGGTACATGGCCATCGGGTCGTCGGCGCGCTCGCCGATCGGGAAGGCGGTCGTCGGGGTCGTCGGGGAGACGATCACGTCGACCTGCTCGAAGGCCTTCTCGAAGTCCTGCGTGATGAGCGTGCGGACCTTCTGGGCGGACCCGTAGTACGCGTCGTAGTAGCCGGACGACAGCGCGTAGGTGCCGAGCATGATGCGGCGCTTGACCTCGTCGCCGAAGCCGGCCTCGCGGGTGAGGGCGGTGACGTCCTCGGCGGAGCGGGTGCCGTCGTCGCCGACGCGCAGGCCGTAGCGCATGGCGTCGAAGCGCGCGAGGTTGGACGAGCACTCGGACGGGGCGATCAGGTAGTACGCGGACAGGCCGAGGTCGAAGGACGGGCAGTCCAGTTCGACGACGGTCGCGCCGAGCGACTTCAGCAGTTCGACGGACTCGTCGAAGCGCTGCAGGACGCCGGCCTGGTAGCCCTCGCCGCGGAACTGCTTGACGACGCCGACGCGCATGCCCTCGACGGAGCCGTTGCGCGCGGCCTCGACGACCGCGGGGACGGGGGCGTCGATGGACGTCGAGTCGAGCGGGTCGTGCCCGGCGATGACCTCGTGCAGCAGGGCCGCGTCGAGGACGGTGCGGGCGCAGGGGCCGCCCTGGTCCAGGGAGGACGAGAAGGCGACCATGCCGTAGCGGGAGACCGCGCCGTAGGTCGGCTTGACGCCGACGGTGCCGGTGACGGCGGCCGGCTGGCGGATGGAGCCGCCGGTGTCGGTGCCGATGGCGAGCGGGGCCTCGTAGGAGGCGAGGGCGGCGGAGGAGCCGCCGCCGGAGCCGCCGGGGATGCGGGTGAGGTCCCAGGGGTTGCCGGTGGGGCCGTAGGCGCTGTTCTCGGTGGAGGACCCCATGGCGAACTCGTCCATGTTGGTCTTGCCGAGGATGACGACGTCGGCTTCCTTGAGCTTGCGCGTCAGGGTGGCGTCGTACGGCGGGATCCAGCCCTCGAGGATCTTGGAGCCGACGGTGGTCGGCACGCCCTCGGTGGTGAAGATGTCCTTGAGCGCCAGGGGCACGCCGGCCAGCGGGCCGAGCTTCTCGCCGCGCTCGCGCTTGGCGTCGACGGCGCGGGCCTGCGCCAGGGCGCCCTCGCGGTCGACGTGCAGGAAGGCGTGGACCTTCTCGTCGATGGAGTCGATGCGGGCCAGGTGGGCCTCGGTGACCGCGACGGCGGTGAGCTCGCCGGAGGCGATCTTGTCCGCGATCTGAGCGGCGGTGAGCTTGATGATGTCGGTCATGATGGTCAGTCCTCCCCCAGGATCTGCGGCACCTTGAAACGCTGCTGCTCCTGGGCCGGGGCGCCGGAGAGCGCCTGCTCGGGGGTGAGCGAGGGACGGACCTCGTCCGCGCGCATGACGTTGGTCAGCGGCAGCGGGTGGGAGGTCGGCGGTACGTCTTGGTCGGCGACCTCGGAGACGCGGGCGACCGCGCCGATGATGTCGTCGAGCTGGCCCGCGAAGTGCTCGAGCTCTTCGGGCTTCAGCTCCAGACGCGCCAGCCGGGCGAGGTGGGCAACCTCCTCGCGCGTGATGCCAGGCATGCAGCGATCCTCAGGGGTGAGTGTGATGGTTTTGGCCCCAATCCTATGGGGCGCGGCGGCGTGCCCGTGAAACGGACCGTCGCGCGGGCGCCCGGGCCGTCGTCGCGGGGTGCGCTGGTCCACCCGGCTCATGGTGCGGGGCGCCCCCGGTGAGCTGCGCGGGTGCGGGGGCCGCGGGTCCCGACGATGGGCCCGGAGGTGTTCATGACTGGGTCATCGGGTCCGTTTCGGGCGGGGCTTCGGGAGGTGCGGGGCGCACGGTGGTGCGGCCCGCTGGTGTGCGCGCTGGGCGCGCTGGTGTGGGTGGGGTCACTGGTGTGCTGGTGGCTGCTGGTGTCGTACGAGGCGTACGCGCGGGTGCGCGGTCCCGCGGACCTGAGCGTCTACCTGGACGCGTCCGGGGCGCCGCAGGAGGAGCTGTACGCGCACGGGTTCGGGGCGCAGGGGCTGCCGTACCTGTATCCGCCGTTCGCCGTGCTGCCCTTCCGGGCGCTGGCCGGGACGGAGCTCGACCGGGCGCACCTGGTGGTGTCGGCGCTGTCGCTGCTGGCGCTGGCGGCGGCGGTGCTGGCGGCGGCGCGCCTCGCGGGGCGGCGGCTGGGCCCGGGGGTGGTGGGCGGTGCGCTGGCGCTGGCCGGGGTGGCGCTGTGGACGGAGCCGGTGCTGCAGAACCTGGACTTCGGCCAGGTGAACCTGGTGCTGCTGGCGCTGGTGCTGGTGGACCTGGCGCAGGGTGACGGGCGGCGCTTCAAGGGCGTCGGGGTGGGGCTCGCGGCGGGGCTGAAGCTGACGCCGGGGCTGTTCGTGGTGTACCTGCTGCTGTCGGGGCGCCGACGGGCGGCGGGGGTGGCCGCGGCGGTGTTCGCGGCCACGGTGGCGGTGGGGTGGGTGCTGATGCCGGAGGCGTCGGCGGCGTACTGGGGCGGGGCGCTGACCGGGCGGGCGGACGGCCGTGACTACCTGCCGAACCAGTCGCTCAACGGCGTGCTGGTGCGGCTGGGGCTGGGCGCGGAGGGCATCGGCGGGGTGTGGTGGGCGGTGCTGGCCGCGGTGGTGGCGCTGGCGGGCGTGGCGGCCGCGGTGCGCCTGGCGGGCCGGGGCGCGGAGCTGCTCGCGGTGTGCGTGGTGGGCGCGGTGACGCTGCTGTGCTCGCCGCTGTCGTGGACGCACCACTGGGTCTGGGTCGCGCCGGTGCTGGTGTTGGTGGTGGACGCGGCGGCGCGCGCGGGCGCGGGCCGGGCGTGGTGGTGGCCGGTGGGGCTGTGCGCGCTGTTCGCGGCCTGGCCGATGCGGGTCGACGGGTCCGGCGGCTGGGATCCGGGGCTGCCGATGCTGCCGTACGGGCTGCTCTGGTACGTGCCGCACTGGCACCGTGAGCGCATGTGGGACCCGTTCCACGTGGTGGCGGGGAACTTCTACGTGTGGCTGGGGCTCGGCCTGGTGGTGTGGGCGGTGCTGCGGGCGCGGCGGGCGGTGCCGCTGGCGCCGGCGCGGCCGGTCCGGGTGCCCGGGCCGGCCGCGCCCGGGGCGTCAGCCCAGGTCGGGGAGCGCGTCCAGTAGGTGCAGCCGGGCGTCCGCGGTGGTGACGCTGCCGCAGACGACCTGGGCGCCGTCGACGGTGACGTTGCCGTCGCGGGCGGCGGCGCGCAGCTGGACGCCGTCCTGGAGGGTGGGGTGGCTGGCTCCGGCGCCGAGGTCCTCGCGGGTGAGGTCCTGGGCGACGATGAGCGAGCGGACGGTGTCGCCGGCGGCCTGGGGCTCGACGAGGGCCTTGCGGCGCTCGTCGCTCAGCTTGGCGAAGGCGGCGTTGACGGGGACGAAGACCGTGACGTTCTGCATGGACGCGAACATGTCCTCGGCCTTGGCGTTCTTCACCAGGACGGCGAACTCCGACAGCTGCGGGGTGCTGCGGATGGTCTGCAGGGCCTTGGCGGCCGCCAGGGCCTTGGCGTCGGCGGTGCCGGGGGCGATCTGGGGGCAGGCGGTGCCGAACGCCTTGTCGTCGCGGCGGGGGCCCTCCTCGACGCCTCCGGGGAAGTCGGCGCCGGTGCCGGCGCAGCCGGCCAGGAGGGCCGCGAGGACGGGGGCCAGGGCGAGGGGGGCGAGGCGGCGCGCGGGTGCCTTCATGAGCTGCTCCGTTGGTGCGTGGTTCCGCGGAAGGGGGGCGGCTCATCAACATGGCACCGGTGACCGGTTTTTGGTGGTACGTCACGCGTGACGGACGGGTGATCCCGTACGAGATCCCCCGTGGCGCCCCAAGCGGACGGCGCGGCGCGGCCACTGCCGCACCGCGCCGCTCATACGACCCGCTTCCGTGCTCGTACGACTACGTGACCACCTGGCCCGAGGACTGGTCCGCGTCGGCGGGCGGGGCCGCGGGCAGTTCGCTGGACCGGTGCCAGCCGCGCTCGCCGCGCGCCCGCAGCCAGGCGGTGGTCTCGCTGGGCGGCATCGCGGCGGCCACCAGCCAGCCCTGGACGGCGTCGCAGCCCAGGTCGCGCAGGCGCTCCCAGGTCTCGTCGTCCTCCACGCCCTCGGCGACCACCAGCAGCCCCAGCGAGTGGGCCAGGTCGACGGTGCAGCGCACGATCTCGGCGTCCTCGTTGTCCACGGCGAGCCGGGCCACGAAGGAGCGGTCGATCTTCAGCTCGCTGACCGGCAGGCGGCGCAGGTGGACCAGGGAGGAGTAGCCGGTGCCGAAGTCGTCCAGGGACATCTTCACGCCGTGCCCGGTCAGGCCGGCCAGGGTGTCGGCGGCCCGCTGCGGGTCCTCCAGGAGCACGTGCTCCGTTATCTCCAGCTGGAGGGCGCCCGCGGGCACCCCGTGCCGGGCGAGCCGGGCGGCGACGGCGCCCGCGAAGCCGGGGGTGTGGACGTCGCGCGGCGAGACGTTCACCGCGACGGGCACGTTCAGGCCCTGGGCGCGCCAGCGGGCGACCTGGGCGAGCGCGGTCTCCAGGACGTACTCGGTCAGGTGCGGCATGAGGCCGGAGGACTCGGCGATGGCGATGAACTCGTCCGGGGGGACCCGGCCGCGCTCGGGGTGCACCCAGCGCACCAGCGCCTCCAGGCCGGCGACCTGGCCGTCGAAGCGGACCTTGGGCTGGTAGTGCAGTTCGACCTCGCCCGCGTCCAGGGCGCGGCGCAGGTCGCCGAGCAGGCCGAGGCGGTCGGGGGTGTTGGAGTCGCGCTTGGACTCGTACACCTCCACGCCCGTGCGGTCGCGCTTGGCCTGGTACATGGCGACGTCGGCGCGGCGCAGCAGGCCCTCGGCGTCCAGGGCGTGGTCGGGGAAGACGGCGACGCCCGCGCTGGCCTCCAGGACCAGGGTGAGTCCGTCGAGGTCGAGCGGCGAGGACAGCTCGGCGACCAGGTGGCGGGCGACGCGCTGGGCGGAGGTGGTGGAGTCGGCCGCGGGCAGTAACACGGCGAACTCGTCACCGCCCAGCCGGGCGACCTCGGCGCCGCGCGGCAGGGCGAGCCCGAGCCGTTCGGCGATCTGGAGCAGCAGCCGGTCGCCGGCCAGGTGCCCGAGGGTGTCGTTGACCGACCGGAAGCGGTCGAGGTCGATGAGGACGAGGGCGGCACGGGTGTCCTTGCCCTCGGCCTCCTCCAGGGCCGTCCAGGTGCGCTCCAGGAGCCACTGGCGGTTGGGCAGCCCGGTGAGCGGGTCGCGCAGCTGCTCCTCGGCCCGGGCCCGGGCGATCCACAGGGTGGAGTCCAGGGCGATCAGCGGTACGGCGAACAGCGGCAGCAGCACCGGCCGCGACATGGCGACGACGCAGATCAGCGGGGCGATGCCGAGCAGGGCGACGGCGACCAGGCCCTGGCGCAGCAGGGCCGTCCGGGCGACCGTGGGCAGCCCGCCGCCCTGCGGGGCGAGGGCGAACCACAGCAGCAGCCGGGTGACGGCCAGGTAGGCGCCCGCGGCGAGGACCACCTCGGGCACGGCCTCCAGGCCCCACTGCAGGGGCTGCCAGGGCTCCTCGACGGTGGGGACCTCGCCGAACGCGGCCAGGACCAGGGCGGCGGCGCCGATCCCGAGGATGTCCACGGAGCCGTGCAGCAGCCCCTGGCGCCAGCGGTGGCGCCGGGCCGCGCCGACGAGGACCACGACGGCCAGGCTGACCAGACCGGCCGGGATCCATCCGTACAGCAGCAGGACGGCCAGGGTCAGGGCGGCGCCGGATCCGGTGCCGCCCCACCAGCGGTCGCGGCCGAGCGCGACCAGGTGGCCGACGATGATCCCGGTGAGCACGGCCAGCGACCAGCCGGTCGTGGAGGCCGGGAACAGGGCGTGGTCGGTGCTCAGGGCCTGGTACAGGCCGGTGGCGAGCACGACGGCGGCGAGTCCCACGACCAGGACGGGCAGCCTGGAGGCCATGCCCGTGATGGCCGCGAACCCGCGCGGCCGTGAGACCGGGGCGGCGCTCTCGGTCGGTTTCATTCCCGTCCCTCTCACAGCCGGCGGTGCCGATGCCCACACGCGATGGCCCGTTGTCGCACCACCGCGACTGGATCCCTTGCCAGACCCCTGGGGAGCAGGGGGACACCCCATCGCAGCCGTGCACGACAGGCGCACGTCTCAACAGTAGGCCGCAGAAGGCCCTGACGGGCAGCGCTCTACAGGTCTTGCCCGAATGCGACCCGGCCACCCGTATCTATCTGGTATGCGCTGAACGGGTGGCCTTCGTCGGCTGTTCCCTGCCGGGGGCCTCCCTACTCCTCCACGGGCACGGCGGCCTCGCGCGCGGCGTCGGCACCCTGTTCGAGCAGGACCGCGAAGCCGTCCTCGTCGAGGACGGGGACCTTCAGTTGCACGGCCTTGTCGTACTTGGAGCCGGGGCTGTCGCCGACCACGACGAACGAGGTCTTCTTCGAAACGGAACCGGTAACTTTCGCTCCGCGGCTCTGGAGCGCTTCTTTTGCGCCATCCCGGGTGTGGTTCAGCAGGGTTCCGGTCACCACGACCGTGAGCCCTTCCAGCGGGCGCGGCCCCTCGTCCTCGCCGGAGCCCTCCTCCTCCGTGCGCACGCCCGCGGCGCGCCACTTGCGCAGGATCTCCTGGTGCCAGTCCTCGGCGAACCACTGCTTGACGGCGGCGGCGATGGTCCCGCCGACGCCCTCGGTGGCGGCCAGTTCCTCCTCGGTGGCCTGCTCGATGCGCTCCAGGGAGCGGAACTCGCGGGCCAGCGCCTGGGCGGCGACCGGGCCGACGTGCCGGATGGACAGGCCGTTGATGACGCGGGCCAGCGGACGGGTCTTGGCGGCCTCGATGTTGGCGAGGAGCTTCAGGGCGTTGGCCTTGGGGGTGCCCTGCTTGGTGGCGAAGACCATCGCGGTCTTCTCCTCGCCGGTCTTGGGGTCGCGCTTGGGCAGGCCGCTGTCCTTGTCGACGACGTACGCCTTGATGGGCAGCAGCTGCTCGATGGTGAGGTCGAAGACGTCGCCCTCGTCGGTGAGCGGCGGCTCGGACGGCTCCAGCGGCCGGGTCAGGGCGGCGGCGACGACCTCGCCGAAGTACTCGATGTCGAGCGACTCGCGCCCGGCGAGGTAGCTGACGCGCTCCCTCAACTGGGCGGGGCAGGAGCGCGCGTTGGGGCACCGCAGGTCGATGTCCCCCTCCTTCATCGGGCGCAGCGGCGTGCCGCACTCGGGGCAGTCGGCGGACATGACGAACTCCCGCTCGGTGCCGTCGCGCAGGTCGGCGACCGGGCCGAGGATCTCGGGGATCACGTCGCCCGCCTTGCGCAGCACGACCGTGTCGCCGATGAGGACGCCCTTGGCCTTGACGACCTCCTGGTTGTGCAGGGTGGCGAACTCGACCTCGGAGCCGGCCACGGTGACCGGCTCGACCTGCGCGTAGGGCGTGACGCGTCCGGTGCGGCCGACGCCGACGCGGATGTCGATCAGCTTGGTGTTGACCTCCTCCGGCGCGTACTTCCAGGCGATGGCCCAGCGCGGGGCGCGGGCGGTGGAGCCCAGCCGGCCCTGGAGGGGGATCTCGTCGAGCTTGACGACGACGCCGTCGATCTCGTGCTCCACCGAGTGGCGGTTCTCGCCGTAGTACGCGATGAACTCCCGCACCTGCTCCAGGGTGTCCACGACCCGGTTGTGCCGGGCGGTGGGCAGGCCCCACGCGTGGAGCAGTCCGTACGCCTCGGAGAGGCGGTCGATCTCCAGGCCCTGGCGGGCGCCGATGCCGTGGACCACCAGGTGCAGCGGGCGCCCCGCGGTGACCTTGGGGTCCTTCTGGCGCAGTGAACCGGCCGCCGCGTTGCGCGGGTTGGCGAACGGCTTGTCGCCGGCCTCGACCAGGCGCGCGTTGAGCTCCTGGAACTTCTCCATCGGGAAGTAGACCTCGCCGCGGATCTCCACGAGGTCGGGGACCCGCTCGCCCGAGAGCCGGTCGGGGACGTCGGCGATGGTGCGCACGTTGGGCGTGATGTCCTCGCCGGTGCGGCCGTCGCCGCGGGTGGCGGCCCGGGTCAGCCGGCCCTTCTCGTACGTCAGGTTGACGGCGAGGCCGTCGACCTTGAGTTCGCACAGGAAGTGGAAGGAGGACGCGCCGACGTCCTTGGCGACGCGCTCGGCCCAGGCGGCCAGTTCCTCGTCGTCGAAGGCGTTGTCCAGGGAGAGCATGCGCTCGCGGTGCTCGACGGCGGTGAACTCCGTCGCGTACGCCCCGGCGACCTTCTGGGTCGGGGAGTCGGGCGTGCGCAGCTGCGCGTACCGCTCCTCCAGGGCCTCCAGTTCGCGCAGCAGCTTGTCGAACGCGCCGTCGCTGATGACCGGCTGGTCCTTCACGTAGTACCGGAAGCGGTGCTCCTCGACCTGCTCGGCCAGCTGGGCGTGCTTCTCCCGTGCCTCGGCGGGCACCTCGCCTTGCTGTTCGACAGCCACCGTCATGTCCTCCCGTTACCGAAATATGTCCCCGAGCTCGTCACTCAGGGTTGTCCGCGAGCGACTTCGCGGCCCGGGCGCAGTGCGCCAGGGCCGCCCTGGCGTAGGCCGGGGAGGCGCCCGCGAGGCCGCAGGACGGGGTGATCACCACGGACTCCGCGAGGGTCCCCGGATCCAGCCCCAGCCTGCGCCACAGCGTTCTGACACCACTGACGCTACCGGCAGGGTCCGACAACGGGCCGTCGGTGGACGCCACGACGCCCGCCAGGAGCTTCGTGCCGCCCTCGACGGCCTCGCCGATCGCCTCCTCGTCACGCTCGGTGAGCAGCGAGAAGTCGAACGAGACAGCGGCGGCCCCGGCACGGCGCAGCAGCGCGAACGGCACGTCGGGGGCGCAGGAGTGGACGGCGACCGGCCCGTCGGCGACGGCCATCACGTCGCGCAGCGCGCCCTCGACGACCTGGCGGTCCACGGCCCGGTGGGTGCGGTAGCCGCTGGCGGTGGCGACGTGGCCGCGCAGGACGGCGGTGAGCGAGGGCTCGTCGAGCTGGAGGAGCACCTGCGCGCCGGGGACGCGGCGGCGCACCTCGGCGAGGTGGCCGCGCAGCCCCTCGGCGAGCGAGGCGGCCAGGTCGCGGCAGGCCCCGGCGTCGGAGAGGGCCGCCTCGCCGCCGCGCAGCTCCAGGGCGGCGGCGAGCGTCCAGGGGCCGACCGCCTGGACCTTCAGGGGGCCCTGGAAGCCCTGGGTGAACTCCTCCAGGGCGTCCAGGTCCTCGCCGAGCCAGGAGCGGGCGCGGCGGGTGTCGCGGCCGGGCCGGTCGCTGGTCCGCCAGCCGCTGGGCTCGACGTGCGCGTACAGCTCGACGAGCAGGCCGAGGGTGCGGCCGATCATGTCGGCGCCGGGTCCGCGGGCGGGCAGCTCGGCCAGGTACGGGAAGTCGCCGCCGGCCCCCTCGGCGCCGATGAGCGAGCCGGTGACGGTCTTGGCGGCCTCGCGCGCGTCGCCGCCGGGCATGGATCCGACCCCGGTGGCGGGGCCCCAGGGGAAGGTCATCGGCCGGGCCGCACCGTCAGGTCGTTGACCTCCGCGTCACGCGGCAGGTCCAGGGCCATCACGATCGTGGTGGCGACGGACTCGGGGTCGATCCAGCGGGCGGCGTCGTACTCCTTGCCCTCCTGCTGGTGCACCTTGGCCTGCATGGGGCTGGCGGTGCGGCCGGGGTAGACGGAGGTGACCCGGACGCCGTTGCCGTGCTCCTCGTGGCGCAGCGAGTCGGCCAGGGCCTTCAGGCCGTGCTTGGAGGCGGCGTAGGCGCCCCATTCGGCGTGGGCGTTCAGGCCGGCGCCGGAGTTGACGAACAGGACGTGGCCCTGGGCCAGGCGCAGCTGCGGCAGGAGGTGCCGGGTGAGCTCGGCGGGGGCGATCAGGTTGACGTTGAGCTGGTGGCGCCAGGTCTTGGGGGTGAGGTCGCCGACGTTGCCGAGGTCGACGACGCCCGCGACGTGCAGCAGGGAGTCGACGCGCTCGGGCAGCGTCTGGTGCGAGAAGGCCCAGGACAGGCGGTCGGGGTCGGCCAGGTCGCCGACGAGGGTGCGGGCGCCGGGGAACTGTCCGGCGAGCTCCTTGGCGCGGCCGGCGTCGCGCGCGTGCAGTACGAGTTCGTCCCCGCGCGCGTGGAGGCGGCGGGCGACGGCCGCGCCGATGCCGGAGCCCGCCCCGGTGATCACATGTGTAGCCATGCGGGCCATGCTCGCACTACCGCACGCCCGCGCCCTCCTCCAGGTACGCGAGGGCGGCGACGCCGTCCTCGGCGAAGAACACCAGGTCGCTCAGGGGCAGGGGCAGGAAGCCCTCGTCCTCCATGCGGTGGAACTGCTCCTTGAGGCCGTCGTAGAAGCCCGCGGTGTTGAGCAGCACGACCGGCTTGGTGTGCTTGCCGTGCTTCTTGAGCTCCAGGATCTCGGTGGCCTCGTCGAGGGTGCCGGTGCCGCCGACCATGACGACGACCGCGTCGGAGCGGGCCAGCAGCAGCGCCTTGCGCTCGGCGAGGTCCTTGGCGACCACCATGTCGTCGCAGCCGGGGCGGGTCTTGTGGGCGAGGAACTCCACCGAGACGCCGACGAGGGAGCCGCCGGCCTCGGCCACGCCGTCCGCGACGACCTTCATCAGGCCGGTGTCGGAGCCGCCCCACACCAGGGTGTGGCCGCCCTTGCCGAGCAGCCGCGCGAACTCGCGCGCGGGGCGCGTGTAGCGCTCGTCGAGGTCGGCGGCGGAGAGGAAGACGCAGATGTTCATGGCGTTACGGTACGACCGCGCGGGGCGGCGGGAGCCGCGCGGGGTGCGGTACGGGGTGCCCGTACGGGCGGGTGCGCGCGGCGCCCGCCCGGGGGCCCGCGGGGCGTCCGCGGGACGTCCGTAAAAAATCACCACCGTGCGGCGATGAGTTCCGCGCGCGGGTGCGGTCCGTATGGGCATGGAGAACCCGAGCAGGACGCTGAGCAGGTCCCAGGGCCGTGTCAGATCGGACGACGGCACCCTGATCGCGTACGAGCGTCTGGGCGACGGGCCGCCCGTCGTCCTGGTGGGCGGCGCGCTGAGCGCCGGGAGCGCGGAGGCGCCGCTGGCGGCGCTGCTCGCGCCGCGCTTCACGGTGGTCAGCTACGACCGGCGGGGGCGCGGCGGGAGCGGGGACACCGCGCCGTACGCGGTGGAGCGCGAGGTGGCCGACCTGGCGGCGGTGGTGGCGGAGGCGGGCGGCCCGGTCTCGGTGCACGGCACGGCGTCGGGCGGGGTGCTGGCGCTGCGCGCGGTGGCGATGGGGGTACCGGTGGCGCAGCTGTCGGTGTACGAGCCGCCGCTGGGGGTCTGCGAGGAGGTGGGACGGGCGTTCACGGCCCACCGCGACCGGCTGCGGGAGCTGCTGGCGCGCGGGGCGCGCGGGGACGCCGTGGAGCTGTTCCTGGGCGACTCGGTGGCCCAGGAGGCGCTGGCGGGGCTGCGGGGCACGCGCGCGTGGCCGCGGCTGGAGGCGCTGGCGCACACCCTGGCGTACGACGACGAGGTGCTGGGCGACGGGCGGGTGCCGCTGGCGTGCCTGGAGCGCGTGCGCGCGCGCGTGATGGTGGTGGACGGCGGGGCCAGCCCGGCGTGGCTGCGGGACGCGGCGCGCGCGGTGGCGGCGGCGCTGCCGCGCGGGCGCCACCGCACGCTGACGGGCCAGACGCACACGGTGGCGCCGCACGTGCTGGCGCCGCTCCTGGAGGAGTTCTTCGCCGATTGAGCCGACTGAGCCGATGGAATCGAGCGGCCGGCGGGGTGGCCCGGACGGGCGCACCCCGCGGGGACGCTCCCCTAGGCCAGCGCGGCCGTGCGGCGGGTGGTCGTGGCGATCGTGGCCGAGCCCACCACGCGCGTGCCGTCGTAGAGCACGATCGCCTGGCCCGGGGCGACGCCGCGGACCGGTTCGGCGAAGGTGACGCCGAGCGTGCCGTCGGACAGTTCGGCGGTGACTTCGGTCTCGCCGCCGTGCGCCCGCAGCTGCGCGGTGTACGTGCCGGGGCCGGCCGGGGCACTGCCGCACCAGCGGGGCTTGATCGCCGTCAGGGCGGTGACGTCCAGGGCCTCGACGGGGCCCACGGTGACGGTGTTGTCCACCGGGGAGATGTCCAGCACGTAGCGCGGCTTGCCGTCGGGGGCGGGGTGGCCGATGCGCAGGCCCTTGCGCTGGCCGATGGTGAAGCCGTACGCGCCCTCGTGGCTGCCGACCTTGGCGCCGGACTCGTCGACGATGTCGCCGTCGGCGCGGCCCAGGCGCTGTGCGAGGAAGCCCTGGGTGTCGCCGTCGGCGATGAAGCAGATGTCGTGGCTGTCGGGCTTCTTGGCGACCGCGAGGCCCCTGCGCTCGGCCTCGGCGCGGATCTCGTCCTTGGTGGTGAGGGTGTCGCCGAGCGGGAACATCGCGTGCGCGAGCTGCTTCTCGTCCAGGACGCCGAGCACGTACGACTGGTCCTTGGCCATGTCGGAGGCGCGGTGCAGCTCGCGGGTGCCGTCCTCGTTGAGCACGACGGTGGCGTAGTGGCCCGTGCAGACGGCGTCGAAGCCCAGGGCGAGCGCCTTGTCCAGCAGCGCCGCGAACTTGATCTTCTCGTTGCAGCGCAGGCAGGGGTTGGGGGTGCGCCCGGCCTCGTACTCGGCGACGAAGTCGTCCACCACGTCCTCGCGGAACCGCTCGGCGAGGTCCCAGACGTAGAACGGGATGCCGATGACGTCGGCGGCCCGGCGGGCGTCGCGCGAGTCCTCGATGGTGCAACAGCCGCGGGCGCCGGTGCGGAAGGACTGCGGGTTCGCGGAGAGCGCGAGGTGCACGCCCGTGACGTCGTGCCCGGCCTCGGCGGCGCGGGCGGCGGCGACGGCGGAGTCCACGCCGCCGGACATGGCGGCGAGGACGCGGAGGGGACGCTGGGGAGTCTGAGTCATAGCCCTACCAGGGTACGGGGCGGCGGGAACCGAGGTCGCCCGAGTAAGCGTTGACGATCACATGGGGAAGGAAGAGAAGCGGGGGATCAGCCGGCGGGCCGTGCTCATCGGCGGCGCGGTGGCCGTGGCGGGCGGCGCGGTACTGGCCCGCGACGAGCTGAGACACGTGTGGTGGCGGCTGCCCGGCATGGAGAAGAAGCGGGTGGAGGGCGAGGTCGACCACCCGGGCGCGGAGTGGACGGCGGCGGCCCGGGCGAACTGGCGGCGGGCGGACCGCCCGGACGACTACCCGATCGACCGGGTGGTGATCCACGTGGTGCAGGGCAGTTACGCGTCGGCGCTGCGGGTCTTCAAGAACCCGGCGCACGGGGCGGCGGCGCACTACGTGGTGCGCAAGGACGGGCACGTGGCGCAGATGATCCGGGAGCTCGACGTGGCCTTCCACGCGGGCAACCGGTCGATGAACGAGCGGAGCGTGGGCATCGAGCACGAGGGCTTCGTGGACCGGCCCCAGGACTTCACGCCGGCGATGTACGCGGCGTCGGCGGTGCTGACCGCCGACATCTGCCGCCGGTACGGGATACCGGTGGACCGGGAGCACGTCATCGGGCACGTCGAGGTGGCGGGCACGGACCACACGGACCCGGGGCCGCACTGGGACTGGGACCGGTACATACGGCTGGTGAAGGCGGCGCCCCCGCCGAAGCCGAGCCCGTCGCCCTCGCCGTCCACGAGCCGCGCGAAGACCTGACGGCGAGGGGGCCCGAGCGCACGGGAGCCCGAGGGCACAGGAACCCGACGGCACACGCGAGCCGGACCGCCGGACCGCCCCGCTCAGCTCAGGCCCGCGCTCCTCGCCCGCTCCACCGCCGGGCCGATCGCCTTGGCGACCGCGTCGACGTCGTCGGCGGTGGAGGTGTGGCCGAGGGTGAAGCGCAGGGTGCCGCGCGCGAGGTCCGGGTCGGTGCCGGTGGCGAGCAGGACGTGGCTGGGCTGGGCGACGCCCGCGGTGCACGCGGAGCCGGTGGAGCACTCGATGCCCTGGGCGTCCAGGAGCAGCAGCAGCGAGTCGCCCTCGCAGCCGGGGAAGGTGAAGTGCGCGTTGGCGGGCAGCCGCTCGACCGGGTCGCCGCCGAGGAGGGCGTCCGGCACGGCGCGCCGGACGGCGTCCACGAGCTGGTCGCGCAGGGCCCCGATGTCGCGGGCGAAGTCCTGGTGGCGCTCGGCGGCCAGGGCCCCGGCGACGGCGAAGGAGGCGATGGCCGGCACGTCGAGGGTGCCGGAGCGCACGTGCCGCTCCTGCCCGCCGCCGTGCAGGACGGGTACGGGGCTGTGCTCGCGGCCCAGCAGCAGGGCGCCGATGCCGTAGGGGCCGCCGACCTTGTGCCCCGAGACGGTCATGGCGGCGAGCCCGGAGGCGGCGAAGTCGACCGGGACCTGGCCCAGGGCCTGGACCGCGTCGGCGTGCAGGGGGACGTCGAACTCGCGGGCGACGGCGGCGAGTTCGGCGACCGGGAAGAGGGTGCCGATCTCGTTGTTGGCCCACATCACGGTGGCCAGGGCCACGTCGGAGGGGTCGCGGGCGATGGCCTCGCGCAGCGCCTCGGGGTGCACCCGGCCGTGGTGGTCGACGGGCAGGTACTCGACGGTGGCGCCCTCGTGCTCGCCGAGCCAGTCGACCGCGTCGAGCACGGCGTGGTGCTCGACGGGGCTGGCGAGGACCCGGGTGCGGCGGGGGTCGGCGGCGCGCCGGGACCAGTACAGGCCCTTGACGGCGAGGTTGTCGGCCTCGGTGCCGCCGGAGGTGAAGACCACCTCGCTGGGCCGGGCGCCGAGGGCGTCGGCGAGCGATTCGCGCGCCTCCTCGACGGTACGCCGGGCCCGGCGTCCGGCGGCGTGCAGCGAGGAGGCGTTGCCGGTGACGGCGAGCTGGGCGGTCATCGCCTCGACCGCCTCGGGCAGCATGGGCGTGGTCGCGGCGTGGTCGAGGTAAGCCATGGTGGGTCGATTCTACGAGCACCCGCCACGGCGCCCCGGGCGGACCCGGGGCGTGGTGCTCACGCGTCGCCGCGCGGGGAGGCGGCCAGTTGCCGGGACTGGGCGACCAGGCGCCCCGCGGTGTCCCAGACCTCGGCGTCCTCCTCCAGGAAGCCGCCCGCCAGGTTGCGGGTGGTGATGGCGACCCGCAGCGGGCCGGGGGCGGGGCGGCAGCGGACGTGGACGTTGAGCTCGACGGTGGGGGTCCAGCCCTTGAGGCCGAGCTCGAAGGAGGTGGGCGGCAGGGCGTCCACGGTGAGCAGCAGGGACAGCGGGTCGGGGTCGCGGCCGTCGGCGAGGCCGAACCAGCCGCGCATCTCGCCCCTGCCGGACGGCGCGCCGACGGCCCAGCCGACGGTGGCCGGGTCGAGCCGGATGTCGAGGCGCTCGGTGATGTCGCTGGAGCCGGGGATGGGCGGCACGGACGGGCCGTCGGAGGGGCCCAGGCACTGCTCGTGGGGCGGCATGGCGGGCGGTACGGCGGTGGTGCGCACGTCGTCGGGCAGGGCGTCCAGGTCGCCGTAGGTGGCGAGGACGCGGATGCGCTCGACCTCGGTGCCGTCCTCCGCGTACTGCAGGAGGGAGGCCTGGCCGGTGGAGAGGGTGCGGCCGGTGCGGACGGTCTGGGTCCTGATGACGGCGGGGCCGGCCACCGAGGGGGTGAGGTAGTGCGCGGAGACCGTCAGCGGGTCGGGGTGCGGCAGGGCCTGGCCGAGGGCGCGTCCGAGCAGGGCCAGCAGATAGCCGCCGTTGACGGCGCGGATGATGGTCCAGCCGGCGGAGAGCTCGGCGTCGAAGGTGCCGGGCTCGCCGGGGCGGGGGGTGACCGCGGTGTCGCGGTCGAACTCGCTGTCGCCGATGGTGGCCTGTGCCGGTGCCGTTGCCATGCTGGCACGGTACAACAGGCAACTACTAAGCGGTAGCTTTTTCTGCTTCGGCCTCGGTGGCGGCCGAGCGCCGGTTCCAGGCCCGGGGCGCGCGCCAGTGGAAGCGCATGGCGGCGAGCCGCAGCCCGAAGCCCGAGATGACCGCGAGGGCGGTGGTGAAGCCGTTGAGGCAGTCGAAGCGGATGCAGAGCACGATGATCGTGGAGCCGACGATCGCCGGGACGGCGTACAGGTCGCGGTCCCAGCGCAGCAGCGAGGGCACCTCGTTGGCCAGCACGTCGCGCAGCACGCCGCCGCCGACCGCGGTGGCCAGGCCCATCAGCGCGGAGGCGGTCAGGCCCAGGCCGTAGTCGTAGGCCTTGGTGGTGCCGGTGACGCAGAACAGGCCGAGGCCCGCGGCGTCGAAGACGTTGACCGACCCCTGGATGCGCTCGACCTGCGGGTGGAGGAAGAACACGAAGACCGAGGCGACCAGCGGCATCACGAAGTAGCCCAGGTCGGTGAAGGCGGCGGGCGGGACCGCGCCGATCACCAGGTCGCGGAAGAGCCCCCCGCCCAGGGCGGTCACCTCGGCGAGCACCGCGATGCCGAAGACGTCGAAGTTCTTGCGCACGGCGAGCAGCGCGCCCGAGATCGCGAAGACGAAGATGCCGGCGAGGTCGAGGGCGTGTTGCACGGAGGGGGAGAACAATTCCTGGAGCACCGGACAATTGTGCCGTGCGCCCGAGGGGGCCCCGCGCTGACCGCGCCGAGGGCCCGCACCAGGGGGTGCGGGCCCTCGCGGCCTGACGACGGGCGCCGCCCGGGGGCGACCCCGGTCCGGCGCGCCCCTACTCCAGGGCGTCCTTCGCCGACGGCAGCAGCTCGGCCTCCGTGGGGACCTGGTCCGGGGCGTTCTCCGGGTGGTGGCAGGCCACCTGCTGGCGCGGCTTCAGCTCGATGAGCGGGGGCTCGGTGGTCTTGCAGACCTCCGTCGCCTTCCAGCAGCGGGTGTGGAAGCGGCACCCGGACGGCGGCGACAGCGGGGACGGCACGTCGCCCTTGAGCAGGATGCGGTCGCTCTTGGCGCCGCGCCGCTTGGGGTCGGGCACCGGCACCGCCGACATCAGCGCCTTGGTGTACGGGTGCATGGGCGCCGCGTACAGCGAGGCGCGGTCCGCCAGCTCGACGATCTTGCCCAGGTACATCACCGCGATGCGGTCCGACACGTGCCGGATCACCGACAGGTCGTGCGCGATGATCACGTACGTCAGGCCGAGCTCCTGCTGGAGGTCGTCGAGCAGGTTGACCACCTGCGCCTGGATGGACACGTCCAGGGCCGAGACGGGCTCGTCCGCCACGACCATCTTGGGCTTGAGGGCGAGCGCGCGGGCGATGCCGATGCGCTGGCGCTGGCCGCCGGAGAACTCGTGCGGGTAGCGGTTGTAGTGCTCGGGGTTGAGGCCCACGAGCTCCATCAGCGCCTGGACCTCCTTCTTCACCCCGCCCTCGGGCGTGACGCCCTGGAGCTTGAAGGGGGCGCTGACGATCGTGCCGATGGTGTGGCGCGGGTTCAGCGAGGAGTACGGGTCCTGGAAGATCATCTGCACGTCGCGGCGCAGCGGGCGGATCGCGCCGGCCGACATGTGCGTGATGTCGTGGCCCTCGAACTCGACCTTGCCGCCGCTCGGTTCGAGCAGCCGCGTGATCAGCCGGCCCATGGTCGACTTGCCGCAGCCGGACTCGCCGACCACGCCCAGGGTCTCACCGGGCAGCACGTCGAAGGAGATGCCGTCGACGGCCTTGACCGCGCCGGTCTGCCGCTGGAGCAGCCCCTTGCGCACCGGGAAGTGCTTGACCAGGTTCTCGACCCGCAGCAGCGGCTCGACCGCGGGCGCCGCGCCCCCGGTCGCCGGCTCCGCGGCCTTCGTCTCGTTCTTCTTGTCGGTCACAGCTTCGGCGCAATCTCTTCGGTCCAGATGCGGCTCCGCTCGTCCCGCGACATGTGGCAGGCGGAGAAGTGCCCGGCGCCCAGGTCGACCAGCTCGGGGCGGGTGGTGCGGGTGACGTTGTCCTTGGGCACGTCGGCGTACGGGCAGCGCGGGTTGAAGGCGCAGCCGGACGGCACGTTGATCAGCGACGGCGGCTGGCCCTTGACCGGGATCAGCCGTTCGGTCGCCTCCCGGTCGATGCGCGGCATCGAGCCCAGCAGGCCCCAGGTGTAGGGGTGCTGGGGGGTGGAGAAGACCTGGTCGGCGGTGCCGCGCTCGATGCACCGGCCGCCGTACATCACGAGCAGCTTGTCGGCCATCTCCGCGACCACGCCGAGGTCGTGCGTGATCATGATGACCGCCGAGCCGAACTCCTTCTGCAGGTCGCGGATCAGGTCGAGGATCTGCGCCTGGACGGTCACGTCCAGGGCGGTCGTCGGCTCGTCGGCGATCAGCAGCTGCGGGTTGTTGACCAGCGCCATCGCGATCATGGCGCGCTGGCGCATGCCGCCGGAGAACTCGTGCGGGTAGGAGTCCACCCGCTTGCCCGGCTCCGGGATGCCGACCCGGTCGAGCATCTCGACCGCCCGGGTGCGGGCGACCTTCTTGGAGACCTTGTTGTGGACCCGGTAGGCCTCCACGATCTGCGCGCCCACCGTGAAGTAGGGGTGCATCGCGGACAGCGGGTCCTGGAAGATCATGGCCATCTTCTGGCCGCGCAGCGCGCGGACCCGGTCGGCGTCCGCGCCGATCAGCTCCTCGCCGTCCAGCCAGACCTCGCCGGAGATCACCGCGTTGGGCGCGGTGCGGTGCAGGCCCAGGATGCCCAGCGAGGTCACGGACTTGCCGGAGCCGGACTCGCCGACCACGCCCAGGGTCTCCCTCGGCTTGACGTCGAAGCTGACCCCGTCGACCGACTTGACCACGCCATCGTCGGTCTTGAAGTGGATGCGCAGGTCCCGCACGGAGAGGAAGGCGCCGTCGGTGCCGGAGGGCTGCGCGGGGACCACCTCGCCGGGTGCGCCCACCGGCTGCTCCTTGGAAACCTCGCTCACGAGTACCTCACCCTGGGGTCGATGGCGGCGTACACCAGGTCCACCAGCAGATTGCAGAAGACGATGAAGAAGGCGGCGGTCAGGGTCACGCCCATGACGATCGGCAGGTCGTTCTCCTGGACGCTCTTCACGGCGTACTGCCCCATGCCGGGGAAGGAGAAGACCGTCTCGGTGATGACCGCGCCGCCGAGCAGCAGGCCGAAGTCCATGCCGAAGATGGTGACGATCGGGGTGAGCGCGGCGCGCAGGCCGTGCTTGCCGATGACGACCCGCTCGGTCAGGCCCTTGGCGCGGGCCGTGCGGATGTAGTCCTCGCCCATGGTCTCCAGCATCCCGGCCCGGGTGAGCCGGGCGTAGAGGGCCGCGTAGAGGAAGGCGAGCGAGCACCACGGGATGATCAGGTTCCAGGCCCACTCCGCCGGGTTGTCGGTGAAGGGGACGTACTCGATGCTGTCCCACAGCGGCCACTGGACGGTGAAGACGCCCATGGCGAGCATGCCGGTGAAGAAGATCGGCAGGGAGACGCCGGCCAGGGCGACGCCCATGGCGATGCGGTCGACGGCCTTGCCGCGCTTGAGCGCGGAGACGACGCCGGTGAACACGCCGGAGACGACCCAGATCACCGCCGCGCCGATGGCGAGGGAGAAGGTGATCGGGACCCGGGCGATGATCTCCGGCCAGACCTCCACGTGGCGCTTGAAGGAGTAGCCGAAGCAGGGCGCGTCGCAGTGGGAGGCGTCCGGGCCGAACTTGTAGTCGGCACCGACGAAGATCGCCTTGATGAAGTGCCAGTACTGGACGTAGAGGGGCTGGTCCAGGCCCAGGTTCTGCTTGACCGCCAGGATGGACTGGGGGTTGGCGTCCTTGCCCACGTACTGGGCGGCCAGCTGGTCCATCGTCTGCCCGGCGAGCTGGGGGACGAGGAAGAAGATCGCGAACGTGACTGCGCTGACGATGAGCAGCAGCAGCACTGCGCCGAAGAGGCGTCGAATGATGTACGCAGCCACAGCTATCCGGCACCGGTGCCCACCGGGGGACGGGGGTTGCCCGTGCCCCCGGCGGACACCGGAACCATCACCTGCCTTTCGAACTCTCGGGGTGGCTCGGCGCGGCCGTTACTTGCTGGAACCCAGGAGCAGGTAGTCGTACTGACCGAGGTAGGCCTGGGTGATGGTGACGTTGGTCGCCGACTCCGGGCGCAGCAGCAGGTTCTTGCGGTAGATCAGCGGGACCGCGGTGGCACCCTCGACGACGGCCTTGTCGACATCGCCCCAGACCTTCTCGCGGGCGGCGTCGTCGGTCGTCGCGATGCCCTTGTTGAGCATCTCGTTGATCTTCGGGTCGTTGAGCTCCTGGACGTTGTTGCCGCCGGACGGCTTGATGGCCGAGCCGTTGACGATCTGGTCCAGGAAGCCGAAGCCGGTCGGCCAGTCGGCGCCCCACGCGGTCATGATCATGCCGAGGCCGTTGGCGTGCACGTAGCTGGGGTTGCCGGCGAAGTTCTGGAAGTACTTGCCCGCCGGGAACGTCTTGATCTCGGCCTGGATGCCGATCTTCTTCAGCGACGCCTGGACGGCCGTGGCCATGGCGATCTCGGCCGGGCGGTCGCTACGGGCCGACAGGTTGGTCTTGAAGCCGTTCGGCTGACCGCACTTGGTGAGGGCTTCCTTGGCCTTGACCTGGTCGCCCTTGTGGCCCTCGGTCTCGTACAGGTCGAACCGGGTGTAGCCGGCGACGGTCGGCGGGATCAGCGTGGTGGCGACGTCACCCTTGGGGTCACCGCCCTGCGCGGCCTGGACGGAGGCCTTGTCGATGCCCCACTGGACGGCCTTGCGGCACTCGATGTTGTCGAACGGCTTCACGTTGGCGTTGAGGCCGATGTACGACGTGGCGCCCGCGTAGGGGTTGTCCGTCTGCTTCTTCAGGTTCGCCTTGGTCAGGACGCTGGGCTGGGTCGCCGGGGCGACACCGGTGCCGGCGGCGTCCACCGTGGCGTTGTCCGAGATCAGGTTGTTGTCGATGGTCTCCTGCTTGACCTTGAACCGGATCGTGATCTTGTCCGGCAGGGCGGGGCGCAGGGTGTCCGTCTTGGCGTCCCAGTTCTCGTTGCGCACGAGGGTGGCGCTGCGGCCCTCCTCGTAGGACTCGAACTTGTACGGGCCGGTGGACTGGATGTTCTTGACGTAGTCCGCGCCCTTGTCCTTCGCGCGCTGGATCGGCGCGGTCTGGGAGAAGGTGGCCAGGTAGTCGAAGTCCGCGAAGGCGTCCTTCAGCTTGAAGACGATGGTGCTGTCGTCCGGCGTCTGGATGGAGGCGATGCCGGCCGGGTTCTTGTCCTTGTACGGACCCTGGTACTTGTCGCCGCCGTCGAGGTGGGCCTTGAAGTACGTCGGGCCGTTCGACAGCGCCTCGGGGGCGAAGTTCGAGCGCTCGATGGCGTACTTGACGTCCTTGGACGTGACCGGGGATCCGTCCTGGAACTTGATCCCCTTCTTGAGCTTGTACGTCCAGGTCTTGGCGTCCGCGCTCTTGGTGCCCAGGCCCTCGGCGAGGTCGGGCACGACCTCCAGGCCGTCCTTGCCGGCGGCCGGCTTGAAGGAGGTGAGCGTACGGCCGTACAGGCGCGAGAAGTTCTGCACCCAGCCGTAGTAGGTGTTGCCCGGGTCGAGGGAGTCCGGCTCGTCGGACACCTCGTAGACGGCGGTGCCGCCCTTCTTGTCGGTCTTGTTGACGACCGACGTCAGCGCGGCGTCGGTGGCACCCTTGCCACCCTTGTTCCCGCCGCTGTCCGAGTCGCCGCCACAGGCGGTCGCCCCCAGTGCCAGCACCACAGCCGTGGCGACCAGAACCGTCGCTTTACTCGTCTTCACTGAGGAAAGCCCCCTCTGTCGATGGTTACTTGCTGCGAGGGTCGAGGGCGTCTCGCAGCCCGTCGCCCAGCAGGTTGAACGCCAGAACCGTGATGAAGATGGTCACGCCCGGCACGATCATGAACTGCGGGTCCGCCTGGTAGATGTCGGCCGCGTTGGTGAGCATCCCGCCCCAGGAGGCCTGCGGCGGGGCGATGCCGACACCGAGGAAGCTGAGCCCCGCCTCGAACAGGATGTTCGTGGGGATCAGCAGCGTCGTGTAGACGAGGATCGGGGCCACCAGGTTGGGCAGCAGCTCCCGGAAGAGGATGAACGGACCGCGCGCGCCGAGCGACCTGGCCGCTTCGACGAACTCCCGGTTGGCCAGGGTCATCGTCTGGGCCCGCACGATGCGGCCCATGTACGGCCAGCTGAAGAAGCCGATCACGAAGATCAGTACGGCGATGCGCAGCGTGGTGCCGCTCATGCCGAAGGCGGTGCTGGGGATCGACGCGGAGATGGAGATCGCGAAGAGGAGCAGGGGGAACGCCAGGAAGACGTCCATGGACCGGCTGATCAGGGAGTCGACCCAGCCGCCGTAGAAGCCGGCGACGACGCCCATGACCGTACCGATGACCACCGAGAGGACCGTGGCACCGCCGGCCACCAGCATCGAGACCCAGGAGCCCTCGATGATGCGGGCCAGCAGGTCGCGCCCGTACTGCGGTTCCACGCCCAGCGGGTGGTCCCAGCTCATGCCGCCCCAGGCTCCCTTGGGGGCGAGCAGGGCCGGGTCGATGAGGTCCTGGTTGAACGCGTTGGGGTCCAGGCCGAACACGGCCTGGATCGGGCGCGAGAGCACGGCGAGCAGGATCAGCAGCAGCACCACGACACCGCCGGCGACGGCCACCTTGTCGCGCTTGAAGCGCGCCCAGGCGATCTGGCCCAGCGAACGGCCTTCGATCTGACTCTGCTTGGCCCCAGTGAGTACTGCCTCCGGCTGCGCCTCGGCAGCCGATCCGGTGGTCTCGATCGGTGCGGTCACAGTGCCTTAGACCCCTCCCGGCCGGCGGTGGCCGACCCGTACCCGCAGCTGCGAAGGCCCGCGCTCGCATCAGTGGTGCAAGTGGTGCCATCGGTGCGGAAATTGCCCAGGAAGTCGCCGTGTGATGCGACTCGTACAAAGAGCCGACGGCCCTTGTTAGCGGGGAGTCTTCAATGGGTTCGCGATCACCCGCCAGACCCGGCGGGGAATGTTTGCTCAAACGTGATGCGGTCAGATGTCTTCCGTTATCCGGACGTCGTGATCGTCTCAGCGGAGCAATCGGACCGCTATTCCACCAGATCGGACATGCCGCCCAACTGGCGTTATCGAGCCCCCAATTGGGGCGTCGGGCGGCGAATACCGCCCGGTTTGTCAGTAACCGCGCGGGGCCGCCGGCGGATATCCGTACCCCGGAGCGCCCTGCGGCGCGACCGCGTGCGCCTCACGGTCGTAGAAAGGGCGGGAGTTGGCCCGCAACCACATCGTGACCGGGTCGTGTTCATCGGAGAGCGCCACCGTGGAGACCGGCAGGCCGTCCGGGACGGCCGTCACCGACTGCTGCATCATCGCCCGCACCGACTCCACGGCGGGCTGGCCGGTGTCGTACAGGTCGAGGCCGATGGCCAGGTACGGGGAGCCGAGCGCGGGCTGCACCCAGGCCCGGCGCAGCGAGCGGACCGCCGGGGTGCGGTGCGCGTTCTGCGTGAGCAGCGCGTAGAACTGCGGCAGCTCGATGGCGGGCTCGGACATCCGCAGCGGCCCGGCGGGCATCCGGTCGAGCCCGGTGGCGATCCGGCGCAGGTCCGGCCAGGGGACGCCGACGCCGCCGCCGGGGGCGTGCGGATTGAGCCAGATGCCCCAGCGGTCGGGGTAGAGGGTGCGGGCGACCTCGACGCCGGTGACGACCTCGTGGTCGCGGTTCCAGCCGGAGACGGACAGCTCCTGGGCGGAGGTCACGCACGGCGCGTAGCCCAGGCCGTCGACCTCCATGTTCCCGTACTGCGCGTCGGGGGAGCCGGGGCGGCCCTGCCAGAGGAGCATCCAGACCTGGCCGTCGGCGAGCGCGTGCAGCAGCGCCTCGTAGACGTCGTAGCGTCCGGGCGTCACCTGCCGCAGCACGTGTTCGACCCGTCCGGCCGCCGCGGTGCCTGACGCAGTCACCCTTGGTCCCCCTCTTCGATCCACCGAACCAGCTTAAGCGGCCACCCTCGCGAACGGCCCGGCTCCTACGCGTGCGTGCGCTGGTAGAAGGGCCGCACCCGCTCCAGCATCCAGTCGCCGACGAGGTCCTGGGCGAGGTCGAGCAGCAGCAGGTTCACCGGCCACGGCACGGCCGCCCGCCCCAGCGCCCGCCCCAGCGCGTCCATCGGCAGATGGCGCTCGGCGCCGTCCCAGGAGGCCAGCTGCACGCCGATGAACAGCGTCGGCGCCTCCCCCTCGATGCTGGCCAGCGCCCGGCGCGCGGTGGTGACCAGGCCGGTCGCCTCGAACTCCGCGCGGGCCGCGGCCAGGAAGTCCACCGGGTCGTGCTGCCAGTCCGGCTCGTACAGCCGCACCCGGGCGCCGCTGGCGGGCCCGTCCAGCGGGGTGCGCCCGGCCCGGCACAGTTCGGCCACCGCGGGCGGCGGCAGCGGGACGCCGACGGCGCCGCCCGGGTTCACCGCGATGCCGAGCCCCGGCGGCAGGCCGCGGGCGAACTCGACGGCCGGGGCGACGGTGTACGACATGTGGGCGCCGACGCAGGCCAGGAACTGCTGCTCCGAGCTGAAGACGGGCACGTACGGCAGGCCCTCGACCTCCAGGGTCGGCAGGTCCAGATCGGCGCTGTCGGGGGTGCCGCCGTTGGGCAGGGGCACCCAGATGGGGCTACGGCCCAGGACTTCGACGAGCCGGGGGCCCGCTCCGGGGGTGCCGAGCGAGGCGGCGAGCACCTCTTCCAGCTCGTTTGCGGGCCAAGCGGCACCTGCGGTGTTCACGGACCTGTCCTTCCGGCTCCTGGCGTACGCGTGCTGCCGCCGACCTTAACGCCGTCGGCGCACGGGGCGGGGGCGTCCACCCGAACGGCCACTCGACGTAGCCGTCCGGTTGCAGTCCGTGAAGCCCGCTCCCAGGGTGACAAGCAGGGCCCTTCGCCCTCCCGTCCCGAAAGGAACACCCGACATGGCACTTCACCGGGTCACCCTGACGCTCGTCAGCACTTCCCTCGCGGGCGCCCTGGCGCTCGGTGCCGCCGGCACCGCGGCCGCGGCCGTGCACGCCCAGGCCCCCGCCGTCCCGGCGGCCGAGGCCGCCTCCCCGGCGGCCCCGTACGTCCAGCTGGACGGCGCCGTCGACCGCCTGGTCCGCGACGCCGAGCAGGGCGCCGACCTCGGTGCCGCGCTGGCCGCCTACGACCGCGCCTTCGCCGCCGCCCAGGCCGCGCCGGCGCCGGACGAGGGCCTCAAGGACAAGGCCATGGCCGCCATCAAGGTCCAGGTGGACGCCCTGGTCAAGGCCGTCCCGACCGGCGACATCGCCAAGATCGCGGTCGCCGCGGGCGCCGCCACCCAGGCCATCGGACAGCTCCTGTCGGTGCTGACCCTGGAGGGCACCCTGGCGGCCCTGGTCAAGCCGGTCGACTTCTCGAACCTGCCCAAGACCCCGTCCCTGCCCAAGCTCCCCGAGTTCCCGAAGCTGCCGATCCCCGGCCTCGGCTGACCCCCTCGGGCGCGCGCGCACCCGTGCGGGCGCGCCCACCGAAAGGACCCGCCGACATGGCACTCAACAGGACCGCAGCCCTCTTCATCGGGTCGTCGCTCTGCGGCGCGCTCGTCCTCGGCGTCACCGGCCCCGCCGTCGCGGCCGGTACCGCCGCCCCCTCCCCCGCGAGCCGCTCCGCGGCCTCGCCCGAGATCGAGCTCAAGCGCGACATGGAGTCGCTGCTGGCCTCCATCGAGGTGCTGATGGAGAAGTCCGCCTCCGGCACGATCGACGAGCAGGCGCTGGAGAAGGTCGGGCACGAGCTGGACAACGTGCTGGGCGCGAGCTCGGCCGTCGACCCCGACCCCGGGGCCGACACCGAGTCGGAGTCGGAATCGGAGGCGGAGCCGGCCGGCGACGTCGACGAGGACGGCCCCGTGGGGAAGGCGCAGATCGCGCTGAAGGCGGAGGTGGAGGGGCTCGTGGAGGCCGCCGCCTCCGGTGACCTGGGCAAGGTGACCGCGGCCCTGGCCAAGGTGCCCAAGCTCGCGGTGGACCTGACGGTCGCCGTGGGGCTTGACAAGCTGCTCGGCTCGCTGAAGCTGCCGGGGCTGCCCGCCCTTCCGGGGTTGCCGGCGGTGCCGGGGCTGCCCGCGGTGCCGGGCGTGCCGGGGCTGCCGGTGCCGGCGGCGCCGTCGCTGCCGGGGCTCGCGCCGTCCGGCGCGGCGGAGTAGGCGGCGTAGGCGGTACGTCTCCGGAGCCGGTCGCCCCTGTCCTGTGCGGCAGGGGGGCCGGCTCTTGGGCGTGCGGGGTGCTGTGGTGCGGGTCCTTGGGTTCCCCTACCCGCCCCTTCCCGAAAGCCTCCGGCGGTGGGAGGAGCGGGGGTGTACGGGGGCCGCGCCCCCGGGCCCCGGCGGGGGCTCCGCCCCCTGCACCCCCGCTCCTC
>NZ_JBEOYE010000096.1:0-32878 GCF_040296945.1 Streptomyces sp. NPDC001941 | reverse complement strand
TCGTCGACCAGGACGACCATCAGGTGGCACTCGGGGTTGTTGTGCGTGATCGCGTTCGCGATCGCCTGCATGATCATGGTCTTGCCGGTCTTCGGGGGAGCCGCGATCAGACCGCGCTGGCCCTTGCCGATCGGCGACACCAGGTCGATGATCCGCGTCGTCAGCACGCCCGGGTCCGTCTCCAGACGGAGGCGGTCCTGCGGGTACAGCGGAGTCAGCTTGTTGAACTCCGGGCGCCCGCGGCCGGTCGCGTACGTGTCGGGGTCGCCGCCGTTGACCGAGTCGAGGCGCACCAGCGCGTTGTACTTCTCGCGGAGCTTGCCCTCCTTGCCCTCCTTGGGCGGACGGACCGCGCCGGTGAGGTAATCGCCTTTGCGCAGGCCGTACTTGCGGACCTGGTTCAGGTTCACGTACGCGTCGTTCGGGCCCGGCAGGTAGCCCGAGGTGCGGATGAAGGCGTGGTTGCCGAGGACGTCCAGGACGCCCGCGACGGGAGTCAGGACCTCGTCGGCCACGTGCGCCGCGTCGCCCGACTGGCTTGTGCCGCCCGCGACTTGGCGGTTGCGGTCTCGGTCCCGGTTGCGGTTGCGCCGGTTACGCCGACTGTTGCCGTTGCCGTTGCCGTTGCCGTTGCTGGGTGCGGGTGCGGGTGCGGGTGCGGGTGCGGGTGCGGGTGCGGGTGCGGGTGCGGGTGCATCCGTGCGTTCCATATCGCTGTCCCGCTCGCCGTCCCGCGTGGGGGAGGCCTGCGGCTCCGTACGGTCGGCGCGGGTGCCGGGGGCCTCCGGAGCAGGTGCCTGTTCCGTGGCGAGCGTCTGCGAGATGACCTCGATCAGCTGGCTCTTGCGCATCCGCGTGGTGCCGCGGATGCCGAGGCCCGAGGCGGTGCGCTGCAGCTCGGCCACCAGCATGGTGTCGAGTCCTGCGCCGTCGTTCGTGTGGGTCGTGGGGGTGGGGGTGAGGGTGTTCATGAGAGGGGACCTTCCCTGGAGGGCATCCCGGGTCCGGTGGACGCCCTGAGGGCGGTCCTGTGGGTTGTGTGACGCGGGCATGCGGGGTGAATGCGTGGGGCGCCTGCCGAGACCGTTACCGTCCGCCGGTCGGCCTGTGCCGAGGTGGCGGGGTACAGAGATCGTTCGCGCCGGTTCCGGCAGCGCGCCCCGTCCGGCGCCGCACGGAGCGGGGCACAGAACGGAAAGGCGGGTTTCCCGGAAGGAAGCGGGTCCCTGACCGGGACCGGAAAGCACCACGTCGAAGAGTCGGGTGCGAACTCGTACGACCATAGTAGCGGATCCCGCGACGGTCGTGTTGTCAAATCCGCGGGGGAGGCCACCGGGGGCCGCGGGACCCGGGGGCTCAGCCCCTCGGGACCACCATCACGTCCGTGCCCCGGTCCCTGATCCGGCGCACCTGCTCCTGCGGCAGTCCGTCGTCCACCACGAGCAGGTCGAAGTCGGTGAGCGGGGCCAGCGCGTACAGGCCGTCCCGTACGAACTTGGAGTGGTCCGCGAGCAGCACCGTCCGGGTCGCCGCACGCATCATCGCCCGCTTGACCTGCACGGTCTCCGGTGAGGTGTGGTAGCAGCGGCCCTGGGTAACGGCCGTGGTCGACATGAAGAAGGTGTCCGCGCGGAAGGCCTCGACGCTGTCGGCCGTGTGCAGCCCGAGGAAGGCCTCGTAGGCGGGGAAGTAGGTGCCGCCCAGGGCGATCAGCGAGATCCCGGGCTCCTTGGTGAGCGCGTTGGCCACCGGGAGCGAATTGGTGAGCACCGTCAGCGGGGCGTGGGAGCCGAGCTCGCGCGTCAGGTGGAGGCAGGTCGTGCTGTCGTCGAGCATGATCGTCTGCCCGGGCCCGATCAGCGTCGCCGCCGCCCGCGCCAGCTGCCGCTTGGTCGCCGCATGGGTGGCGTGCCGCTCGGCGACCGTCCCGTGGAACTGCGCGGAGGGCAGCCCCGTGGCCCCGCCGCGCACCTTGCGCAGCCAGCCCTGGGTCTGCAGCGCGTCCAGGTCCCGGTGGATCGTCATCAGGCTGACGCCGTAACTCGAGGCCAGGTCGGAGGCCCGCACGAACCCGCCGTTCAGGACCGCTTCGCGGATGCTCCTGCGGCGCACCTCGCGGATGTCGGCGCGGTCGTCGCCCGCCATGACCCTCCGATCCCGGCCCGGTGCGGCCGCCCGGAAGGCGGACGCGTACACCCTGCACGGCCGTGTGAAAACACCAGGTGATGATCTCACGGATTTCACGCGGGCCGGACGGCCGGGACGGGTAGGAGTCCAGCTCAGGACCACGGGCCCAAAGCCCTCCTCACACAGCCGCACGACCCCCGTGCGGGAGAACCTCCAAGGCGTTTGACGTGGGATTTCGCCGAATTGTTAGCTCGCTCGTACACGGACCGACCAGGTCCGGTCGCGGACCGCGATCAGCGGGCCCGCCCCTCTCATTGCTGTTGGGGAGCTTCAATGACGAACACCCCCGTGCCGCCCGCCACCGGAGGCACCGGCCGCCCGCCCTCGTTCTTCACACGGGCCGGCATCCCGCAGTCGATCTCGTACGGCTACCTCGGCCTGCTGATCTTCATGACCGGCGTCGGCATCGAGGCCGCCTACCTCGCGCCGTACCTGGAGGGCCTCGGCATCCCCGCCGCCGACGTGGCGATGGTCTTCACCGTGTACGGCGTGACCGGCGCGGTCGCCGCCTGGTTCGCCGGCGCCCTGTCGGACCTGTGGGGACCGCGCCGCGTGATGTGGCTGGGGCTCGGGACGTTCGCGCTGACCCAGGTGTTCTTCCTCGCGGTCGCCGTGCCCAGCAAGGCGTACCCCCTGCTGCTGCTCGGCTACGGCCTGCGCGGACTGGCCTTCCCGCTCTTCGCGTACGCCTTCCTGGTGTGGATCGCGGCGGTCGCCCCGCGCGACCAGATGGGCACCGCGATGGGCTGGTTCTGGTCGGCCTTCTCCGCCGGCATGCCCACGCTCGGCTCGCTCGGCGCGAGCCTGATGATCCCGGTCGTCGGCGAGTACGGAACGCTGTGGGTGGAACTCGGCGTGGTCGCGGCCGGAGGGCTGGTGGCCCTGCTCCTGGTCAAGGAGAAGACCGGCTCCGCACGCCTGGCCCCCGCCGGCGAGAGCCCCCTGGCGGGCCTGGTCGGCAGCCTCACGATCCTCTACCGCAACCCCCGCGTCGGCGCCGGTGCGGCGGTGCGGATGTTCAACACCGCCTCCCAGTTCGGCTTCATGGTGATGCTGCCCGCGTGGTTCGTGCACACCATCGGCCTGACCAACGGCCAGTGGCTGCGCCTGGTCGCGGTCATGTTCGGCACGAACATCCTCACCAACCTGCTGTTCGGCATCGTCGGCGACAAGGTCGGCTGGCGCACCACCGTCGCCTGGTTCGGCGGCATCGGCTGCACCGCCTCGGTCCTGGTCCTGTACTACGTGCCGACCGCCGTGGGCTCGCAGTACGCCGTCGCCCTCCTCGTCGCCGTCCTGTACGGGGCCACCCTCTCCGGCTACGTACCCCTGTCGGCCCTCATGACCGCGATCGCCCCCGAGCACAAGGGGCAGGCGATGGCCGCCCTCAACCTCGGCGCCGGCGCCTCCACCTTCCTCGGCCCGCTGGTCGTCAGCCTCTTCCTCGGCCCGCTCGGCGTCGGCGGAGTCGTCTGGATCTTCGCCGGCTTCCACGCCTTCAGCGCCCTGCTGATGCTGCTCCTCAAGCTCCCGGCCTCCACGGCGCCCGCCGCGGCCCCCGCGCCGCCGGCGCCCGCCACCGCCGCCCCCGCCGACCAGGACCTGGTCGGCGCCCCCGCCACGAAGGGACTGTGAACCCGCATGTCGGTACTCGCCATCGACGTCGGCACCACGATGATCAAGTCGGTCGTCTTCGACGACCAGGGCAGTGAACTCGCCGTCTCCCGGCTGGCCACCGAGGTCCACCGCCGCCACGCCGGCTGGGCCGAGCAGGACATGGACACCGTGTGGAACGCGGTCGTCTACACCGTCCGCAACGCCCTCTCCGAGATCGACGACCCCGTCTGGCTGGTCACCTTCACCGCGCAGGGCGACGGCGCCTGGCTCGTCGACCAGCAGGGCAGGCCCACCGGACCGGCGATCCTCTGGTCCGACGGGCGCGCGGGCGACATCCTCACCCGCTGGCAGAGCGAGGGCGTCCTGGAGGACGCGTTCCGCCGCAACGGCTCGCTCACCTGCTCCGGCATGCCGAACGCGATCTTCAGCTGGCTCGGCTCGCACGACCCGCAGCGCCTCGCCCGCTCGGCGGCCTCGCTGACCGCCGCGGGCTGGCTCTTCCTCAACCTGACCGGCGTGACCGCGATGGACGAGTCGGACGCCTCCGCCCCGTTCCTCGACCACGCCACCGGCGACTACGACGACGCGATCGTCGACCTGTTCGGCCTCTCCGGATACCGGCGGCTGCTACCGCGCGTGCTCGGCGAGGAGGAGCGCATCGCCGAGATCACCAAGGAGGCAGCCGGACAGCTGGGCCTGCCCGAGGGGCTGCCCGTGGTCATGGCCCCGTACGACATCGCCTCCACCGCCCGCGGCGTCGGCGTCGTCAACCCCGGCCAGGCCTGCTCGATCCTCGGCACCACCCTGTGCACCGAGATCGTCCGCCACGACATCGACACCACCGGCGAGCCCTCCGGCATCAACATCGCCTACCGGGGCCGCGAGCGGGTGCTGCGCGCCTTCCCCACCCTCAACGGCGCCGACGTCCTCAACTGGGCCTCGCGGCTGCTGCACCTGGATGGCCCGCCCGACCTCTCCAGGATCGCCTTCGAGCAGTCCGTGCCCGGCGCGCACGGCCTGGCCTTCCTGCCCTACCTCTCCCCGGCCGGCGAGCGGGCCCCCTTCCTCGACCCCCGGGCCCGCGGCACCTTCTGGGGCCTGTCCCTGGAACACACCCAGGCCGACATCGCCCGCTCCGTCTTCGACGGCCTCTCCCTGGTCCTGCGCGACTGCCTGGTCGCCTCCCGCACCACCGTCACCGAACTGCGGCTGTGCGGCGGCGGCGCCAACAGCGACGCCTGGTGCCAGCTGATCGCCGACACCACCGGCGTGCCCACGGCCCGCTCCGGCGACACCGAACTCGGCGCCAAGGGAGCCTTCCTGACCGCCCTGGTGCGCTCCGGCGCCGAGACGTCCATGCACAGCGCCGCCGCCAAGTACGTCCGCATGACGTCCGTCTGGGAGCCCGACCCCGAACGCTCCCGCTCCTACGCGGGCCTGTACGAGTCCTTCCTGTCCTGGCGCGGCCTCGCCCGCGGCGCCGGCTGGACCGCCGCGGCCGGCCCGGCCACCACCGCCCCCTTCGTCCCCGGGCCCCGCACCGCCCCCGCACCAGGAGTTCCCCGTGTCTGACCGCCTCCCCGCCGACGCCGTGTGGCTCGGCCTCGACCTCGGCACCCAGTCCGCCCGCTGCGTCGCCGTCGACTCCGCCGGACAGGTCCTCGCCGCCGCGTCCCGGCCGCTGACCAGCCACCGCGACGGCAACCGCCACGAGCAGGACCCCGAGCAGTGGTGGAGCGCGCTGGCCGGAGCCTGCCGCGAAGCACTCGCCGGCATCGACCCGGCCCGGGTGCGGGGCCTCGCCCTCGACGGCACCTCCGGCACGATCCTGCTCGCCGACGCCGACGGCACCCCGCTCACCCCGGGCCTGATGTACGACGACGGGCGCGCCGCCGCGCAGGCCGAGCGGGCCAACAAGGCCGGCGGGTACGTCTGGCAGGCCCTCGGCTACCGCTCGATGCAGCCCTCCTGGGCCCTGCCCAAGCTCCTGTGGCTGCTCGACCACGAACGTGCAGCAGCCGGTACCGGGGTCCGGCTGCTGCACCAGACCGACCTGGTCACCTGGCGGCTCGCCGGACGGCAGGTCGCCTCCGACGCCAGCCACGCCCTCAAGACCGGCTACCACCTCATCGAGGAACGCTGGCCACTGGAGGAACTCACCGAACTCGGCGTTCCCGAGAGCCTGCTGCCCGAAGTGGTCCTCCCCGGCACCGTCCTCGGCACCGTGTGCGCCGACGCCGCCGAAGCGACCGGCATCCCGGCGGGCACCAGGATCGTGGCGGGCATGACCGACGGCTGCGCCGCCCAGATCGGCGCGGGCGCCCTGGCCCCCGGCGCCTGGAACTCGGTGCTCGGCACCACCCTGGTCCTCAAGGGCGTCAGCCCCCACCTGGTACGCGACCCCCAGGGCGTCGTCTACTGCCACCGCGGCCCCGGCGGGAGCTGGCTGCCCGGCGGCGCCTCCAGCAGCGGCGCGGGCGTCGTCTCCCGCGAGTTCCCCGGCGCCGACCTGGACGCACTCACCGCACGGGCCGCCGGGACGGACGGCGACGCGGTCGCCTACCCGCTGGTGTCCACGGGAGGGGAGCGCTTCCCCTTCCGCACCCCCGACGCCGAACCCTTCGTCCTGGGCGCCCCCGCGAACGAGGCCGAGCGCTTCCACGCGTACCTCCTCGGCGTGGCCTGCCTGGAGCGGCTCTGCTTCGACTACCTCGACCTCCTCGGCGCCCCCGTCGACGGCCCCCTCACCCTCACCGGCGGCGGCGCCCGCAACCGCTACTGGTCCCAGCTGCGCGCCGACGTCCTGGGCCGCCCCGTCCGGCTGCCCGAACAGGCCGAGGGCGCGATCGGCATGGCCGTACTCGCCGCCACCTCCAGCGGCGCCAGCGTCCAGGAGACGGCCGCCGCCATGGTCCGCGTCGGCGCCGAACTCCACCCCGACCCGGCGCGCACCGCCCGCTGGACACCCGTCTACCACGCCTTCCTCGACGAACTCGTCCACCGCGGCTGGCTCGACCGCGCCGTCGCCGCACACGCCAAGCAGAGGGCAGCTCGATGACCGACTTCATCCTGGTACGCCACGGCGAGACCGTCTGGCACGCGGAGAACCGCTACGCGGGCCGCGCCGACGTCGCCCTCACCGAGCGCGGACTGCGCCAGGCCGACGACCTCGGCGCCTGGGCCGGCGGCCAGCAGATCGACGCGGTCTACACCTCCCCGCTCACCCGGGCCCGGCTCACCGCCGCCCCCGCCGCCCGCGCCCTGCGCCTCGAACCCCGCATCGACGAGCGGCTCTACGAGCTCGACTTCGGCGACGGGGAGGGGCTGACCGTCGCCGAGATGGCCGAGCGCTTCCCCGAGCGGCAGGCCGCCTTCCTGCGCAGGCCGGTCACCGACCACCTGCCCGGCGGCAACGACCCGCGCACCGCCGCCGCCCAGGCCAGGGCCTGCCTGGAGGACGTCGCCGCCGAGTACCCGGGCGGCCGGATCCTGGTCGTCGCGCACAACGCCCTCTTCCGGGTCCTGCTGTGCGACCTGCTCGGCATCGACCTCGACGACTACCGGCGGGTCTTCCCGTTCCTGGACAACGGCACCCTCACCGAGGTCCGGCTCAGCGGCGGCCAGGCCTCCCTGCTGCGCTTCAACGCGCCCACGCCCGCCCTGCGCGCGCCGTCGCCCCACTGACCCCGCACCCGCCGCCCACCACCGCACCCCACCACAGGAGAGACCACCCCATGCGCACCAAGGTCCTGGCCGCAGGCGACCACTTCGTCCTCCCGCACCTGCTGACCGACGAGGTCACCCGGGCCACCGGCGGCGACGTCGACGTCACCGAGATCCAACTGCCCTGGCCGCACACCCCGTTCGGCCCCGTCGCCGAGGTCATCGAGGCCTCCGGCACCGAGGACGAGATGATCGAGGCCCTCCGGGGCGCCGAGGTCTGCGTCACCCAGCTCGCCCCGCTCACCGAGCGGATCCTGGCCAACTGCCCCGACCTGAAGCTGATGTGCATCAGCCGCGGCGGCCCCGTCAACGCCGACCTCGAAGCGGCCACCCGGCACGGCGTCGCCGTCTGCTACGCCCCCGGCCGCAACGCCACCGCCACCGCCGAGCACACCCTGACGCTGCTCCTCGCCGCCGCCCGCGGGGTCGGTGACACCCACACCGACATGCGCCGGGGCGTGTGGCGCGGCGACTACTACGACTACGACAACTGTGGCATCGAGATCGAGGGCGCCACCGTCGGCCTCGTCGGCTACGGCGCCATCGGCTCCCGGGTCGCGAAGGTCCTCAAGGCGATGGGCGCCGAGGTCCTGGTCTTCGACCCGTACGTCAAGCCCGAACTGGTCGCGGGAGTAGCCGAGTCGGTATCGCTCGACGAACTCCTCACCCGCTCGCGGATCGTGTCGCTGCACGCCCGCGTCACCGAGGAGACCACCGGGATGATCGGCGCCGAGCAGATCGCGCGGATGCCGCGCGGCTCCGTCATCGTCAACTGCGCCCGGGGAGCCCTGCTCGACTACGACGCCGTGTGCGACGCGCTGGACTCCGGGCAGCTGTCCGGCGCCGGTTTCGACGTCTTCCCCGTCGAGCCGGTCCCCGCGGACTCGCGGCTCCTGAAGACCCCCGGCATCGTCATGACGCCGCACATCGCGGGCGGCAGCCAGCAGGTCGCCCACAAGGCCGCCCGGATCGTCGCCGACGAGGTCGGCCGCTACCTGCGCGGCGAGCCGCTGGCGCACTGCGCCAACCCGGAGGCGCTGCGGACCGCCCGGGCCTGACGCCCGGGCCCGACACCCGTACGGCCGGAACCGGCCCGGCCACGGACCGACGCGCACCCGGAAAGCCCCCGACGCGCACCGAGAACGCAAGGAGACACCGCACCATGGACCAGTCGAACCGCTACGCCGACCTCACCCTGAACGAAGAGGACCTCATCCGGGGCGGCCGCCACGTGCTGTGCGCCTACTCGATGAGGCCCAAGGCGGGCTTCGGCGACTACCTGTCCACGGCGGCCCACTTCGCGGCGGAGTCCTCGACCGGCACCAACGTCGAGGTCTGCACCACCGACGACTTCACCCGGGGCGTCGACGCGCTCGTGTACGAGGTCGACGAGGCCCGGGAACTGATGAAGATCGCCTACCCGGTCGAGCTCTTCGACCGGAACATCATCGACGGCCGCGCGATGATCGCGTCCTTCCTCACCCTGACCATCGGCAACAACCAGGGCATGGGCGACGTCGAGTACGCCAAGATGCTCGACTTCCACGTCCCCGCCGCCTACCTGCGCCTGTTCGACGGGCCCACGATGAACATCCAGGACCTGTGGCGCGTCCTGGACCGCCCGGTCGTCGACGGCGGCATGGTCGTCGGCACCATCATCAAGCCCAAGCTGGGCCTGCGCCCGCAGCCCTTCGCCGACGCCTGCCACCAGTTCTGGCTGGGCGGCGACTTCATCAAGAACGACGAGCCGCAGGGCAACCAGGTCTTCGCCCCGCTCAAGGACACGATGAGGGCCGTCGCCGACGCGATGCGCCGGGCGCAGGACGCCACCGGCGAGGCCAAGCTGTTCTCCGCGAACATCACCGCCGACGACCCGGCCGAGATGATCGCGCGGGGCGAGTTCATCCTTCGGACCTTCGCCGAGAACGCCGACCACGTCGCCTTCCTCGTCGACGGCTACGTGGCCGGGCCCACCGCCGTCACCACCGCGCGGCGCAACTTCCCGCAGCAGTTCCTGCACTTCCACCGGGCCGGCCACGGCGCGGTCACCAGCCCCCAGTCCCAGCGCGGCTACACGTCCTTCGTGCACTGCAAGATGACGCGCCTGCAGGGCGCCTCCGGCATGCACACCGGCACCATGGGCTACGGCAAGATGGAGGGCGACGCCAAGGACAAGGACATCGCCTTCATGCTGGAGCGCGACAGCGCCGACGGCCCGTTCTTCCACCAGGAGTGGCTGGGCATGAAGCCGACCACGCCGATCATCTCCGGCGGCATGAACGCGATCCGGCTGCCCGGCTTCTTCGACAACCTGGGCCACTCCAACGTGATCCAGACCTCCGGCGGCGGCGCCTTCGGCCACAAGGACGGCGGCACGGCGGGCGCCAGGTCGCTGCGCCAGGCCCAGGACGCCTGGCAGCAGGGCGTCAAGCTCACCGAGTACGCCAAGGACCACCCGGAGCTGAAGGGCGCCTTCGAGACCTTCACCGCGGACGCGGACCGCTTCTACCCCAACTGGCGCGCGGAGCTGGGCATCGCGTAACGGACACCACCACGGGCGACGGCCACCGGACGCTCCGGTGGCCGTCGCCCGTGCGCGCCCACGTTCCCGCTGCTCACGCGGCGATGACGTCCCCGAGCGCTCCCGACGGCAGCGCGTCGGCCGTCTGGGCGCAGGGCGCCGGCGAGGAACTGTGGGCGGCCGGCACCGGCCTGACCCCGCCCCGCCGTCCGGCCCGGCTGAGCGCCGCGACTACGTCGGCGACGGCGTCCCGGACGTCTGCGCCCGGGGCAACGACGGCTCGCTCCTCGTCCAGCAGGGCAACGCCTCCGGCACGTTCTCCGACACGGTCGAGGCGGGCACCTGGCCCACGACGTCCACGGTCGTCCCCTTGGGAGACCTGAGCGGCGACGGGGCCAACGACACCCTGGTCACCAACGCGGCGGGCGAGCTCTACCGCTACACGCCCGCGCGCGGCACGGCGGTCACCCCGCAGACGGCGAGCGTCAGGATCGGCACAAGCTGGAAGGGCGCCACGATCGTCTGCGCGGAAACGACGTCCTCTGCCACTGCCGCCGGGCGAGGAGCACCAGGGGACCCCGGGCACCCTCCGGCACCGGGCCGAGGTGGTCGGCCCGGTGCCGGAGCGGTCAACCGCTACACGCCTTCGCTGGCGTCCAGCATCCGGTCGCGCTCGACGATCTTGACGCGCTCGCGGCCCTCCGGCGCACCGAGCGCCTTCTCCGCCGCGTCCAGCCGGTACCAGCCCTCCCAGGTGGTGAACCGGACGCCGCGCGCGGCGAGGAAGGCGTCGACGGCCTCAGGGGCCGGCGAGGCGGGGGCCGGCAGACGGCCCTCGGCGTGGTCGGACAGCAGGTTGGCGACGGTCTCGTTGGCGTCGCCCTTGGTGTGGCCGATGAGGCCGACCGGGCCGCGCCGGATCCACCCGGTGACGTACAGCGACTCGAGGTGCTCGCCGCTCTCCTCGACCACCCGGCCGCCCTCGTTCGGAACGGTGCCGGAGGCGATGTCCCAGGGCAGCTTGGGCAGCTCGTCGGAGAGGTAGCCGACGGCGCGGTAGACCGCGCCGAGGTCCCAGTCGGTGAACGAGCCGGTCCCCTTGACGTTCCCGGTCCCGTCGAGCTCGGTGCGCTCCGTGCGCAGACCGGTGACCCGTCCGTCCGCCCCGAGGATCTCGGTGGGCGACTCGAAGAAGTGCAGGAACAGCTTGTGCGGGCGGTCGCCGACGTCGCGGATCGCCCAGTTCTCCAGGGTCTTGGCGACCATGTCGGCCTGCTTGTTGCCGCGCCGCGTCGCGATGGAGCCCTCGTCGTAGTCGATGTCCTCGGGGTTGACGATGACCTCGATGGTGGGGGAGTGGTCGAGCTCGCGCAGCTCCATGGGGCTGAACTTGGCCTGCGCCGGACCGCGGCGGCCGAAGACGTGGATCTCGCGGGCCTTGTTGGCCAGCAGCCCGTCGTGCACGTTCGGCGGGATCTCGGTCGGCAGCAGCTCCGCCGCGGTCTTCGCCAGGATGCGGGCCACGTCGAGCGCGACGTTGCCGACACCGAGGACGGCGACCTTCTCGGCGTCCAGCGGCCAGGTGCGCGGGACGTCGGGGTGCCCGTCGTACCAGGAGACGAAGTCGGCCGCGCCGTACGAGCCGTCGAGGTCGATGCCGGGGACGTCCAGCGCGCGGTCGGCGGTCGCGCCGGTGGAGAAGACGACCGCGTCGTAGAACGAGCGCAGCTCGTCCAGGTCGATGTCGCGCGGGTAGTCCACGTTGCCGAAGAGGCGGACCTGGGGCTTGTCCAGGACCTGGTGCAGCGCGGTGACGATGCCCTTGATGCGCGGGTGGTCGGGGGCGACGCCGTAGCGGATCAGGCCGAAGGGCGCGGGCATGCGCTCGAAGAGGTCGATGGAGACGCCCGGGTCGGCGGCCGCACCGGACTTCAGCAGCGCATCGGCGGCGTAGATGCCGGCGGGGCCGGCTCCGACGATGGCGACGCGCAGGGGGCGAGACATGTTCAGGTCCCTTCGACAGGCATGGAGGTGCCAAGACTTTCAAACGCGGTGGCCGGCGATCACCGGGCCCCCGCCTCACCGGCGCCGGAGCCGGTGAGGTATAAGCGCGGGCGAAGGGCGCCCCGGATGCGGGGCGCCCTTCGCGTTCCGGCCGATGTGCGCCTACGGGCAGCGCGTCGTGCGCCTGCGCGCAGCGCGGTTCGACGTACGCCGCCTACGCGAAGGCGGTTCGACGTACGCCGCCTGCGCGAAGGCGGTTCGACGTACGCCGCCTACGCGAAGTAGGAGGCGAACTTCTCCCGTACGGCCCCGCCGTACTCGTCGAGCTGCTTCGCGTCCCGAGCGGACAGGAACACCAGACCCAGGTCGAGGGAGTCGAGCAGCGACCGGGTCGCCGGGTAGTCCCGGCCCGCCACGGCGTTGACCATCACCTCGTGGACGCCCGGCAGCTCCCTCAGCGCCTCCTCGTCCGGCTGCGCGGCGCACCGCGTGGCCTCGTCGAGGCTGAAGAAGATGATCGCGCCGTCGCGGGGGAGCGCGTAGCTCCCGCCCGCCGCGGAGAGCGCAGTGCCCCGGAGCAGGTGGGCGACGTACTCGCACTCCCGGTGGATCTGGGACACGCCCGTCAGCTTGTACGTCTTGAGCGGGTGCCCCGCACCGTGGGCGCGCGCCCCGAAGTCGATCAGGCGCGGCCCCGTCCGGGCGTTGTACATGATCTCCATGTGCGAGGGGCCGACCCGCACCCCGAAGGCGCGCAGCACCTCCTCGGCGTACCGGATGATCTCGCGGGCCGGCGTCTCCTCGGGCGACATCCACTGGATCCGCTCGTAGACGAAGTCGCCCTGGGCGGAGAGCCGCTTGTCGTAGCGGCTCAGGCCGAGGACCTCGTGGACCCCGTCGTGCGAGGAGGTGTCGACGACGTACTCGGTCTGCGGCGCGGGGAACAGCTCCTGCACCAGCGCGCTGGGCCGGTCGCCGAAGAACCCCGGGGCGCCGAGGATGCTCTCCACCGCCTCGCGCAGCTCGCCGGTGTCCTTCACCATCCGCACGCCGACCGACCCGGCGCCCGTGGAGGGCTTGACGACGGCGGGCAGCGACGCGCCGTGCCGTGCGAGGAGGTCCTCGGAGAGCTCGGTGCCCGGTGCGATCGCCCGCGTCCGCAGGCTCGGCACGCCGTTCTCGTGCAGGGCCGAGAACATGGCCTCCTTGTCCCAGCGCTTGCGGGACCCGCCCGCGCTGTTCGCCGGGCAGCCCGGGATCGACTCCCGCAGGTACTCGACCAGCTCGATGCCGGACTCGGTCCCGGCGATCACGTAGCCGACGCCCTGGGCGACGCAGTGGGCCAGCAGCCGCTCCCGGTCGCCGCCGAAGTCGAGCTCGAAGTCGAGGGCGCCCGGGGTGCTCCCGTCGCGCAGCCCGGCGGCGAGCGCGCGGCCGGTGTCCAGGAGCACGACGGGGATCCCGGCTTCGGCCAGGATCGGCGCGTAGAGCGTCCCCGAGCTCACGGGATCGACGATGAGGACCTCAGACGGCTGCTTCGACCCGTTCACGGGCCACCACCCTTTCTTTGCCCGTCGCCACCAGGAGGGCGGCGAGCGCGAGACCGACCACGGCGGTGGCGATCCAGAAGACGACACGGTCGTGCAGGACACCCCAGGCGCCGACGGCGGGGCCGAGGGCGATGCCGGTGGACTGCGCGGCGGACAGGTAGCCCTGGTACCGCGCGTTCTCGGCGGGGCCGGCGAGTTCCGCCACCGAGGAGTTCCCGAGCGGGGCGAAGACCGCCTCGCCGAGGGAGAAGACCACGAAGCCGATGATGCAGACCGCCCACGCCGAGGACAGGCCGCAGACTGCGAGCCCCACGCACGTCAGGAGCGATCCGGCCGCGAAGGCCTTGCCCCAGTTGAATTTCGCCGTGAGGGTGCTGAGCGGGAGCTCGGCGACGATGATCACGACGGGGTTGATGAGGAGGAGGACCGCGTAGAGGCGGTCGCCCCCGTCGAGGCGGTCCAGCGAGAGCGGGATGCCGCTCTGGTGCTGGGCGTACACGGCGATCGTGACGCCGAAGGCGACGATGACCGACCAGAGCCGGACCTTCTTGTGCCGGGCGGCGACCGGGTCCTCGACGGGCGGCTCCGGGGCCGCCGCGGCGGCTTGCCCGGCCTCGGCCCCCGACGCCCGGGGGCTCATCGACTTCCGTTCGGCGACGAGGAGCACCCCGGCCAGGAGCGAGCCCACGGCCGACATCCTGAAGAGCAGCGGGAACTGCGAGAAGCCCACGATGCCCGCCACGGCGGGAGCCGCGACCATGCCGACGTTGAGGAAGATCCGGTAGAAGGCGAAGGCCGTGACCGTGGGGCCCTCGTACGACGAGGACGAGACCAGCGCGGCCGACGGGCCGACGAACGACTGCGAGATCGCGACGCTCACGGCGGCGACCGGGATCGACGCGTACGGACTGTCCGTCAGGAAGGACAGGCAGAAGAGCAGCGGTACGTTGACGAAGCAGCCCGCGACGAGCACCGGGAGGCTGCCCAGCCGCTCCGCCGCCCTGCCGCCCACGATCGATCCGACGATGCCCGCCGCGCCGACGGCGAGCAGCGCGAACGCGACCGTGCCGGACGTCGCCCTCATCCCCTGGAAGAAGACCGCGGCGAAGAGGCCCAGGAAACCCACGCACCGGTTGACCAGGGTGGCGACCGAGACGATCCAGATCTGCGGGGGGAACCTGCGCAGTTCCCGCATGTTCAGGCTCAACGCTGCCCGCTCAGGAAGTCGCCGTGCGAGACGGTGTGGGCGGCCTTGCCGCCCTCCGGGATGATGAAGTAGACGCAGCCCTGGTCACCGGCGGTGGACTGGTGGACCGTGCCCGCCGGGAGTTCGATCCGGGTGCCCGAGGTCGCCTTGTCCTCGGTCACCGTCTCCGGGCCCCCGCCCTGGGCGGCGTACTCGACGACCATGTCGCCGCTGAGGACGACGAGGGTCTCGTGCACCGAGTGGCTGTGCCAGGAGTGCACCTTTCCGGGAGCGTCACGCTGGAGCTCGATGCCTCCCTGGGACGGGAGGAACGCGGCCGCAGCTTCGGCGATCCCCAGCTCGGGCTCCTGGAATACGGTCGTTTCGGAGACCCTGTTCTCGGGCATTTCTTTTTCCTTTCGCATCACAAAACTGACGGGGCACTTGCCCAGCGAGATGACGTCCTGTCCGTCGTCCAGGTAGTACTGCCGCCATTCGCTGTTCGTCTCTTCGCCGTAATTGCCGAGCATGGCGGTGAGCGGCGCGGTGTCGTATTCGTCGATCCGGGCCCGGATCACCTTGCGGGCGTTGTCGCCCGTCCTCGTGCCGGCCTTGATGTCGTCGAAGACGAACCGGGGCTGGAAGGTGATCGCCACGCGCTCGAACTGCCGGCTGCGGCGGGCGGTGTGCAGCGGGGTGTTCACCACGACGAACATGGGGACCCCGTTGAAGCAGTACTCGAACGTCGAGTCCTCCGTGTCCGCCGCGTAGCCGGACGGCCAGGGCGTCTCGTCGAGGGCGCTCGTTCTGTCGAGCAGGTCCCAGAACTCCTGGTAGTAGCCCTCGTGGGTCTCCTCCGCCGCGTTCCACGACTCGAAGAAGACGACGAGCGAGGTACGCCGGCCCAGCTGCTCGCAGACCGAGGTGAAGGACCGCAGGGTCCTGGCCAGCCGCTCGGCGTGCGAGCCCGCGTCGATGAAGCCGTACCGCAGGGTCCTGCGGACCACCGCGTCGACGCCGAACACGCAGGGGAACTTGTCTTCCGTGTCCAGCATCCGCGCTTCGAACGAAGATATCGCTTCCGACTGCCAGGAATTCTCCGGGAAGGGAGTGGAGCCCGGAACTGTGAGGAATTCGGAATTCACTGCTTCGGTGGACATGGTGATGCGGCCTCGAATTTCTTGTGGATCGGTAAGGCGCAATGACCATGACACCAGGACGGCTTGAAATTCAATTCACGAAGGAGTGGTAAAGGTCACTCCGCGAGCTGCGGGCGAGCTCTTTAATGCCCGCAATTTGCCGAGGCTTTACCTTTGGGTCCTTCTCGTCCCTTGTTTCCGCGTCCCGTGTTCTACGGTCCCGCTACTTCGCGGACGCCGGCTGCCGGGTGCGCAGCCGCCGGAGCATGCGCCCGTCCTCGAAGCCGACCTCGCGGGCCGCGGCCTCCAGGGTCGCGCCGTGACCGATGAGGTGCTCGGCCCGTTCCATGCGCAGGGCCTGCTGGTAGCGCAGGGGCGTCATGCCGTTCGTGGCCTCGGCGAACTGGCGGGTCAGCGTGCGGGGGCTGACGCCGGCGTGGGCGGCGAGGCGCGCCAGGGGCAGCGGCTCGACGTAGTGCGCGTCGATCAGGTCCTGGACCCGGTGCACGTTGTCGTCCAGGTGGTTGCGGTGGCGCAGCATCGAGCTGTCCTGCGGCTCGTGGCCGTTGCGGCGGGCGTAGACCACCATCTCCCTGGCCGCCTTCGCGGCGAGGCGCGGGCCGTGCCGGGTGGCGAGCAGGTGCAGGGCCAGGTCGATGCCGCTGGCGATGCCCGCCGCGGTGACCACCCGGTCGTCCGAGGTGAACAGAACGTCCCGCAGCACGGTCGCCCGCGGATGGCGGGCGGCGAACGCGTCCTGGAGCTGGTGGTGGGTGGTGCAGCGCCTGCCGTCCAGCAGGCCCGCCTGGCCCAGTACCTGTGCTCCGACGCAGACGCTGGCGACCGTGCCGCCCGACGCGTGGTGCGCCCGCAGCCGCTCCAGCGTCGCAGGGCCCACCTCGGCGTCCCGCAGGACCGGCGCCCGCCAGCCCGGGATGACGACCAGGTCGTCCTCGCCCAGGTCGGGCCAGTCCCGCTGGGCGGTGAGCACCAGGCCCTGTGCGCTGACGACCTGCTCGTGCTCGGAGACGTAACTGAAGGTGTACGGGAGTCCCAGTTCCTCGGCCGCGCTGAACACCTGGGCCGGACCGGCCAGGTCGAGCAGGTGGACCTCGGGGAAGAGGACGAAGACGACGTGCGTCACGCCGCTTCCGCCGCCAGCTCGTCCACGGTGGCGATGCGGGCGAAGCGGTCGCGCAGCACGGCCGTGGTCCGCGCGATGATCTCCTCGGCGCTCAGGTCGCCGATCGGATTGGTCGTGGTCGCGTCGGCGACGAAGACGACCTCGTACCCGAGGTCGCTGCCGAGGCGGGCCGTGGTCTCCACGCACTGCTCGGTGCGTATGCCGCACACCCACAGCTCGCCGACACCGGCCTCGGTCAGCCGCCGCTGGAGGTCGGTCGTGGTGAAGGCGTTGTGCGAGGTCTTGTGGAGCACCGGCTCCCCGGGCGCCGGCCGCTCCAGCTCCTCGAAGAGCCGGACGTGCCCCTGCGCCGGGTCGAAGACGCCCCCGCTGTCGGGCTCGGTGTGCAGCACCCACACGACCAGGTCCCCGTTGGCCCGTGCCAGCCGCACCAGGCGGTTGACGGGGTCACTGATTCCGGGATGGGCGATGTGGTCCCACAGGGGCCGGGCCCGGAAGGATTCCTGGACATCGATCACCAACAGTGCGCGATTCATGTTCACCATTCTGACCAGCCGACATCACCGATCGACAGTCACGATCGTGACCACAACCGGAACGATCTGGTCACGCCGTAGACAGTATCCGCCGCCACTGACAGCGCCCGTGACCTGGGCCGCTGCCTCCCGGTACGGGCGGTGGCGGGGGAGTGCGTGGTCACGGGGGCGCCACGGGCATCCGGTAGGTGCAGTACACGTAGCCGTCCCACAGGACGTCCTCGACCCGCTGGTCCGAGCGCCGCAGCAGCGCGTCGCGGGCCGCCGTCGCGATCGCCGTGAGGCCGGGGTCGTCGCTCGCGCCCAGCAGCACGACGTTCTGGGCCCGCCAGAAGTCCATGCCGGAGTTCGTCGCCAGGGCGAGGCTCAGGTAGACGGCGTTCGACAGGGCCACTGCGCACACCTGCCCCACGGGGGCCGTGCCGGGGCGGATCACCAGCACCGGCTCCAGCCGATCCGGCGGTATCGCGGCGCCCTTCGGGTCGAGCGCGACCGGAGAAGCGCCCCAGTCGAGGAACGCGACGGCGACCGCGACGAGCAGGACGCCGCCCGCGCCCAGGACCCCGCGCACGGCCGTCGCGGCACGCGAAGGCCGCCCCGGCGGCGGGGGAGCGGCCCCGGACTCCCGCCGGGCCTAGCACCGCCATCAGCATCCACCTGCCGTTGGCCATCGTGTACGGCAGCGGGGGCGGCGTGGACGCGCACCGGCTCAGGTCCCGCCAGCCGCACACGGACAGTTCGATGTGCAGCAGCATCACCGGCGCGGCCAGCAGCGCCGCCACCAGCCCGCCCAGCACCAGCACCGGGAACAGCTCACGCGCCCGGCGGTACGGTGCCGCCGCCCCCCGCGCCGACAGCGCCACGGCCAGCGCCCCCGCGGCGACGCACCCCGCCCCCACCAGGGTCGTCGGAACCAGCGGCGCGAAATCGGCGGCACGCTCCTGCTGCGGCACCGTCGGAACGGGCGCCGCGGCCACCCGGTCGAGCCCGGCCCGCAGCGAACGGTGCAGCGGTGAGGCGGCGGCGAGGAACAGGAGGGCCGCGCCCACCCCGGCGGGCAGCACCACCCAGAGCCGGGGCACCACGACCCGCGCACCCACGGCACCGCCGCGCCCGCGCAGGCGCGCCACCACCCCCGGCAGCACCGCCACCAGGGCGGCCCCCGCCACCATCATCGCGTCCGCCGGGGCGGTGAGGCGCTTGAGGACCACGGCGCCCAGCGCCGCGACGGGATCCGAGGCCGTCAGCAGGGTGTCCCGGTCGGCGAACACCGTCCCCAGGAAGTACCCGAGCAGGACCGTGCCCACCACCAGCGAAGCCACCAGCGCGCCCGCGCGCGGCGGGACCCCCGCCGCGCGCCACCACCGCGCGAGCAGCGCCTGCCACGCGACGAACGCCCACAGCAGCGACAGCGCGAGCAGCACCCAGGCCACCGCCACCCACGGCGCCCGTGCGGCCAAGGCGCGCCACAGCCCCAGCGGCTGCAGGACCTCACCGGCCAGCAGCCCGCAGGCGCAGGCGAGGGCGGGCGGCAGGCTGCGCACCGCGGGGCCCGGCGCCCGGGGCGTACGCCACACGGAACGCCACACCGCCAGCGTCAGGACCGCTGAGACGAGGACCCCGTACGCGGCGCCCACGCCCCAGGCCACGGTCGCCGGCCGGGTCGGCCAGAGGTTCGTCGCGGTGAACTCCACCGGCCGGTACGACAGTCCCACCAGGAGCCCGGCCGCCGCACACTCGAACAGCGAAGGCGGCCGGGGCCGGTCGGGGTGCGCACGGCGGTCCGCGCGCAGGGCCCAGCCCGGGTGGTACGTGAGCCAGGTGCCGGCCCGCTCCCACCGGCGGCGCGCCTTCGGCATCCGCTCGCGGGCCTGCTCCTCCGCCCGCGCCAGGAGCGCCAGCACCGGCGTGTAGTCCGGGTGCCGGACGGCCTCGTCGGCCTGCAGTTCGCGCGCCCGCAGCACGGCGGCCCGCTCGCACCAGAGCGCCGCGAGCGCGACGCCCGCCTCCGTGAGGAGCTGCCCGAGCCCGCCCTCGCCCAGGACCAGGGCGAGGGCCACGGCGGGCACGGCGACCGTGGCGAGGAAGGCCCACCACAGGGCGATGGTCAGCTGGGTGAGGCCGACGTCCCGGCCGCGCAGGTGGGCCAGTTCATGGCGCAGGGCCGCCGGCAGGAGCCGCGGATCGGCCGCGGCGAGCCCCAGGTTGAGCACGACCAGGTAGCGCCCGGGGAAGCCGAGGCAGCGCCCGGCGGGCGCGTGGGGCAGGGCCGTGAACCGCACGGTCACCACGGCACGCGTCGGAGCGTCCTGGGCCATGACCGCGCGTACGACTCCGGCCGGCGCCGCCGTGCCCGGGTCCGCCTCGAGGTCGGCGAGGCCCTTGGTCGGTCCCGTACGGGCCAGGCGCGGGTGCAGCGCGTACAGCCCGAACGCCACCACGAACGTGACGGCGACCAGGGCCAGGGCCGCCCACACCGCGGTGAGGATGGCGGAGTGCAGACAGCCGCGGAACCTCAGGGTGACGTCGAGCGGGGCGAGGGTCGCCGCACCCGCGAGGGCCCGGTCGGCGCAGGCGGTCCGCTGCTCCAGCGCGCTGGTCGTCACCAGGGGGCGCAGCAGCAGGACGGTGTTGTTGTGCAGGACGAAGGACGCCACGAAGACGGTCGTGGCGAGCAGGGCGAAGCGCGAGGTGGTGGCGCGCGGCGGGACGCGGCGCACGGCGGCTCACTCCTCCGCGTCGGGGCGTGCCGCAGCAGGCTCTCCCGGGGCGCCTCCCGGCGGCGGCTCGGGCGCGGCCAGCGCGGCCAACTCCGCGCGCACCGCCCGCGCCACCGACACGGCGAGGTCCTCGGTACCGCCCGCGGCGAGCGCCGCGTCGCGGGCTTGGCGTTCGAGGACGTCCCAGTCGACCCCGGACGGGATCGCGAGGGGCGTGCCCGGTACGACCACTCTCCTGCGGCGCCAGGGGCGCCACGGGTCGCGCCCGTCGGCGGTCGTCCGCAGCCACGAGGCCAGCAGGTCCGACGCCGTGCCGGTGAACACGGCGAGGACCACCGGCGTGGCGGCGGCCAGTGCTTCGGGGACGCCGAAGCCGTTGGGGACGCGGCGGGACGCGCCCCGCGTGCCGGGCGGCGGCGCGCCCCGGCCCGTCACGGCGAAGTGGGCTTCGGCGATGACCCGGAAGTAGGGCACTTCGGCGGGTGCGCAGCGGGCCACCACCCGCGCCGCGACCTCCTCGATCCCGAGTACGTCCTCGGCCATGTCGCCCCCCGATCCCGCCTCGCCCGTCGTCTCGGCGGACATTTCAGCGTAGGGCCGACACGGTCTGATCCAGGGCGAGTTCGGAGGATTCGTGAAGGTCGCGACGGACCGCTGTGCCCTTCACCGGACGGCAGTCCCGTGCGCTGTTACCCAACGGATACGAGGTAGAGGGACTCCTGACGAGGAACAGCCGCGCCGCCCATACAACCCCTGCCTAGCGTCCGGGACATGACCAACAACAACCGACCGGCCCTGTTCGGCGCCGCGGGCGCGACCCTGGTGCTCGCCGTCGCGACGACCGCGATGACCACGTCGCCCGCGCACGCCGTGGCCGGCGGCACCGAGTCGACGAAGGCGTACTCGTTCATGGGCTCGTTCCAGCCCTCCTACCCCAAACCCCCGAGGCCGGACGGCCACGGCTGCGGCGTGGAGGTCCTCGCGCCCCAGTGGGTGCTGACCGCCAGTCACTGCGCGGGCAAGAACCCGACCAACGCCAAGAACGGCGTGCCCAAGGGCTGGAAGGTCCGGGTCGGCTCCCTCGACACCACCTCCGGCGGCGAGGTCGCCGAGGTCGACCGCTACTACCGCCTCGCGACCAGCCGTGACCCGGGCGGTTTCTGGGGCAAGGACCTGGCCCTGATGCACCTGAAGACCCCGGTGAAGGCCAAACCCGTGCCCCTCGCGTCGGCCCGGCCCGCGGTGGGATCTCCCGTACGCATCATGGGCTGGGGGATGACCTGCGACGACACGGACGACCCCGCCTGCTTCCCCGACCGGCTGCGCGAGGCCGACACCACGGTCCAGGCCAAAGCGGTGTGCAAGACCGGCACCGACGAGGAACTGTGCGTGGGAAGCCGAGACGGCAGCGTGGCCGCGACGAACATGGACTCCGGCGGCCCCGCACTCGTCCGCGAGAAGGGCGCATGGGCCCTGGCCGGAGTCGTCAGCGGACCCGGCGCGGGCGACAAGCCGCCGACGCTCTACACCGACGTCACCCGGCACGCCGCCTGGATCAAGGGCATCATCTCCGGCGCCAAGGTGCCCCCGCTCGACACGGTCCCCGACATCGAGGGCGCGGTCGACCTCGGCAACTGCGCCGGCTCCGTGGTGCGCACCCCCGCCTCCAGGCCCGGCGACCCGGCCCTGCTCCTCACCAACGGGCACTGCGTGGACGGTGACCGCCCCGCGCCCGGTACGGCGTTGACCGACAAGCCCGCGGACCGCGCCGTGACGATCGCGGACCGCCAGGGCTACCCCGAGGCCTCCGCCCGGGCGAACCGCCTGCTGTACGCCACGATGAGCGGCACCGACGTCGCCGTGTACCGCCTGGACAAGACGTACGCGCAGCTCCAGGCGGAAGGCGCGAAGGTCTTCCGCCTCGGCGGCAAGCCCGTGCGCTCCGGCGACTCCCTGGGCCTGAACTCCACCGGCGATCGGCTCAGTTGCAAGGCCGACGCCGTCGTACCGCGGCTGAAGGAAGGCGCGTACGAGCAGAAGGACTCGATCCGCTACGCGGCGGCCGAGGGCTGCGCCCCGTACGGCGGCATGTCCGGATCGGCGCTGCTGGCCCCCGACAACTCGACGGTCGTGGGCGTCCACAACACGCACAACGCCGACGGCGAGCAGTGCACGGACGACAATCCGTGCGAGGTCGCCGCCGACGGGACCACCACGTCGACCAAGGGTCGCGCCTACGGCCAGCAGGTCTCCGGACTGACGGCCTGCCTCACCCAGGGTTCGAAGCTCGACCTGACCCGGGAGGGCTGCACGGTCACCGGCTCCCAGCGGACGACCCGCTGACCCGGAGGCCGACGACGCGCACCGGCCCGTGCCGCACGCCCGCCACAGCGGCGGCACGGGCCGTCCCCGTCTGAGCGGTCGGTACCGATCGGAACCGCGCGGCCTCCACCGAGCCATCCGCCGATCGGCGTCCGTGCCCCGTCATGCGGCCAGCGGCGAGCGGGAAGGGACCGTGAGTACGGCTCCCAGCGCGCAGCCCACGAGAAGGCCCGCGCCGTGGTTGTTGGCGAGCAGGCACAGCACCAGCCCGGCGGCCGGCACCAGGAGTGACACCCGCCGCAGGCCGGGGGCCTCGCCGCGTATCGCGTACCGGACGGACAGCGCGCCGAGCAGGCCGCAGATCGCCACCGAGTCGCCGCCTCCGGTCGGGCTCCACCCGGACATGCTCACGGCCTGGGCCGCCACCCCGCTCGCCGCGAAGACCAGCAGTGTCTTCCACGGCCCGAACCACCGCTCGGCGACCGGCGCGACGGCGGCCAGCGCGAGCAGGTTGAACGCCAGCTGGAACCACCCGGAGGACTGCACCGACAGCGCGGTCACCGCGTGCCACCACGAGGCGTGCGGGTGGCGTTCCAGCGAGTCGATCACCTGGGGTACGGCGGTCTGGACGACCCCGAACGCCGCCATCAGGCCCACCAGTACGGCCGAGGCGCGCGGTACCGGGCGTCGCCACATCCGCAACAGGGCGAGCGGGGGCGGCCCCTGCTCGCCGTCCTTCGCGGCGAGGGCGGCCAAGAGCTGGACGCCCGCGACGATGACGGCCGCCGCGCATCCGTAGATCGCAAGGGTGTGCATGTTCATGGCGAGATCCTTTCAGGCGGCGGGTCCGACCGCGCGGGAGATCGTGAGCCCAACTCCCTTGCCGAAGCGCCTCGATGCAAGGTCATGGGGAGTACTCTCCCTCCCATTCATGTACCGAGTCAATATTTCATCCGAGCTAAAAAATATTCCACACACAAATTTGTACCTGGTAAGGTGCTGCCATGGCTGGTGACGAAGGGCTCGGGCTGCGCGAGCGCAAGAAGAAGCAGACCGCGACCAAGGTGTGGCACACGGCGCTGCGGCTCTTCCTGCAGCACGGCTACGACCAGGTCTCGGTCGCGCAGATCGCCGAGGCCGCCGAGGTCTCCAAGATGACGGTCTTCAACTACTTCAAGACGAAGGAGGACCTGCTGATGAACCCCATGGAGGCACACATGGGGGACATGGCCTCGGCGGTACGGTCACGCGGGCCCGGCGAGTCGGTACTGGCCGCGGTGTGCAGCCAGTTCCTGGAGCTGGTGGAGGCGCGGGACGCGTCGGTGGGGCTGGCCGGGGGCGAGCACCAGCGCCAGCTCATCCAGCTCATCGCCGGCACGCCCGTACTGACCCGCAGGGCACACCTGTGGGCGGTGCGCAGCGAGGAACTCCTCGCCGAAGCGCTCGCCGAGGAGACCGACGACGAACTGCTGCCCCTGCTCGCAGCGGCCCAACTGGCCGGAGTGCGCGGCGCGCTGATCGGCGACCACCACCGCCGCGTCGCGAACGGCGAGCCCGTGGCCCAGGTGGCCGAGGGCGCCGCTGAACGGGCGGAACGCGCCTTCGACTTCCTCGGCCGCGGCCTCGAAGGCTTCGCCGTACGAGAAGAGCGGCCCGCGGCCGCGTCGCACTGACCGGCCCGGCCTCCTCCGCCCGCCGAACTGGTTCCTCGCGCAGGGGAATTCACTCTGCGATAGAACACCTGTGCCTTATTCTGACGGCTCTTGGCAGACGCCCTGCCAAGGCACGTCGAAAGGCTCACCGCACCGTGGCTTCCACTCGCCGCCTCTTCCTCGGCGCCTTCACCGCCGGCGCCGCCTCCGTCGCCGTCGGACAGGGTTCCGCCGCAGCCGCACCCCGCAACGCCCCGACGGCGGCCCCCGCCGAGGAGGTGACCACGTTCCCCGGCTACGTGCGCGCGCAGGGCTTCCGCACGTACAACGGCGGCACGACCGAGCTCCACGTCACCTCGACGGCCCAGACCGACAAGCTCCACGCGCTCACCGTCCACCAGGCCGGAACCGCCGGGTCAGGCGTCGCGATGAACATCGTCTCCGACAACCCCGACGACTCCGCGGTGTACCTCACCGGCCACGAGCGGGCACGCGGCACCCTCAAGATCACGCACATCGGTCCCGAGGACGGCACCGACACGATGGCCTCGGCGCTCTCCATCGACCTGGTCACCGACAACGAGCGGCCCACCGGAACCGCCGCGCAGGGCATCTTCGTCCAGGCCAGCAAGGGCCCCACCACCGGCAACCTGCTGACCCTGCGCAACCACGCCGCCGACGACCTCGTGGTCAAGGCCGACGGACGGGTCGGCGTCGGCGTGCCCATCGGCGACCGGCCGCAGGGCCGCGTGCAGATCGCCCAGCGCGACAACGCGACCATCGGCCTCTACATCAGGGCCAACTCCGCCACCGCGAGCGCCCTCGCGGAGTTCCGCGACAGCGACGGCACCGCCAGGACACGGGTCCTCGCCAACGGCACGCTCTCCGCGCAGAACGCCCAGTTCGGCTCCTCCAGCACCCAGTCCTACGCGGGTGGCGAGGGCGTCGTCGGCCTGCGCAACGCCGACAAGGCCCCGGACGAGAAGACGCCACCGGTCAACGGCGGCGTGCTGTTCTCCCAGGGCGGCGCGCTCAAATGGATGGGCCCCAGCGGCCACGTCACCGACATCGCCTCGGCCTGACCCTCCCGGGACGGAGTGAACACATGCAGCTGACCACCGAGGAGTTGGTGGGCGAGTTCCAGGACGCCGTCATGGAGCTGTACTTCGCCCGCAAGCGCATCGCGCTTCTTGAGGCCGAGGTCGCGGAGTTGCGCGCCAGGCTGCCCCGAGTGCCCGAGGCGGAAGACGAATCCGGGCGCCCCGCCTGACGTGCGAGGGCGGGCGGCTCAGCTCGTGCGGTAGTGCGCCAGGAACATGTCCACGCCGCCCTCCAGGGCGTGCGCTACCCGGCGAGCTACACGCGCCGCCGCTTCACGCCCGGAGGCGAGGTGCCCGCGGCCGAGAACCGCTCCCTGACCGCCGCCGTGATGGGTGCGACGGCGGCGACGGGCACGACGGACCTGCCGCACCTGCCGGAGACGGCGGACTGACGCGCACGGACGGCTACCGTACGCCGACCGAACTCGCGCGACCTGCCCGCTCACGCAGCCGGATCCGCACCCCTGCGACCTGCCCGCCATCGCACGCGTATGACTGCGTGAGCAGGCAGGTCGTAGTGCCGTATCAACCGATCGGTTGATGCCGCTTCGAGCGCGACGGCCGATGTCGCCAGGGCCCTCGAACCCCGAGTCTGGACGCATGACAGCAGCGACCAGCACCACCGCCGCCGCACCGCTCATCGAGGTGAGCGGCCTGCGCAAGACGTACGCGGGACGGCCCGTCGTCGACGGGGTGTCGTTCACCGTCGCCGAGGGGGAGATCTTCGGCATCCTCGGGCCGAACGGGGCCGGGAAGACCACCACCGTCGAGTGCGTCGAAGGACTGCGCGCCCCCGACGCGGGCCGCGTCCGTGTGGCCGGGCTCGACCCGGTCCGCGACCACGCCGCGCTCACCGGCATCCTGGGCGCCCAGCTTCAGGAGAGCGAGATCCAGCCGAAGCTCACCGTCAAGGAGGCGCTGGAGCTCTACTCGGCGATCTACCCGGACCCCCTCGACTGGCGCCCGCTGGCCGAGCGACTGCGGCTGACCGAGAAGCTGGGCACCCGCTTCGCCAAGCTCAGCGGCGGCCAGAAGCAGCGCCTGTTCATCGCGCTCGCCCTCGTCGGCAACCCCCGCGTCGTCGTCCTGGACGAGCTCACGACGGGCCTCGACCCGCGCGCCCGCCGCGACACCTGGGAGCTGATCGAGGACGTACGGGAACGCGGCGTCACCGTTCTCCTCGTCACGCACTTCATGGAAGAGGCACAGCGGCTCTGTGACCGCATCGCCGTCGTCGACCACGGCCGGATCGCCGCGCTCGACACCCCCGCCGGGCTGATCCGGCAGGCCGCGGGAGCCACCGTCATCTCCTTCACCCCGTCCGCCCCGCTGGACGAGCGCGAGCTGGCAGCCCTGCCCGGCACCGCCTCCGTCGACCACCGCGACGGCCGGCTGACCCTCACCGGCACGGACGAGACGGTCAACGCCGTGATCACGCTGCTCGCCCGCAGCCACGTCACCGCACACCAACTGCGCGTCTCCGACGCCACCTTGGACGACGCGTTCCTCGACCTGACGAGCGGGACGCAGCGCAACGGCGAGGACGATCCGCAGCACGGCGCGGGCGACGACCCCAAGAAGACCTCGAAGAGTGACCCGACGACACCCCGGGCCACCGGCTCGGTCCCCACCGACCTCACGACAGGAGCCGGCCGGTCATGACCACCGCAACCACCACGGACGCCAGCGGCGTCGCACCCTCACCCGTCCGCGCGCCCCGGCCCGTCAAGGCCGCCCGCCGCGCGGTCCTGCGCGCCGAGTTCACGCTCTTCCGCCGGGAGGCCGGCAGCCTCGTCGCCATCCTGCTCTTCCCGGTCGCCCTGCTGGTGATCCTGGGCTCCATCCCCGCCTTCCGGGAGACCGACGCCGGACTCGGCGGCATCCGGCTCATCGACGCGTACGTCCCCGTCACCGTCCTGCTCGCGATGATCGCCGGCGGCATCCAGTCGATGCCGCCGATCCTCACCGGGTACCGCGAGCGCGGCATCCTGCGGCGGATGTCGACGACGCCCGTACGCCCGTCGGCCCTGCTCAGCGCCCAGATGGGCATCCACGGGGTGGCTGTCCTGGTATCGGTCGCCCTCTGCCTGACCGTAGGCCGCACCGTCTTCGACGTGGCACTGCCGCGCCAGGTGGCCGGATACCTGGTGGCCCTCGCGCTGTCGGTCGTCTGCGCCCTCGCCCTGGGCGCACTGATCGCCTCCCGCGCCCGTACGACGAAGATCTCCAACGCGATCGGCTCGGTCGTCTTCTTCCCCGCGATGTTCTGCGCGGGCGTCTGGATCCCGGTGCAGGCCATGCCGAGCGCCCTGGCGCACATCGTGGAAGTCACCCCGTTCGGCGCCGGTGCACAGGCCCTCAACCAGGCGATGTCGGGGGACTGGCCGGCCTGGACGCACCTGCTGGTGCTCGCCGCCTGGGCCGTGGCCCTGTCGGGTGCGGCCGCCCGCTGGTTCCGCTGGGAATGACCATGGAACGCGAGGAGGACGGGCAGACTGGCGCCATGACCGACGGACCCACACCCGGACGCGCGGCCCCACCGGAGGACGAGCCCTCGGCGACGGCCGAACTTGCCGAAGCCGTCGCCACGGCCGAGGACCCCTGGCACGTCGTCCACCGCTACGGCGCGTACGTCCTCCTCGCCATCGGCACCGTCCTGATCGCCGCCACCTCCGACGCGATCGGCATGGACCGCCGGGACTGGTGGGTGGCGGGCAGCCTCATCGCCGCCGCCCTCGCACTCCAACTGTGGTGGTCCCGGACCGAACCGCCCACCCCACGGCCCTCCGGCAGAAGCGCGCTCGTCTACTGGGCACGCTGGGCGATCGCGTTCGTCGTCACCTGGATCAACCCGTTCTTCGCGTTCTACGCCGCCGTCGGCTACTACGACTCCGACCGCCTGCTGCCGCGACGGCAGCAGATGGCCGGCATCCTCGCCTGCGTGATCGTCGTGGCGGGCGCCCAGAGCGGCGGGCTGGCGCCGAGCAGCGGGCTCGGCTGGGCCGTCTTCGGGGCGCTCGTCGTCGCCAACATGGCGTTCGTCGTCATCACGGGCCACCTCCAGGAGAAGGAACAGGAACGCGCCCGGGCCCAGGTCCGCACCATCCACGAACTCGCGGACACCAACGCCGCCCTCCACATCGCCCTGGACGAGAACGCCGCACTACACGCCCAACTCCTGCTCCAGGCACGGGAGGCAGGTGTCGCCGACGAGCGCCGCAGGCTGGCCGCCGAGATCCACGACACCATCGCACAGGGCCTGACGGGCATCATCGCCCAGCTCCAGGTCGTCAAGAACGCCCCCACCCTCGACACCGCCCGCACCCACCTCGAACGCGCCGACGCCCTGGCCCGGCACAGCCTGGGCGAGGCCCGCCGCTCGGTCCACAACCTCTCACCGGCCGCCCTCGCGGACGCCACACTCACCGAAGCGCTGAAGAAGACCGTGGCGGACTGGGGCGCACGCACAGGAGTGCGCGCCGAGTTCACCCTGACCGGCACCGCACAGCCCCTCCACGACGAGATCGAGGCGACACTGCTGCGCATCACCGAGGAGGCCCTCTCCAACGCCGCGCGGCACGCCCACGCCACCCGCCTGGGCGTCACGCTGTCCTTCATGGTGGGCGAGGTGACACTCGACGTACGCGACGACGGCCGCGGCTTCGACCCCCTGGCGGTCTCCCACCGCACCGCCCGCTCCGAGACCACCGGCTTCGGCCTCAACGGCATGCGGGCCCGCGCCGAACGCCTCGCCGGCGATGTCACGATCGAGTCCGAGCCTGGTGGCGGCACGGCGATCTCCGCTCGCGTACCGTTGGTCCCCCATGACAAGTGACAAGCCCATCACCCTCCTGGTCGTCGACGACCACCCCGTCGTCCGCGACGGAGTGCGCGGCATGCTCGAATCCGCCGACGGCTTCACCGTCCTCGGCGAGGCGTCGAACGGAGTGGAGGCGGTCGCCCGGGTCGCCGAACTCGACCCGGACGTCGTCCTGATGGACCTGCGCATGCCGGGCGGCGGCGGGGTCGACGCCATCAAGGAACTGACCCGTCGCGGGGCCCGCGCCCGCGTGCTGGTGCTGACCACCTACGACACCGACTCCGACACGCTCCCCGCGATCGAGGCGGGCGCCACGGGCTACCTCCTCAAGGACGCGCCCCGCGAGGAACTCTTCGCGGCGATCCGCGCCGCGGCGGAGGGCCGCACGGTCCTCTCCCCGGCAGTCGCCTCGCGCCTGGTCATGGCGGTCCGCACCCCGGCCACCCCCGCCGACGAGCCACTCTCCACCCGCGAACGCGAGGTCCTGGTCCTGGTGGCGAAGGGCACCTCCAACAAGGAGATCGCACGCGAGCTGTTCATCAGCGAAGCCACGGTGAAGACGCATCTGACGCACATCTACACCAAGTTGGGCGTGAAGGACCGCGCGGCGGCGGTGGCGGTGGCGTACGACCGCAAGATCCTCGGCTAACCAGGAAGCAGACCGGCGCGGGCACGGCACCGTTCGGCCAACGTGTGTCCGCGGGCTCTCCACACCACTGGCGGGATTCCCTCTGACGTCAGCCCGTGAGGGAGAGCTCGGTCCGGGTCCAGAGGGTGACGTCGCTGCTGGTGGTGACTGTCATGGTGAGCCCGGACGGGGAGAACCCGGCAGCGCGCAGCTCTGAGTAATCGGAGTGGAAGACGTGCCACCAGGTTCCTCCGGCCGGACCGTCGTGAGCCCCGCCGTCGGCGGAGAGAAGGACACGGTGGTGGGGCCACTCGGGACTGATGGCATCCACCGTCCAGCCGTCCGGTGTGGTGCTGTTCAGCCCACCGCCGAGGAGGCCGGCGATGCGGACCGGGGTGCCTGCGACGGGGCCGAGGCCGGGGCAGGTGAGATCCGGATTCGAGTCGGGAGTGCTGGTGCCGGAATCGGGGTCCGCGTCGCGGGCGATCCGCTCGCCGGTGACCGTGTCGAAGAGCCCGTGCCCGGCGTTGGACACGACCATGAGGAGGTCGTGACCGGAGTCCGGATGACCGACGAAACCGACGCCGAGCAGCCCGCCGATGGGGATGGCGTGCTCCGACACCGCCTGCCAGGGCAGCGGCGCCGCCATGACCGGGGCGGCGAGGTACCGCGCTCGTAGGAGGCGCTGATAGTCCGTGATCACTGAGTCTCCTTGGCGCGTTTCGCGTAGAGGATCTCTCGGGCGGAGCGGCAAGTCGACCGGAATACGCAGGAGCGCCTTGAGTGGCTGACCCGGCGATTTGGAGACCTGGCACGGCGACGGCCTCGACACCTTCCTCGCCGACGATTTCCGTACCTGCCCTCCGCTGCCACCACCTGGCCCTTTCAGCCGAGTACCATTCCGGTGGCCACGCCGAATTGACCTGGGACCTCCGCGACCCCAAGGCGTAGCGGTACCCGACCACCACCTCCCACGGAGCAGGCCAGGACATGCTCAGCCTCGCCTCCGGAGCCCACACGTTCATCGCGGAGCAACTCAACACCCCGCATCCAGCACCCCCGGTCAACCGACCACGACTCCGCGGCAAGTCCCCTCGGGAGGTTCCTCATGGGCCATCTCTTTGAATGTGGTGGCAAAGAAATCTGGGACCCCTCAAACCGGCCCGCCGAGCTGTACCTCGCCCTGCTGAAGTCCACCACCGACGTCTTCGACCTCCCGACCGGTCTGACCTCACGTGCCAGCGACTGGCACATCATCGACCTGCCGGAGTACGGGCAGATGGTCCAGGGCCTCCTGGCCACCCGCGGCAACACAGGACACCTCTACCTCTGCCGCATGCTCGACGGCCTGCTCCCTCTGTGCATCGCCCTCTACGAAGCAGCTGGCGGCACGGTCATTCCGGCAACACAGCGCGAGCGGGAGTATCTGGCAGAAGTCCACGCAATGGACCTCCCCATGGGCTACGCGCCCTGAGACCACCAACCCTCGCACGGCACGTCACTCGGCTCGCAACCACCCAAGCTGTTCCTCGCTCAGCGGGGGTTCAAAGCCCTCGGGGAACATCAGCATGAGGGGTTGTGGCCACATGCTCTCGGGCCCGTGCTCCTGGCAGTGCAGCGCCAGCATATGCGGCCCCGTTCCGCAGGCATCGTGCCGGTAGAAGCGGTCATGGGCCTGGCAGAAGTACGAGAAGACAGTGCAGTCGCCCTCGTCGGACGGCTGGTGGAAGCCGGGATCTCGAACGATCAGCGCCACGGGTTCCTGCCGATTGAACCGAGGAATTGGCCGAGGATCACACCATAAGAGTCGAGGAGGAAGCACTCGATCATTGTGCGCCAAGACCAACTCCGATCCCCAGGCCGCCCACCGGTCTACACAACCCGCAGGAAACCGGATCCACGACGCCCCGGCCGCCCGATAACCGTTTCACGACTTCCGACACAACGCACGACAATGCCCAGGTGAGCGAAGAACTAGTGAGGTTCCTCCAGGCAAGCCTGGACGAAGAAGCAGACCTGGCCCGCGGCTGCGACGGCGACGACGCATGCGGGCAATGGACGGCCCACGGACACACCGTCGACTTCTGCCACCTTGACCTTTCCGGCTTCCCGCCCACGATCGCCCAGCACATCGCCCTCCACGACCCCGCCCGTACCCTCCGCGACATCGAGGCAAAACGACGCGTCCTCACCCGCCACGCCCATGACCCCTGGCCCTGCGACGACCTGCGTGACCTCGCCGCACCCTACGCCGACCATCCCGACTTCCCGGCCCTGACCAGGACCAGCCGCAGGAGCAAGCCGAACGCGCGCCGCGCCTGAACCTGCCCGCCCAGGGCGGGAATCCGGGCCGCCGGACAGCGCCTGACCAGTAGTCGGTAGGGTCCGGTTTAGCCCGCGCCAGGGCGGGCAAAACAGGTGGCCGTTGTCACGGAGCACAAGGGGAAACCGCTGGCTTTACTCGCCGGTAGCTGGGCACACTGGCCTGGTGATCACGTCCCAACCGCCTGCCGCTGCCCTCACCTGGGCGACCGAAATCGTCGGCCCCCACGCCTCGGTGCGCGCCGTACAGCGACTGGTCGGCGGCACCCATGCCGCCACTCACCTGCTGGAAACCGTGGACCCGGCACGGGAGCTGGTCCTGCGCCGCTTTCCGCCCGGTGACCGCGCCGCGGCCCGGGAAGCACGCGTATTGGCGGCGCTCGACGGACTGGGCGGCCGGGCTCCCCGGCTTCTGGGCGCCGACCCCGACGGGCAGCGCTTCAGCGAACCCGCGACCTTGATCACCCGCCTCCCCGGCCGCTCGGACATCACACCGGCATCCCCCGACGCGGCAGCGGCCCAACTGGGCCGCACCCTGGCACGTCTCCACCGTGTCCCGCTCGCTCAACTCACCGGATTGCGCGATGGAATGGAGGCCGCAACGGTCCCGTCCAGCCGTGCCCGTACCGCCGCTCCCGCCTCGATGATCCTGGCGTCCCATGGCCATCGTCTCGCCGAACAAGCACCGGTCCTGACTCATTACGACT
>NZ_JBEOYE010000095.1:0-33885 GCF_040296945.1 Streptomyces sp. NPDC001941 | reverse complement strand
GCCCGGGGCCGCTCCCCCGGCACGCGAGGAGGCGCGTGAGGAGCCGGGGGCGCGGACGGGCGCGGCGGGGCCGCCACGGCGGTCCGGGTGGGTGCCGCGTGCACCGGGGGCGGGCGGAGCGCCTCCCGCATCGCCGTCGCGTCCCGGTGGCGGTCCACCGGCGCCTTGGCCAGGGCCCGGTCGAGGACCGGCTGGAGCGCGGCGAGGACGGCCGCCGGGTGCGGGGCGCCGGCCGCGGCGAGGGTCGGCGGCGGCTCGTGGACGTGCTTGTAGAGCAGCGTCGGTACGGAGTCGTCGGCGAACGGCAGCCGCCCGCTGAGGAGTTCGAAGAGCACCACGCCCATGGAGTACAGGTCGGTGCGGGCGTCGACGGCGCCGCCGGTCGCCTGTTCCGGCGCCATGTAGGGCACCGTGCCGATGACCAGTCCGGTGCGGGTCAGATGGGTGCCCGCGGCCTCGGCCGCGCGGGCGATGCCGAAGTCCATGACCTTGCAGGAGCCGTCCCGGGTCAGCATCACGTTGGCCGGCTTCACGTCCCGGTGCACGACGCCCTTGGCGTGGCTGGCGGAGAGCCCGGCCAGCACCTGGTCGGCGATGCGCAGGGCCTCGTCCAGGCGCAGGGGCCCGCGCACCAGGCGCTCGCGCAGGCTCTCGCCCTCGACGTACTCCATGACGAGGTACGGCAGCGGGTCCGCGTCCGGCACCTCGTGCTCGCCGATGTCGTGGACGGCGACGACGTGCGGATGGCTGAGCGCCGCCACGGTCTGGGCCTCGCGCTCGAAGCGGCGGCGGAAGGAGGCGTCCCGGCCGAGGGCGCCGTCCATGACCTTGATCGCCACGGGCCGGTTCAGGGCGGTGTCCCGGGCCAGGTGGACGGTGGCCATGCCGCCCTCGCCGAGGACGCCGTCCAGGACGTACCGCCCGCCCCGCAGTGCCGTGCCCGCACGCAACGCGCTCATCGCCGCTCCCCCCGGATCCGTGGGGATCACGGTAGGGGAAGGGCCCGGAGCGCGTCAGCGCTTCGGGCCCTTCGGATGTCCGCGGACGTCAGGCCAGCGCGGCCTTCACCGTCTCCACGACCGCGTCCAGCGCGACCGGCCGCTGCTCGCCGGACTCCATGTCCTTGAGCTGGAGCACGCCCTCGGCGAGGTCGCGCTCGCCGGCCACCAGCGCGTAGCGCGCGCCGGAGCGGTTGGCGTTCTTCATGGCGCCCTTGAGGCCCTTGCCGCCGTACGAGAAGTCGGTGGCGACGCCCTCCTCGCGCAGCCGGGTGACCACGCCGAAGAGCACCCGCCGGGCCTCCTCGCCGAGCGGCACCGCGTAGACGTCGGTGGCGGAGGGGACGTCCAGGACGACGCCCTCGGCCTCCAGGGCGAGCACCGTGCGGTCCACGCCGAGCGCCCAGCCGACGGACGGCAGCGCGGGGCCGCCGATCATCTCGGACAGGCCGTCGTAGCGGCCGCCGCCGCCGACCGCGGACTGCGAGCCCAGGCCGTCGTGCACGAACTCGAAGGTGGTGCGGGTGTAGTAGTCCAGGCCGCGCACCAGCTTGGCGTCGTCCTCGAAGGCCACGCCCGCGGCGGTCAGCAGCGCGCGGACCTCCTCGTGGTACGCCTTGCAGGCGTCGCACAGGTAGTCGCGCAGCAGCGGCGCGCCCACCAGCTGCTTCTGGACGTCGGCGCGCTTGTCGTCGAGCACGCGCAGCGGGTTGATCTCGGCCCGGCGCAGGGTCTCCTCGTCCAGGTCGAGGCCGCGCAGGAAGCCCTGCAGCGCCTCGCGGTAGACGGGGCGGCACTCCTTGTCGCCCAGGCTGTTGAGCAGGATGCGGAACTCGCGCAGGCCCAGCGAGCGGTACGCCTGGTCGGCCAGGATGATCAGCTCGGCGTCGAGGGCCGGGTCCTCGGCCCCGATGGCCTCGGCGCCGACCTGGGAGAACTGGCGGTAGCGGCCCTTCTGGGGGCGCTCGTAGCGGTAGTACGAACCCGAGTACCAGAGCTTGACCGGGAGGTTGCCCGCCTTGTGCAGGTTGGCCTCCAGGGCGGCGCGCAGCACGGAGGCGGTGCCCTCGGGGCGCAGCGCGAGGTCGGTGCCGCCCTTGGTGGAGAAGGCGTACATCTCCTTGGTGACGATGTCGGTGGACTCGCCGACGCCGCGGGCGAACAGCTCGACGTGCTCGAAGGCGGGCGTCTCGACGTATCCGTAGCCCGCGGTCCGCAGCGGGGCGGCGATCGCCGTGCGGACCGCCAGGAAGGCGGCGGAGTCGGGCGGGAGCAGGTCGTAGGTGCCCTTGGGGGCCTGGAAGGCGTTCACGGAAGTTCTCTCGTCACATTCCTCGTCGGGGAGCGTCGGGGCTCCCGAGGCCGTCGGCCACCTGCCGCAGGTACGGGTTGGTGGCGCGCTCTCGGCCGATGGTGGTCTGGGGGCCGTGGCCGGAGAGGACCACGGTCGAGTCGTCGAGCGGCAGGCACACGCGGGCCAGCGACGCGAGCATGTCGTCCATGTCCCCACCGGGCAGGTCGGTGCGTCCGACGGAGCCGGCGAAGAGCAGGTCGCCGGAGAAGAACACGGACGGCACGTCCGCGGCCTCCGGCGTGCTGAACGCCACCGACCCCTTGGTATGGCCGGGCGCGTGCGCGACGGTGAAGTCGAGGCCGGCCAGCGACAGCTTCGCGCCGTCGGCGAGCTCCCTGACGTCGTCGGGCTCCCCCACGGTGAGCTCCCCCATGAGCGGCATCCCGATGGAGCGGCCGATGCCCTTCTCCGGGTCGCTCATCATGTACCGGTCGGCGGGGTGGATCCACGCCGGTACGTCATGCGCCCCGCAGACCGGGACGACCGAGGCCACGTGGTCGATGTGGCCGTGCGTGAGCACCACGGCGACGGGCTTGAGCCGATGCTTCCTGAGCGTCTCCTCGACTCCCTGGGCGGCCTGGTGGCCCGGGTCGACGATGACGCACTCCTCGCCCGCGCCGGGGGCGACCAGGTAGCAGTTGGTCCCCCAGGCACCGGCCGGGAACCCGGCAATCAGCACGATCGTCCTCAGTCTGTCGGTGGATCTCGGCGGGTTTCGCCGGATTCCGATGAACACGGCAGATCAGAGCCTACCGGCGCTGCTCATTACACAGCCAACCCGTATACGGTACGGGGCACACTCGGCCCGTACTGGACACAAGGAGAGAACCCGGTGGTCAGCAGCGATCAGCGGCGGCGGCAGCTCGCCAGGGAGAAGTTCGAGCGGCAGCAGCAGCGCCGCGAGGAGGCGCGCAGGAAGGCCCGGCGGCGCAACGCGATCGTCGCGGCCGCGCTCGCCGTGGTGCTGGCCTCCGGCGGCGCGGTGTACGCGTCGGTGGCCCTGACGGGCGACGACAAGGGCAGCGACGGAGCGTCGGCCCCGGAGGCCTCGGGCACCCCGTCGGCGTCCGCGTCCTCGACGCCGGAGCCGAAGATGGCCGTCGACAGGACGGCGAAGTACGTGATGGACCTGAAGACGAACGTCGGGGCCGTGAAGGTCACGATGGACGCGGCGAAGACCCCGCGCACCGTGAACTCCTTCAAGCACCTGGCCGACAAGGGCTACTTCGACGGCACCAAGTGCCACCGGCTCACCACCGAGGGGATCTTCGTACTCCAGTGCGGCGACCCCAAGGGCGACGGCACGGGCGGCCCCGGCTACACGATCCCGGACGAGAACCTGGGCGCGCTGGGCAAGGCCGGTTCGGACGGCAAGGTGACCTTCCCCGCGGGCACCGTGGCGATGGCGAACACGATGCAGCCGAACACCGGTGGCAGCCAGTTCTTCCTGGTCTACAAGGACACGAAGCTGCCCCCGCAGTTCACCCCGTTCGGCACGTTCGACGCGGCCGGCCTGAAGGCCGTCCAGGACGTGGCGAAGGCCGGGGTCGCGGGCGACGCCAAGGACGGGGCGCCCAAGAAGCCGGTCACCATCGAGAAGGCCGTCGTCACCAAGTCGTGACCGCCGAATTTCGGTCGCGCTGAGTGCGGACAGCCGGGCGGCCGGTCGCCTAGATTGGCGTAGTGCAGCGTGGGGTTCGGACCGCGCTGTGGAGGGCGGGCGAGGCCCGCCGGGAAACTGTGGACGATGCCCAGGGGGCGACACCCCCTCGTCGGCATCAGGTGGAGGAGGCGCTGTGAGCAGCGACCCGTGGGGCCGCGTCGACGAGACGGGCACCGTGTACGTGCGTACTGCCGACGGCGAGAAGGTCGTCGGCTCGTGGCAGGCCGGATCTCCCGAGGAGGCCCTGGCCTACTTCGAGCGCAAGTACGAGGGCTTGGTGGTCGAGATCGGCCTCCTCGAGAAGCGTGTGAAGACGACCGACCTGTCGGCCAAGGACGCGACGATCGCGATCGACCACATCCGGCAGCAGGTCGACGAGCACCACGCCGTCGGCGACCTCGACGCGCTGCGCACCCGGCTCGACGCGCTGGTCGCGACGGTCGACGCGCGGCGCGAGGAGCGCAAGGCGCAGAAGGTCAAGCAGACCGACGAGGCCCGCCAGGCCAAGGAGGCGCTGGTCACCGAGGCCGAGGAGCTGGCACAGAGCGAGCAGTGGCGCTCGGCCGGCGAGCGGCTGCGGGCCCTGGTGGACACCTGGAAGGGCCTGCCGCGGCTCGACCGGAAGTCCGACGACGAGCTGTGGCACCGCTTCTCGCACGCGCGCTCGGCGTTCTCCAAGCGCCGCAAGGCCCACTTCGCCTCGCTGGACGCCCAGCGCGAGGACGCCCGCAAGGCCAAGGAGAAGCTGGTCGCCGAGGCCGAGGCGCTCTCCGGCTCGACGGACTGGGGCACCACGGCGGCCCGCTACCGCGAGCTGATGGCGGACTGGAAGGCGGCGGGCCGCGCCCAGCGCGAGGCCGAGGACGACCTGTGGAACCGCTTCCGCGGCGCCCAGGACGTGTTCTTCGCGGCGCGCGGCGAGGTGTTCGCCGAGCGCGACGCCGAGCAGGGCGAGAACCTCAAGCTGAAGGAGGAGCTCGCGGCCGAGGCCGAGAAGCTGGTGCCGGTGGGCGAGCTGAAGGCGGCCCGCGCCGCGTTCCGCTCGATCAACGAGCGCTGGGAGGCCATCGGCCACGTACCGCGCGACGCCCGGCCGAAGGTCGAGGGCCGGATGCACGCGGTGGAGCGCGCCCTCCAGGAGGCCGAGGAGGCCGACTGGCGGCGCACCAACCCGGAGGCCCGGGCGCGCGCCGCGGGTCTGACGGGCCAGCTCCAGGCGGCCGTGGACAAGCTGCGCGGCCAGATCGACACGGCCCGCGCCCAGGGCAACAACGCCCGCGCCGACAAGCTCGCCAAGGAGCTCGAGGGCCGTCAGGCGCTGCTCGACCAGGCGCTGAAGGGCCTGCAGGAGTTCGGCGGCTGATCAGCCCGGCGTACGAAGGGAGGGCCCCGGCACCGGATGGTGCCGGGGCCCTCCCCGTTCCCGTGGTTCCCCTGACGGCGTTCCCGTGGCGTTCCCGTGGTTCCCCGTACGGCCCCTTACGGCCTGCGCGCCGACGTCACGCGGTAGACGTCGTAGACGCCCTCCACGCCCCGCACGGCCTTCAGGACGTGGCCCAGGTGCTTGGGGTCGCCCATCTCGAAGGTGAAGCGCGAGGTGGCCACCCGGTCGCGGGAGGTCTGCACGGCCGCCGAGAGGATGTTGACGTGCTGGTCCGACAGGACCCGGGTGACGTCGGACAGCAGCCGGGAGCGGTCGAGCGCCTCGACCTGGATGGCGACCAGGAAGACCGAGGACTGGGTGGGCGCCCACTCGACCTCCAGGATCCGCTCCGGCTGCTGGGACAGCGAGTCCACGTTGACGCAGTCGGCGCGGTGCACCGAGACGCCGCTGCCGCGGGTGACGAAGCCGATGATCGGGTCGCCAGGCACCGGGGTGCAGCAGCGCGCCAGCTTCACCCAGACGTCCTCGACGCCCTTGACGACCACGCCCGGGTCCGCGTTGGCCCGGCGCTTGGAGCGGCTGCGCGAGGGCGGCGCCGACTCGGCGATGTCCTCGTTGGCCGCCTCCTCGCCGCCGAGCGCCTGCACCAGCTTCTGCACGATGGACTGGGCGGTGACGTGGCCCTCGCCGATCGCCGCGTACAGCGAGGAGATGTCGCTGTAGCGCATCTCGTGCGCGAGCGTCACCAGCGAGTCGCCGGTCAGGATGCGCTGGATCGGCAGGTTCTGCTTGCGCATGGCGCGCGCGATGGCGTCCTTGCCCTGCTCGATCGCCTCGTCGCGGCGCTCCTTGGAGAACCAGGCACGGATCTTGTTGCGGGCGCGCGGCGACTTGACGAAGCCCAGCCAGTCGCGGGACGGGCCGGCGCCGGCGGCCTTGGAGGTGAAGACCTCCACCAGGTCGCCGTTGTCCAGGGTGGACTCCAGCGGCACCAGACGGCCGTTGACCCGTGCTCCTATCGTCCGGTGCCCGACCTCGGTGTGCACCGCGTACGAGAAGTCGACCGGGGTGGCCCCGGCGGGCAGCGCGATGACGTCGCCCTTGGGGGTGAAGACGAAGACCTCGTTGCGCGAGAGGTCGAAGCGCAGGGACTCCAGGAACTCGCCCGGGTCCTCGGTCTCCTTCTGCCAGTCGAGCAGCTGGCGCAGCCACGCCATGTCGTTGAGGTGGTCGTCCTTGCCCGCGTTCCTGGGGGCGTCGGTGCGCACCTTGGAGGCCCCGGCGACGGCCTCCTGCTTGTACTTCCAGTGCGCCGCGATGCCGTACTCGGCGCGGCGGTGCATGTCGAAGGTGCGGATCTGCAGCTCGACCGGCTTGCCGTTGGGGCCGATCACGGTCGTGTGCAGCGACTGGTACATGTTGAACTTGGGCATCGCGATGTAGTCCTTGAACCGCCCCGGAACCGGGTTCCAGCGGGCGTGGACGGTGCCCAGCGCCGCGTAGCAGTCGCGGACCGTGTCCACCAGGACGCGGATGCCCACCAGGTCGTAGATCTCCGCGAAGTCCCGGCCGCGGACGATCATCTTCTGGTAGACGCTGTAGTAGTGCTTGGGGCGGCCGGTGACGGTCGCCTTGATGCGGGCCGCGCGCAGGTCGGACTGCACCTCGTCGGTCACTATGGCGAGGTACTCGTCGCGCTTGGGCGCGCGCTCGGCGACCAGCCGCACGATCTCGTCGTACATCTTGGGGTAGAGGATCGCGAAGGCGAGGTCCTCCAGCTCCCACTTGATGGTGTTCATGCCCAGCCGGTGGGCGAGCGGCGCGTAGATCTCCAGGGTCTCGCGCGCCTTCTTCTCCTGCTTCTCGCGCTTGAGGTAGCGCATGGTGCGCATGTTGTGCAGGCGGTCGGCGAGCTTGATGACCAGGACGCGGGGGTCCTTGGCCATCGCGACGACCATCTTGCGCACGGTCTCGGCCTGCGCGGCCTCGCCGAACTTGACCTTGTCCAGCTTGGTGACGCCGTCCACGAGCAGGGCGACCTGGTCGCCGAAGTCCCGCTTGAGGGTGTCCAGGCCGTACTCGGTGTCCTCGACGGTGTCGTGCAGCAGCCCGGCCATCAGGGTGGCCGGATCCATGCCCAGCTCGGCGAGGATGGTGGTGACGGCGAGCGGGTGCGTGATGTACGGGTCGCCGCTCTTGCGCTTCTGGCCCCGGTGCCAGCGCTCGGCGACCTGGTAGGCCTTCTCGACCTGGCGCAGGGTCGCCGACTCGATCTTGGGGTCGTTGCTGCGCACTATCCGCAGCAGTGGCTCGAGGACCGGGTTGTACGGGGACGAGCGCTGGACGCCGAGCCGGGCCAGCCGGGCGCGCACGCGGTTGGACGAGCCGCCCGAGCGGGCCGCGGCGGCCGGTGCGGGCTTGGGGGCGACGGGGGGCACACCGCCCTGACGGGCCGGCGAGGCCGGCTGGGGCTTGTTCTCCGCGGGCTTCTGCGGCGCGGCGGGACGCGCCGCGGGCTCGGCCTGGTCGGACTGCGCGGCGGAGAGTGGCTGGGCCTCGTCTGGCAAGAGCGCTCCTCGTGCGGTACCGGGTCCCCCGGTCAGGCCCGGAAAGGCCATGGTATCGACCCCGGGCGTCGCTCTCGCCCCGGGACCAGCACCGGAGGGACTCCCGCACAACGCGGGACGGGCACCCGGATGTTCCCGGATGCCCGTCCCGATCGTGCGTACTGCCTGATCAGACCGTGATCAGCGCGTCCAGCGGAGCCCCGCCGAGGGCGGGTTCCAGACGGGCCCGGCCGGGCAGGAAGCCCAGCTCCATCAGGACCGCGACGCCGGCGACCTCGGCCCCGGCCCGGCGGATCAGCTCCAGCGAGGCCTCGGCGGTGCCGCCGGTGGCGAGGACGTCGTCGATGACCATGACGCGGTCGCCCGCGGACAGGTCCTCGGCGTGCACCTCGATCTCGGCGGTGCCGTACTCCAGCGCGTACGCCTGCTTCAGCGTCGCGCCGGGGAGCTTTCCGGCCTTGCGGACCGGGACGAAGCCGATCCCGGCGCGCACGGCGACCGGCGCGGCCAGGATGAAGCCGCGCGCCTCCAGGCCGACGATCTTCGTCGCGCCGTGCGCGGTGCACAGGTCGGCGAGGGCGTCGGTCAGCGCCGAGAACGCGACCGGGTCCGCGAGCAGCGGCGTGATGTCCTTGAACAGCACGCCGGGCTCGGGGTAGTCCGGTACGTCGCGGATCCGGCTGAGCAGCAGCTCACGGGTGTCGCTGGTGATCACTTGCGCTTCCCCCGGCCGCCCCGGGAGGGCTGCTGGCGGCGCTGGCCGACGACGGCGCCCGCGGTGGCGGCGTCCTCGGACAGCTCGTCGTCCTCGTCGTCCCGCACCTGCGGCTCGGCGGCCTCGGGCTCCTCGCCCTTGGCGCGCTTGGCGAGCACGCGCTTCTTGAGGGCCTTCATCGCCGGCTCGCGCTCCTTGAGGTCGGCGACGAGCGGCGTGGCGATGAAGATCGAGGAGTACGCACCGGCGGCGAGGCCCACGAACAGCGACAGCGAGATGTCGTTGAGCATGCCGGCGCCGAGGAAGCCGCCGCCGATGAAGAGCAGGCCGGCGACCGGCAGCAGCGCGACGACCGTGGTGTTGATCGAGCGCACCAGCGTGCCGTTGATGGACCGGTTGGCGATGTCGCTGTAGGTCCAGCGGGTCTGCTTGGTGATGTCCTTCGTCTGCTCCTTGAGCGAGTCGAAGACGACCACCGTGTCGTACAGCGAGTAACCGAGGATGGTGAGCAGACCGATCACCGTGCCCGGGGTGACCTCGAAGCCGACCAGGGCGTAGATGCCCACCGTGATCGTGAGGTCGTGGATCAGGGCGATCAGCGCCGCGACCGCCATCCGCCACTCGAAGGCGATCGCCAGGTAGATCACCACGAGCAGCATGAAGATGCCGAGGCCGGTCCACGCCTTGTTGGCGATCTGCTCGCCCCAGCTGGGACCGACGAGCTCGGCGTCGATCTTGGTGGGGGCGATGTTCAGGTCCTTGGCCAGCTCGGCCTTGACCCGGTCGGCCTCCTTGGTGTCCAGGTCGCCGATCTGGATGCGGAGCTTGTCGCCGACGGTCTGCACGATCGCGTCGTGGCCCGAGGCCTTCTCCGCGAACTCCTGGGTCTGCGAGACCGAGGCGGAGATCTTCTGCTGGACGTTGAAGACGGCGCCGCCCCGGAACTCGATGCCGAGGTTCAGGCCGCGCACCGCGAGCGCCACGATCGCCGTGATGGTGATCAGGATCGAGACGCTGTACCAGATCTTGCGCTTGCCGATGAAGTCGTAGCCGACCTCACCGCGGTACAGCCGGGCGCCGAGATCGCCGAGCTTCGACATCTCACGCCTCCTTCGGGTCGGTGGTGGCGGAGGTGCGGCGCGAGCGGCGCAGCGGCGGCTTGGCGCCGAGCCGCTTCGGGTCCAGGCCGGACCACGGGTGCCCCTCGCCGAAGAACGTGGTCCGCGCGAGCAGCGTCATGACCGGCTTCGTGAAGAGGAAGACCACGACGACGTCGAGCAGGGTGGTCAGGCCGAGCGTGAACGCGAAGCCCTGCACCTTGCCGACGGTGACGATGAACAGCACCGCGGCGGCCAGGAACGACACGAAGTCGGAGACCAGGATGGTGCGGCGGGCGCGCGGCCAGGCGCGCTCGACGGCCGGGCGCAGCGTGCGGCCCTCGCGGATCTCGTCGCGGATCCTCTCGAAGTACACGATGAAGGAGTCCGCGGTGATGCCGATGGCGACGATGGCGCCGCAGACGGCCGGCAGGTTCAGCGCGAAGCCGATGGCCGGGCCGAGCAGGGACATCAGGGTGTACGTCATGGCCGCCGAGGCCAGCAGGCTCAGGATGGCGATGATCGACAGGCCCCGGTAGTAGACCACCAGGTAGATGATGACCAGCGCGAGGCCGATGGCGCCCGCGATCAGGCCGGCGCGCAGCTGCTCGCCACCGAGGGCGGGGCTGACGGTGTCGGCGCTCTGCTCCTTGAAGGAGAGCGGCAGGGCACCGTACGACAGGACGTTGCCCAGGTCCTGGGCCTCCTGCTGGGTGAAGCTGCCGCTGATCTCGGCGCTGGCGCTCAGGGTCTGGTTGACCTGCGGGGCCGAGACGACCTGGCCGTCCAGGACGATCGCGAACTGGTTCTGCGGGGACGCCTGGGTCGAGAGGCGGCCGGTGATCTTCTGGAACTTCTTGCTGCCGCCGTCGGTGAAGTCCATCTGGACGATCCACATGCCGCGCTGCTGGTCGAAGACGCCCTTGGCGGAGTCCACGTCCGTGCCGGCGACCTCGGCCGGGCCGAGGATGTACTTGGCGTCACCGGTCTGCGAGCAGGCGACCGTCGGCTCGGTGTCCTTGACGCCCTTGCCCGCGTTGGAGCGCTGCTCCTTGTCGGAGCAGTTCAGCGTCGCGAACTTCTTCTGCAGGTCCGCCGTGGCCGGGTCCGGCGCACCGGAGGGCTTCGGCGTGGTGGAGGGCTTGCCCGAACCGGACGGGGTCGGCGACGGGGCCTTCTTCAGGCCCTCGGTCAGCGCGCGGCCCTGCGGGGTCGACTTCGCCGACGGCGAGGTCGCCTTCTCCTCGTCCTTCTTGGCGTCCTTGTCGTCCTTGCCCTTGCCCGAGGCGGACGGCTTCGGCGACCCGCTGGGGGTCGGCTGGGTCGTCGGGCCGCCGGCCGCGACGGTCAGCACCGGCCGGAAGTAGAGCTGGGCGGTGGTACCGACCTGCTCACGGGCCTGCTCGGAGTTCGTCCCCTTGGGGATGTTGACGATGATGTTCTCGCGGCCCTGGGTCTGGACCTCGGCCTCGGAGACGCCCAGACCGTTGACACGGCGCTCGATGATGCCGACCGCGGTGTTCATGTTGGTCTCGTTGACGGCGTCTTCCTTGCCCTTCTCGGCCTCGGCCTTGAGGGTGATCGACGTACCGCCGGCCAGGTCGATGCCCAGCCTGGGGGTCGTGTGACCGGACGCGAACATCCCGCCGGTGAGCGCGACCAGCGCGATCAGGAACAGTGCCAGGGTACGCCCCGGCCTGCCCTGGCCCCCCGCCGGCCTGCGGCCCTTCTTCGGTGCTGCCACCTTCTCGTTTCTCCCTGTCCAACCGCCCCGCGCCGGGTGTGCGCGGGGCGGCCACGAAGTGATGTGGGGACCTGCCCCCGCGGAAGCGGACGCGGTCCGGGGGCCGCCGGCGCCGGTGGGCGCCTCGGTCCCCGTACGCGACTACTTCGCGCCGGTCTCGCCGTCGCCCTTGGCGTCCTTGCCCTCGGTCTCCGCGTCGGACTTCTTGGTGAGGTCCGGCTTGGCGTCCTCGGCCACGGTCTCGTCCTGGTCCGCGGTCAGCGCGGAGGCGTCGTCCGGGACGATCGCGGACGGGTCGTCACCGTGCACGATCCGGTTGTACTCCTCGTCGTCCAGGACGGCGCCGATGGCGTTCTTGGCGAAGATGAACAGGACGCCCGGAGCGGCCTCGAGCGTGACCGACTCGTCGCCGACTTCCTTGACGGTGGCGTACATCCCCCCGATCGTGCGCACACCGGTTCCGGGCTGCATCTGGTTGCGCATCTCGGCCGCCTGCTGCTGCTTCTTCTTGGCAGAGCGGGTCATCAGGAACATGGCCCCGATGAGGATGATGAACGGGAGAAGGGCGGCAATACTCACGGGACGGAAATCCTTCGCACGGACGCGCGGAGTGCGCGGCCTTCTTCGGGGGTGGGCGCGCCGACCTGGAAGGGCGGCATCGGCGGAGTCTAAGCGAGTCCGCATCGATGGAACAACGCCCAGCATGGCACCGTGGTTCCTGGCCGGGCGAGTACCCGCGCCGTCACGTCCCGAACAGACCCCCTTGCCCCGCTCCGGGCGCCTGAGCCTGCGGCGGGACGAGCCCGAGGTGGGTCCACGCGGCGGGCGTCGCGATCCGTCCGCGCGGGGTCCGCGCCAGCAGCCCCTCCCGTACGAGGAAGGGCTCGGCGACCTCCTCGACCGTCTCGCGCTCCTCCCCCACGGCCACGGCCAGCGTCGACAGGCCCACCGGTCCCCCGCCGAACAGCTTGAGCAGGGCCTTGAGGACCGCGCGGTCCAGCCGGTCCAGGCCGCGGGTGTCCACCTCGTAGACGTCCAGGGCGGCGGAGGCGATGGCCGCGTCGATCCGGCCGTCGGCCTTGACCTGGGCGTAGTCCCGCACCCGGCGCAGCAGCCGGTTGGCGATGCGGGGCGTGCCCCGGGAGCGGCCGGCGATCTCGGCGGCGCCGTCGGGGTCGATCTCCACGTCGAGCAGGTCGGCCGAGCGGTGCACCACCCGGCGCAGCTCGCCCGGCTCGTAGAACTCCATGTGCCCGGTGAAGCCGAAGCGGTCGCGCAGCGGCGGCGGCAGCAGTCCGGCCCGGGTGGTGGCGCCGACCAGGGTGAAGGGCGGCAGTTCCAGCGGGATGGCGGTGGCGCCGGGGCCCTTGCCGACGATGACGTCGACGCGGAAGTCCTCCATCGCCATGTAGAGCATCTCCTCGGCGGGCCGGGACATCCGGTGGATCTCGTCGAGGAAGAGGACCTCGCCCTCCTGGAGCGAGGAGAGGATCGCCGCCAGGTCCCCGGCGTGCTGGATGGCCGGTCCCGAGGTGATCCGGATCGGGGCGCCCATCTCGGCGGCGATGATCATCGAGAGGGTGGTCTTGCCGAGGCCGGGGGCGCCGGAGAGCAGGACGTGGTCGGCGGTGGCGCCGCGGGCGCGGGCGGCCCGCAGCACCAGGTCGAGCTGCTCGCGGACCCGCTCCTGGCCGACGAACTCGCCCAGCGTCTTGGGGCGCAGGGCCGCCTCGACGGCCTGGTCCTCGCCGTCGGCGTCGGCGCCGACGAGGCGGTCGGCGAAGCCGTCGGCCTCGGTGCTGGTCTCGTCCCGGTTCACTGCTCGATCACCTCGTGCGGTTCAGGGTCTGGAGGGCGGCCTTCAGCAGCTGGCCGATCTGCGGGGTGCCCCCGGCGGCCTCGGCCTGCGGGGCGACCGCGGTGACGGCCTCGTCGGCCTCCCGGGTCGCGTACCCCAGGCCGATCAGGGCGGCGTGCAGCTGGTCGCGCCAGGAGGTGGTGACGGGGGTGCCGACGCCCTGCTTGCCGATGTGGGCGCCGACCGGCTCGCCGAGCCGGTCCTTCAGCTCCAGGAGCAGCTTCTGGGCGCCCTTCTTGCCGATGCCGGGGACCGCGGTCAGCGCCTTCTCGTCGCCGGTGGCGACCGCGACCCGCAGCGCGTCAGGCTGGTGCACGGCGAGCATGGACTGGGCCAGCCGGGGGCCGACGCCGCTGGCCGTCTGCAGGAGCTCGAAGACCTGGCGCTCGTCGTCGTCCGCGAACCCGTACAGCGTCAGGGAGTCCTCGCGGACCACCAGGGAGGTGGCGAGCCTGGCGTCCTGTCCGACGCGCAGCGGGGCCAGGGTGGCGGGGGTGCACTGCACGGCCATGCCGACGCCGCCGACCTCGACGACCGCGGTGGTGGGTCCGAGGGCGGCGACGGGGCCGCTGACGAAAGCGATCATGACCTTCGGCCTTTCGATGCGTGCAGGGCGACGGCCTGCTGGAGGCGGTTCTGCGCGGGCGCGCGCCAGATGTGGCAGATGGCGAGGGCCAGGGCGTCGGCGGCGTCGGCCGGCTTGGGCGGCGCGGCCAGCCGGAGCAGCCGGGTGACCATCGCGCCGACCTGGGCCTTGTCGGCCCGTCCGCTGCCGGTGACGGCGGCCTTGACCTCGCTGGGGGTGTGCAGGGCGACCGGGATTCCGCGGCGCGAGGCGCACAGCATGGCGACCGCGCTCGCCTGCGCGGTGCCCATCACCGTACTCACGTTGTGCTGGCTGAACACCCGCTCCACGGCGACGAGTTCGGGGCTGTGCTCGTCGAGCCACTGCTCGATGCCGCGCTCGATGCCGACCAGGCGCTGTCCGATGTCCGCGTCGGCCGGGGTGCGCACGACCCCGACGCCGAGCATCGTCAGCGGGCGGCCCGCGACCCCCTCGACCACGCCGACGCCGCACCGGGTCAGGCCCGGGTCCACCCCGAGAACGCGCACGGCCCCTCCTTCGCTCACCAGTTTGTGCAGGCTATCGGCTCGCACTGACAACGCGGAGGACCGACGGGGCGGTGGCCCGGACGGCACGCGCGTCCGACAACGCGGCGGGCCGGCGGGGGTGTTCCCCGCCGGCCCGCCGGTGTGCGCGTGGATCAGGCGTCGACCGCGGCCATGACCTCGTCGGAGACGTCGAAGTTGGCGAAGACGTTCTGCACGTCGTCGCTGTCCTCCAGCGCGTCGATGAGCTTGAACATCTTGCGCGCGCCGTCCTCGTCCAGCTCGACCTGCATGGTCGGGACGAAGCTGGACTCGGCCGAGTCGTAGTCGATGCCGGCCTCCTGGAGCGCGGTGCGCACCGCGACCAGGTCGGTGGCCTCGCTGATGACCTCGAAGGACTCGCCGAGGTCGTTGACCTCCTCGGCGCCCGCGTCGAGCACCGCGCCGAGGACGTCGTCCTCGGACAGCTCGGCCTTGGGGAGCACGACGACGCCCTTGCGGTTGAACAGGTACGAGACCGAGCCCGGGTCGGCCATGGAGCCGCCGTTGCGGGTCATGGCGACGCGGACGTCGGAGGCGGCGCGGTTGCGGTTGTCGGTGAGGCACTCGATGAGCACCGCGACGCCGTTGGGGCCGTAGCCCTCGTACATGATCGTCGCGTAGTCGACGCCGCCGGCCTCGAGGCCGCCGCCGCGCTTGATCGCGGAGTCGATGTTCTTGTTGGGGACCGAGCTCTTCTTCGCCTTCTGCACGGCGTCGAACAGCGTCGGGTTGCCGTCCAGGTCGGCGCCGCCGGTGCGGGCCGCGACCTCGATGTTCTTGATCAGCTTCGCGAAGAGCTTGCCGCGCTTGGCATCGATCACGGCCTTCTTGTGCTTCGTCGTAGCCCATTTAGAGTGGCCGGACATCTGCCTGTCTCCTTCGCGTAACCAATTTCTGAACGAACCCCAGAGATCCTACCGGGATCCGGTCACCGCCCCGCGCGCACCATGTCCACGAAGAGCTGGTGCACCCGGTGGTCGCCGGTCAGCTCGGGGTGGAACGAGGTCGCGAGCGCGTTGCCCTGGCGGACGGCGACGATGTGCCCGCCGTGCTCGGCGAGGACCTCGGTCCCGGCGCCGACGGACTCGACCCAGGGAGCGCGGATGAAGACGCCCTCGACCGGTCCGACCCCGGTGACCTCGACGGTGGCCTCGAACGACTCGTTCTGTCGGCCGAAGGCGTTGCGGCGCACGATCATGTCGATACCGCCGAAGGTGTCCTGCCCGGAGCGCGGGTCGAGGATCTTCTCGGCCAGCATGATCAGCCCGGCGCAGGTGCCGTAGACCGGCAGGCCGGCGGCGATCCGCTCGCGCAGCGGCCCGGCGAGGCCGAAGATCTCGGCGAGCTTGGAGATCGTGGTGGACTCGCCGCCCGGGATGACCAGGCCGTCCACCTCGGCGAGCTCCTCGGGGCGCCGGACCGGCCTGGCCACGGCGTCCGCCGCGGCCAGGGCGATCAGGTGCTCCCGTACGTCGCCCTGGAGGGCCAGGACGCCGATGACGGGGGTGCTGCCCATGAGGATTACCAGCCCCGGTTGGCGTAGCGCTCGGACTCGGGGAGGGTGTCGCAGTTGATGCCGACCATGGCCTCGCCCAGGTTGCGGGAGGCGTCCGCGATGACCTTCGGGTCGTCGAAGAAGGTGGTGGCCTTCACGATGGCGGCGGCGCGCTTGGCCGGGTCGCCGGACTTGAAGATGCCGGAGCCGACGAAGACGCCCTCGGCGCCGAGCTGGCGCATCAGCGCGGCGTCGGCCGGGGTGGCGACGCCACCGGCGGAGAACAGCACGACCGGCAGCTTGCCGAGCTCGGCGACCTCCTTGACCAGCTCGTAGGGGGCGCGCAGCTCCTTGGCGGCGGCGAACAGCTCGTTGTTGTCGTAGCCGCGCAGCCGGGCGATCTCGTTCTTGATCTGGCGCAGGTGGCGGACGGCCTCGACGACGTTGCCGGTGCCGGCCTCACCCTTGGAGCGGATCATGGCCGCGCCCTCGGCGATGCGGCGCAGGGCCTCGCCCAGGTTGGTGGCGCCGCAGACGAACGGCGTGGTGAAGGCCCACTTGTCGGAGTGGTTGACCTCGTCGGCCGGGGTGAGGACCTCGGACTCGTCGATGTAGTCCACGCCGAGGGACTGCAGGACCTGGGCCTCGACGAAGTGGCCGATGCGGGACTTGGCCATCACCGGGATGGAGACCGCGCCGATGATCTCCTCGATCATGTTCGGGTCGGACATCCGGGCCACGCCGCCGTCCTTGCGGATGTCGGCCGGGACCCGCTCCAGGGCCATGACGGCGACGGCGCCCGCGTCCTCGGCGATCTTCGCCTGCTCGGCGTTGACCACGTCCATGATCACGCCGCCCTTGAGCTGCTCGGCCATGCCGCGCTTGACGCGGGCGGTGCCGGTCTCGGGGGACTGCGGGGTGGTGGGGAGCGTGCTGGACACGGTTCGACCTCACTAGGGAAAGAACGGGGAGATCGGCATCCATAAGGGGTGCCACCAGCGAGGAAACCTCCCGGGACCAGTCCACGGCAAGGGCCAATGACCAGGCGGTGGATCGTTTTGGGTCAGGCGCCCGGCCGGTCGGCGAGGGCCGCCGGGGGCTCGTCGTCCATCTCGAAGGCCATCGGGAACGGCGCGTGTCCGGCCAGCCGGAACCAGCGGACCTTGCGGTGGCGGCGCAGGGCGCGCGCGGCGCGTACCGCGTCGTTGTGGAAGCGCCGGGCCATCGGCACCCGGCGCACCGCCTGCGCCAGCTCCCCGGCCGCCTCCTCGCCGCCCGGCGCGTCCCGCACCGCCTCGACCTGCCCGGGCTCGCCGAACACCGCCCGCAGCGCCTGGCTCAGCTCGCTCTCGGCGACCTCCCGCTGCTCCTCCTCGGCCTGCCGCGCCGCGTGCGCGGCCTGGTAGAGCACGATCGAGGCGGCCGGGTCGAGGACCCCGGAGGTGGCCAGCTCCTGGGTGACCGAGGCGCGGCGCAGCAACTGCGCGTCGAGCGCGGCGCGGGCCGCGTCGATGCGCGCGTGCAGCCGGTCCAGGCGGCCGGCGGTCCAGCTGAGGTACAGGCCGATCGCGAAGAGGGCGACGGCGATCCAGATGAGGGTTACGGTCACGGGCGGAAAGGCTACCGGGACGCGTCCGCGCGGCGATCACGCCGGACGGACCGGTCGCCACCGGGGGGAGCGGGCATGGAGAGACGCGGGACACTCACCGGGGAGGTCGCGGCCCAGTCGCTCGGGGACCGGCTGGGGGCCGCGCCGCGGCCGGTGGAGCGGGGCATCGGGTGGACGCACGCGCGCCTCGACGTGGCCGACGGGGGCGTGCCGTACGCCGTGGACGTCGTCGCCGACACGGCGTCCGCGCCGCGCTCGGTGGCGTACCTGCTGCCCGGCGGCGGGCTGAACTTCACCGCGGACTTCTTCACGCCGCGCTCCCGCAACCTGGTCCACCACCTGCGCCGGGCCGGCCACCTGGTCGTCGGGATCACCCCGCGCGAGGACGCCGCGGACGCCGCGCGGGTCGGGCCCGATTGGGGGCTGGCCGCGCACCGCGCCGACGCCCGCCGCGTCATCGCCGCCACGGACACCGCGCTGCGGCTGCCGTACCAGCTGGTCGGGCACTCAGCGGGCGCGGCGCTCGCCCTGGACCTTGCGGGCGCGCACCCCTCGGAGCGGCTGCGCCGGGTGGTGGCGATCGACACCACGGGTCCCTACGCCGGGGACCTCGCGGAACGGGCCGCGCGGACGCGGGACGCCTTCCAGGAGCTGATCGACCAGGGCCGGTACGCCAACGACCCCGGTCTCAAGGGGCTCCTCGCGCGGGCGCTGGCGGACCCGGACGGGGCGAGCGCGGTGCCGCGCCCGGTCGACCCGTCGACCCGCTTCACCCACGCGGGCCTGGCGCACTTCGCGCTGATCCGCACCGGCGCGCTGCCGGGACCCGCCAACTGGATCTACCACCAGGGCCACGCCGCGGGGAGCTACGCCTTCGGGGCGACGCCCGCCGAGGACCGCTTCGCGCTCACCCACTCGCCCCTGGAGGTCTGGGGCGAGGCCACGGCGGCGCTGGGCAGCGGGCTCGTGCCGCACGCACTGCTGCGGGACCTGGCGGCGGTGTGGGCGGGGGACGACGCGACGTACCGGATCGCCTGGGAGCGGATCGGGGCGGAGGTGGTGTGGGTCAACACGGAACTGGGCCGCGGGGACCATCCGCGGGGCGCGGAGCTGGTAAGGGAGGGCGGGAACAGACGGGTGGGGTTCACGGTGGTCCCGGGGTACGGACACGGGGACCCGCTCTGGAGCACCACGGCCGACACAGACGCCTGGCCCCTGCTGACGCCACGGTAGGCCCGCGCCGCGGACCGGGCGAGCCCGGCGGAAACCGGGCCTCCGCTCAGTCCCTCGCCAGGCCCCATCTCGCTCGCAGCCCCGTGCGTTCGTCGGTCGCCACCGAGGCCGCGCCGTCCGTCACCGTCTCGTACACCGCCAGGATGTCCGCCCCCACCGTCGCCCAGTCGAAGCGCCGCACGTGCGCCGAGCCGCGTTCGCTGAGTTCGGCCCGGCGCGCGGGGTCCCCGAGGAGGCGGACCGCCGCGGCGGCGAGCGCGTCCGCGTCCTCGTTGGCGAACAGCTCCCCCGCCGCGCCCTGGTCCAGGACCTGGGCGAAGGCGTCCAGGTCCGAGGCGAGCACGGGCGCGCCCGCGGACATGGCCTCGACCAGGATGATCCCGAAGCTCTCGCCGCCGGTGTTGGGGGCGACGTACACGTCGACGCTGCGCAGGAACCGCGCCTTGTCCTCGTCGCTGACCATCCCGAGGAACTCCACCCGGGCGCGCATCTCCCTGGGCAGCGACGCGACCGCCTCCTCCTCGTCCCCGCGCCCGGCGACCAGCAGACGGGTGCCGGGGCGCTCGGCGAGGATCTTCGGCAGGGCCCGCATCAGGACGGGCAGGCCCTTGCGGGGCTCGTCGATGCGGCCGACGAAGCCGAGGGTCTCGCCCTGCCACTCCTTGCGCGGCTCGGCGCGGGCGAAGAAGTCCACGTCGACGCCGTTGGGGATGACCACGGCGTCCCCGCCCAGGTGCTCGACCAGGGTGCGCCGGGCGTACTCGCTGACCGCGATGCGCGCGCTGATCTTCTCCAGCGCGGGCTGCAGGATCGGGTACGCGGCGATCATCGCGCGGGAGCGCGGGTTGGAGGTGTGGAAGGTCGCCACGATCGGGCCCTGCGCCGCCCAGCAGGTGAGGAGCCCGAGCGAGGGCGAGGCGGGCTCGTGGATGTGGATGACGTCGAAGGTGCCCTCGTGCAGCCAGCGGCGCACCCGGGCGGCGCTGAGGAAGCCGAAGTTGAGCCGGGCGACCGAGCCGTTGTACGGGACGGGGACGGCCCGGCCCGCGGAGACGACGTAGCGGGGCAGCGGCGTCTCGTCGTCGGCGGGGGCCAGGACGGAGACCTCGTGGCCGATCCCGATCAGGTGCTCGGCGAGGTCGCGGATGTGGAACTGGACGCCGCCCGGCACGTCCCAGGAGTACGGGCAGACGATGCCGATCCTCACGCGGGGCGCACTCCTCGGTCCTCCAGGTCGGCCAGCCACAGTCGCTGGAGCATGTGCCAGTCCTCGGGGTGGTCGGCGATGCCGGTGGCGAACGCGTCGGCCAGCGCCTGGGTCATCTCGGTGGTCTTCTCGGCGCGGGTGCCCTGCTCGGGCACCTCGACCGGCGGGTGGACGCGGCCCTTCATCACGGGCGTGTCCTCGTACCAGAGGGTCACCGGCAGCAGCAGCGCGCCGGTCTGCTGGGCCAGCATGGCGGGCCCGGCGGGCATCCGGGCGGCCTCGCCGAAGAACGAGACCTCCACGCCGGAGGCGGACAGGTCGCGGTCGGCGACCAGGCAGACCAGGCCGCCGGAGCGCAGCCGGCGGGCCAGGGTGCCGAAGGCGGAGCCGCCGGTGTGCGGCAGGACCTCCATGCCGAGGGACTCGCGGTAGGCGACGAACCGGTCGAAGAGGGTCTCGGGCTTGAGCCGTTCGGCGACGGTGGTGAACGGCACGCCGAGCGCACGGGTCACCCAGACGCCCGCCAGGTCCCAGTTGGCCAGGTGCGGCAGGGCGAGGATGACGCCGCGGCCCGAGTCGAGGCCCTCGGTGAGGTGGTGGACGTCCTTGATCTCGACGTTGTCCCTGGCGCGCTCGGCGCTCCAGGCGGGCAGCCGGAAGGACTCCATCCAGTACCGCATGTAGGACCGCATGCCGGCCTTCGACAGCTGGGCCAGCCGGGCGGGGGTGGCGTCGGGCACCACCCGCGCGAGGTTGGACTCCAGCCGCAGCACGCCCTTGCCGCGCCGCTTCCACACCTGGTCGGCGATGGTGGTGCCGAGGCGTACGGCGACGGGCTCGGGGAGCTTCTTCACGCCCGCCCAGCCGAGGCCGTACAGGGCGTCCGTCAGCTTGTCCCTCACGGCGTGGCCCCGCTCTCCCGGGCGGCGAGCGCGTCCGCCTCGGCGGACTCCCGCCGCACCGTCACGACCCGCTGGCCCAGGGTCACCGCACTGCCCACCGCGACGATCCACAGCGCCACCGGCAGCAGGTGCTCGATCCACGGCACGCCGAACTTCGACAGTCCGGCGAGGCCCGCCGCGACCAGCGAGATCACCAGCCGCTCGGCGCGCTCGACCAGGCCGTTGACCGCGACGGGCAGGCCGATCGACTCGCCCCGGGCCTTGGTGTACGACACGACCTGGCCGCTGGCCAGGCAGAAGATGGCGACCGCGCAGAGCACGTTGTCGTTCCCGGTGCCCGCGTACCAGAGCGCGAAGCCGCCGAAGATGGCGCCGTCGGCGACCCGGTCCAGGGTGGAGTCGAGGAACGCGCCCCAGCGGCTGGAGATCCCGGCCTGGCGGGCCATGTTCCCGTCGACGAGGTCCGAGAAGACGAACAGCGTGATCACGATGGTGCCCCAGAAGAACTCGCCCCTGGGGAAGAAGACCAGTGCCCCGGCCATCACACCGGCCGTGCCGATGAGGGTGACCGCGTCCGGGCTCACCCCGCGGCGGAGCAGAAACGCGGCGAACGGTGTGAGGACACGCGTGAAGAATGCACGCGCGTACTTGTTCAGCATGGCCTTCCCGGGGTTCGGCAATCCGTGCGGCTCCGACGGCCACCGGCTGGCCCATCGTAGCCAGGACCGCTCCGAGTCGACGTGGCGCACCCGGCCGGTCGCGGACACGTACGACGTATGGACGCACCGTGACCGGAGTGGAAAGCTCGGTAGACCACCGCGGGCACCGCCGGAGCTGCCGCGTGTGCTCCCCCGCGCCCGCGTCCCCCCTCTCCTCACCGTGCGTCGATCGGGAGGCAAGAACCATGGGCGACAAGGCGAACGGACACCCCGGAGCCGCCGGCAGGGCAGCGACGGCCGACCAGCCCGCATCCGTACGGAACGTGGTGCTGGTCGGCCACAGCGGATCGGGCAAGACGACCCTGGTCGAAGCGCTGGCCCTGACGGCGGGCGCCGTCAACCGGGCGGGCCGGGTCGAGGACGGCGGCACGGTCTCGGACTACGACGAGATCGAGCACCGCCAGCAGCGTTCGGTACAGCTCTCCCTCGTCCCGCTGGAATGGGGCGGGTACAAGATCAACCTCCTCGACACACCCGGTTACGCCGACTTCGTCGGGGAGCTGAGGGCCGGTCTGCGCGCCGCGGACGCGGCCCTCTTCGTCGTCTCGGCCGCGCAGGAGGCCGACGCGGTGGCGGGCTCGACCCGCATGGTGTGGGAGGAGTGCGCGGCCGTCGGGATGCCGCGCGCCATCGTGGTCACCCACCTGGACACCGCCCGCACCGACTTCGCCGAGCTGACCCGGGTGTGCGGGCGGATCTTCGGCGGCGACGACCCCGACGCCGTACTGCCGCTGTACCTGCCGGTGCACGGCCCCGAGGCCTCCGACGGGCACGCGCCGGTGACCGGCCTGGTCGGGCTGCTGTCGCAGCAGGTCTTCGACTACACCTCCGGGGAGCGCGCCGAGGCGGCGCCGGACCCGGAGCAGTCCGCGCTGATCGAGGCCGAGCGCAACCGGCTGATCGAGGGGATCATCGCCGAGAGCGAGGACGAGTCCCTGATGGACCGCTACCTCGGCGGCGAGGAGATCGACGTCAAGACGCTCGTGGACGACCTGGAGAAGGCCGTGGCGCGCGGGGTGTTCCACCCGGTGCTGGCCGCCGCGCCCGCCGCCGGGGGCGGCCGCGAGGGCCTGGGCACCCTGGAGCTCCTGGAGCTGATCACCGGCGGCTTCCCGACGCCGCTGGAGCGCGAGGCCCCGGCGGTCACCACGGCCGGCGGCCTGCCGCGCCCGGCGCTGTCCTGCGACCCGGACGGGCCGCTGGTGGCCGAGGTGGTCAAGACGGCCTCCGACCCGTACGTGGGCCGGATCTCGCTGGTACGGGTCTTCAGCGGCACCCTGCGCCCCGACGAGGTGGTCCACGTGTGCGGCCACGGGCTCACCGACCCGGGCCACCAGGAGAGCCCGCTGCACGAGGCGGACGAGCGGATCGGCGCGCTGTCCTCGCCCTTCGGCAAGCAGCAGCGCACCCTGTCCCACTGCGTGGCGGGCGACCTGGCGTGCGTGGCCAAGCTGGGCCGCGCGGAGACCGGCGACACCCTGTCGGGCAAGGACGACCCGCTGCTGATGGAGCCGTGGACGATGCCGGACCCGCTGCTGCCGCTGGCGATCCAGGCGCACAGCAAGGCCGACGAGGACAAGCTGTCGCAGGGCCTCTCGCGGCTGGTGGCCGAGGACCCGACGATGCGCCTGGAGCAGAACCAGGACACCCACCAGCTGGTCCTGTGGTGCCTGGGCGAGGCGCACATGGACGTGGCCCTGGAGCGGCTGCGCAGCCGCTACGGGGTGCAGGTGGACGTGGTGCCGCACAAGGTGGCGCTGCGCGAGACGTTCGGCGGCGCCTCCCAGGGGCGCGGGCGGCACGTGAAGCAGTCCGGCGGGCACGGCCAGTACGCGATCTGCGAGATCCGGGTGGAGCCGCTGGCGCCGGGCTCGGGCATCGAGTTCGTCGACAAGGTGGTGGGGGGCGCGGTGCCGCGCCAGTTCATCCCGTCCGTGGAGAAGGGCGTACGGGCACAGGCGCGGCGCGGGGTCGCGGCCGGGTACCCGCTGGTGGACGTGCGGATCACGCTGTTCGACGGCAAGGCGCACTCGGTGGACTCCTCCGACGCCGCCTTCCAGACGGCGGGCGCGCTGGCGCTGCGCGAGGCGGCGGCCGAGGTGCGGGTGCACCTGCTGGAGCCGGTCGCGGAGGTGCGGGTGCTGGTGCCGGACGAGTACGTGGGCCCGGTGATGAGCGATCTGTCGGGGCGGCGGGGACGCGTGGTGGGCACCGAGCAGGCGGGTGCGGGACGCACGCTCGTACGGGCCGAGGTGCCGGAGATCGAGATCGGGCGGTACGCGGTGGACCTGCGCTCCCTCTCGCACGGCACGGGACGCTTCGGGCGGGCGTACGCCCGGCACGAGGCGATGCCGCCGCAGGTGGCGGACCGGGTGCGGGAGCGGGAGGGGGACGCGAGGCGGCAGGGGGTCGTGGCGTAGGAAGGGGCCGTGCCCGCGGCCGGGTGCCGCTCCGGCGGCATTCGGCCGTCCCCGCCCGCTCCGGCCACGACCCGGATACGCTGTGGTGCCCTGCTCAGCAGGTGTGCGGGGCGCGGTAGTTGGGAACAGGCCGCAGAGCGGGACGACATCCGCGGCGAGCGGCGCGATGGGGGGACGAACAGTGACGACACCGTGGCCACAGGTTCCGGTCCAGGGGTCCGGGGAGCAGACCACGGCGGCCCACGCCCTCGCCTCCGCCGCGTACCGCGACAACCCGGTCGAGGAGATCCTCAAGGCCAACAACGAGGTCCACGAGTCGACCGTGAAGAAGGGCCGGTTCTCGCTCTTCGAGCCGAACCTGGGCGAGGCCTTCTCGCGCGCGGTGGTGGTGCGGATGCTGGGCGGCGCCCGCAAGGCGCTGGTCCAGTCCTTCGGCACGGACCCGCAGCCGGTGGTGGAGCACTGCCTGGCGGCCAATGCGCTGCGCAAGCAGCGGGACCGCCAACTGACCCTGATCACGGTCGTGTTCGGGGTGCTGTTCCTGCCCGGGCTGCTGGTGTGGCTGGCGGTGTTCCAGCTGCGCCGCACCCTGGCCGGGGCCAAGGACCGCTCGGCCGGCCTGATCGGCTTCGCGCTGCTCGCCGCGGTGGCCGTGCTCGGCGTGATCTTCCTCATCAAGATGCCCTTCACCGGGGTGCTCTCGCTCTACCTGCGGGCCATGGTGGTCGCCCCGGTGGTCGGCTGGTTCCTGGCCAAGCGGGTCGCCGAGTCCACCGCCGACAAGCTGCGGGCCCAGTGGACCTCGCTGCTCTCGGGCGGCAGCATCGGCGCGAAGATCCCCGAGGCGGTGCCCTCCAGCCCGCTGGAGAAGCCCGCGGAGCAGCTGCGCCAGGGCCTGGACGAGCTCGCCGACGAGCAGCAGTCCAACATCGTCTTCTACGCGGGCCCCAAGGGGATACTGGGCCTGGGCACCCGCTGGGGCGGCTGGCAGCTCGCCGAGGAGCTGCTCCCCCAGGACGGCAAGGAGATCCACGACTTCCGCAGCTGGGACGTGGTCAAGGAGATCCAGAAGGAGCTGAGCCTGCTGGAGCGGGGCGCCATCAAGAGCGGCGGCTTCCCCGCGCCGAAGGTCAGGGACTGGATCGTGGCCCCGGTCGGCGAGGGCGCCAAGGAGGTCTCCCGGGCCGCCAGCGAGAACGTGGTGCGCTACCAGGTGAAGCCGCACGAGATACAGCGCATCTGCAACGAGCAGCAGTTCGGCAAGGGCGACCGGCACTACCTGGGCGTCCAGTTCGCCCTCTGGGACGACCAGCTGGTCCTCACCATGATGATCACGGTGACGGTGCTCTACAAGACGCTGCGCATCGAGGTCACCGGCCACGCGCTGGGCCCGGTGCACAGCCTGTTCACCACCAAGCCGAAGGCGAAGACCCGCGAGGTGTCCAAGACCGTGCGGTTCTGGGAGACCCGGGAGGTCAGGCTGCCGCTGGTGGACGCCACCGAGGTGGTCCGCCTGGCGGTGCGCGCCCCGCTGGTCTGGTTCCCGCCGGTGCTGGACTTCCTGGGCGGCAAGCTGACCCTGCCGGAGCCGTTCGGCCTGCGGCACGCCTGGGCCGACAAGCCCTGGCGGCACCGCTTCATGGCGGACGACGCGATGCGCGCGGCGACGCCGGTGATGCGGGCGGTGCACGCGGCGACGATCCGGGTGCTCAAGGACCACGGCGTGGACACCGAGAAGTTCGCCAACCGCTCGATGGTCCTGGGCGGCATGGTGCAGGACCCGGCGCCGCGCAGGGCGGACGCGTACGACGCGTGATCCGCACGGTGCGTGATCCGCACGACCTGTGATCCGTACGACGCGTGACGCGCCGCGGGGCGGACGGCCCCGCGGCGCGCGCGGGGCCGCGTCCGCGCTCAGCCGACGGGCCAGGCCCCGGCGAGCATCTCGCGGGTGTCGGCGAGGAGTTGGGGCAGCACCTTGGTGTGGCCGACGACCGGCATGAAGTTGGTGTCGCCGCCCCAGCGCGGCACCACGTGCTGGTGCAGGTGGGCGGCGATGCCGGCGCCCGCGACGGTGCCCTGGTTCATCCCGATGTTGAAGCCGTGCGCGCCGGAGGCGGTGCGCAGGGCGGCCATGGCGTGCTTGGTGAACACGGCGAGCTCGGCGGTCTCCGCCTCGTCGAGGTCCGTGTAGTCGGCGACGTGCCGGAACGGCACGACCATCAGGTGCCCGCCGGTGTACGGGTAGAGGTTGAGCACCGCGTACACCGTCTCGCCGCGCGCGACGACGAGCCCGTCCTCGTCGGACTTGGCCGGGATGGAGCAGAACGGACAGCCGTCGTCGACGCCGGGCCCGGTGGGCCTGTTCTCGCCCTGGACGTACGCCATCCGGTGGGGGGTCCACAGGCGCTGGAACGCGTCCGGCGTCCCCACTCCGATCTGCTGCTCCGGCTCAGTCGTCATGCCGATCAGCATATGGCGTCGCGGAACCGGAACGCGGGCGGGCCCCCGGGGAACGACTCCCCCGGGGGCCCGCCCGCACACGGCCCTCGATCAGACCTGGACGCGGTCCTCGACGATCTTGGCGATCTTGGCGATGGCGTCCTCGACCGGGATGCCGTTCTCCTGGGAGCCGTCGCGGTAGCGGAAGGAGACGGCGCCGGCCGCCATGTCCTCGTCGCCCGCGATGACCATGAAGGGCACCTTCTGCTTCTGGGCGTTGCGGATCTTCTTCTGCATGCGGTCCGAGGAGGAGTCGACCTCGACGCGCAGGCCCTTCCTGCGGGCGGCGACGGCGAACTCCTGGAGGTACTCCACGTGCCCGTCGCCGATCGGGATGCCGACCGCCTGGACCGGGGCGAGCCAGGCCGGGAAGGCGCCCGCGTAGTGCTCCAGGAGCACCGCGAAGAAGCGCTCGATGGAGCCGAAGAGCGCGCGGTGGATCATGACCGGGCGCTGCTTGTTGCCGTCGGGGCCGGTGTACTCCAGGTCGAAGCGCTCGGGCAGGTTGAAGTCGAGCTGGATGGTCGACATCTGCCAGGTGCGGCCGATGGCGTCCTTGGCCTGGACGGAGATCTTCGGGCCGTAGAAGGCGGCGCCGCCCGGGTCCGGGACCAGCGGCAGGCCCTGCTTCTCGGCGACCTGGCGCAGCGTCTCGGTCGCCTCCTCCCAGACCTCGTCGGAGCCGACGAACTTCTCCGGGTCCTTGGTGGACAGCTCCAGGTAGAAGTCGGTCAGGCCGTAGTCGCGCAGCAGGCCGAGGACGAAGGTGAGCGTCTTGTCCAGCTCCTCGGACATCTGCTCACGGGTGCAGTAGATGTGCGCGTCGTCCTGCGTGAAGCCGCGGGCCCGGGTCAGGCCGTGCACGACGCCGGACTTCTCGTACCGGTACACGGTCCCGAACTCGAAGAGGCGCAGCGGCAGTTCGCGGTAGGAGCGGCCGCGCGCGTCGAAGATCAGGTTGTGCATCGGGCAGTTCATGGGCTTGAGGTAGTAGTCCACGCCCTCGTCGAGCTGCATGGGCGGGTACATGCCGTCGGCGTACCAGTCCAGGTGGCCCGACTGCTCGAAGAGCTTCCCCTTCGTCGCGTGCGGGGTGTAGACGAACTCGTACCCCTCCTCCTCGTGCCGGCGGCGCGAGTAGTCCTCCATGACCCGGCGGATGATGCCGCCCTTGGGATGGAAGACCGCGAGGCCGGAGCCGATCTGCTCGGGGATGGAGAACAGGTCCAGCTCGTTGCCCAGCTTGCGGTGGTCGCGCTTCTCCGCCTCGGCGAGGAACTCCAGGTACGCCTTCAGCTCGTCCTTGGACGGCCAGGCGGTGCCGTAGATGCGCTGGAGCATCGGGTTCTTCTCGCTGCCGCGCCAGTAGGCGGCCGCGTTGCGCATCAGCTTGAACGCCGGGATCAGGCGGGTGGAGGGCAGGTGGGGACCGCGGCAGAGGTCCTTCCAGCACAGCTCGCCGGTCTTGGCGTCCAGGTTGTCGTAGATGGTGAGCTCGCCCGCGCCCACCTCGACGTCGGCGCCGTCGTCGGAGGAGGCCGAGCCCTTGAGCCCGATCAGCTCCAGCTTGTACGGCTCGTCGGCCAGCTCCTCGCGGGCGGCCTCGTCGGTGACGACCCGGCGCGCGAACTTCTGGCCGCGCTTCTGGATCTCCTGCATCTTCTTCTCGACGGCCTTGAGGTCCTCCGGCGTGAAGGGCTTCGCCACGTCGAAGTCGTAGTAGAAGCCGTCCTTGACCGGCGGGCCGATGCCCAGCTTGGCCTCGGGGAAGAGCTCCTGCACGGCCTGGGCCATCACGTGCGCGGTGGAGTGGCGCAGGATGTTCAGGCCGTCCTCGGAGGTGATCTCGACGGGCTCGACCTCCTCGCCGTCCCGCACCTCGTACGCCAGGTCCTTCAGCTCGCCGGCCACCCGGGCCGCGACGACGGTGCGCTCACCGGTGAAGAGGTCGGCGGCCGTAGTGCCCGTCGTCACCACGCGCTCTTCCCGCTCGGAATCGCGATGGATGATCACACGGACGTCTGACACCGGTCTCTCCTGCCTGAAGGGGGTCGCCGCAGTGGTCACTGCGTACCGGTGAATCGTACCGAGCCCCGGACCCCGGCCGCGAAACGGTCACCGGCCCCCTCAGTCTCCCCCGCCGCACGCCTCCTCGAAGAAGTCCAGGTTCTCGTGCAGCGACTTCAGCAGCCGGTCCCGCTCGGCGTCGTCGACCTGCACCGGGACCACCCCCGAGGCGTCGGTCAGGCGCCGGAAGCCGCCCCGGCTCTCCAGCCGCCCGACCACCCGGATCGGCAGGCCCACCAGGTGGGCGTGGCCGGCCGTGCGGTACGCCTCCTCGTCCAGCGCCACCCGTACGTGCGGCACCTCGGCGCCGCCGATGACCCGCAGCCGCACCGTCCCCTCCCCGCGCGGCCCGGAGCGCCGCATCCGCACCACCGCGCCGGTGATCCGCACCGGCACCGACGGCTCGTCCTTCAGGAAGCGCGCCCCGGCCTCGCGCAGCGCGGGCAGGTCGCCGGGCGAGAACTCCACCGGCTCGGGCCGGGCCGCGCAGCCGTGCGGCACCCCGGCCGCCGGGGCCCACTCCAGCGTGATCCGGGCCCCTTCGGTGCCCCGCACCAGCGCGACGACCGCCTCGGTGAGCTCCCGGCTGACGCCGACCCGCACCGCCGCGTCGAAGGCCTCCATCCCGCCGGTGGCCCGCATGTAGTCGGCGGCCTCCCGGGCCGCGTACAGCGCGTGGTAGAGCCGTACGGTCACGGTGCGGCCCGGGTCGACCGGCAGGAACGCGGTGAGCGCGGCGTGCCCCTGGTCGGCGGGCGCGGGCCCGACCAGCACCCCGTCGAGGGCGGCCTGCGCCTGGCGGCGGTGGCGGGCCCCGTAGTACCCGGCCCTGCTCCGGGCGGCCAGCGCGCCCGCCATCAGCAACTGGCGGGCGGCCGAGCGCAGTTGCTCCTGCACGGTCCAGGCCGCCGCGCCCGTCAGACCGGTCGGTACGTCGCGCCACCAGCGGATCTCGTCACTGGGCAGGGTCAGGCCGACGAGCACCTCGCGGGCCGCGGGCGTGCCGCTGCGGGCGAGTGCGGTGAGCGCCTCGGCGAGCAGGTCGTCGCAGTCGGGGAAGGCCCGGCTCTCGGGCACCAGCAGGCTGGTCCCGGCGGCGCCGGGTCCGGGCGGCGTCCAGCGGGCGTAGCGCCCGGCGCTGCCGCCGCGCCGCCGCCAGCCGTGCCGTTCGAGCAGCGCCCCGAGGACGACGGGGTCGACGCGGGACGGGTCGGGGACGGTGCCGCCCGGGGCGGCGGGGAGCGGGTCGGCGCCGCCGGGGTGGGGGCGCAGGGGCTCGTCGGTCGGCGAGTGCATCAGGGTCTCCCTCCCGCCCCGACCCGGGTCATGATCTCGCACAGGGCCCGGTCGTCGAAGATGCGGTTCGTCGGTATCCGCACGGTGCTGCGGCGGCGGCCGGTGACCTGGTGGCCCGCCAGGTTGGTCCAGTAGCAGCAGTGCCTCAGGTCGAGCCGGTCGTGGCCGGCGCGCAGCCATTCCTCCCGGGTCCTGGGCACGATCATCACGACGAGGATCTTGTGCACGGAGACCGGGGTGCGCGCGAGCTTGACCAGGTGGTCGTTGTCGAGCGTGAACGAGAAGGCCGGGCCCGGCGGACGGGGCGCCAGCTGGTAGGTGCACTTGAGCTGGACCTTGATGGTCACCTCGTCGTCGACGGCGTGCCCGGGTGAGCTGTGGCTGACGTGCCAGTCGATGCCGTTGTCCGGAAAGGGCTGGGAGAGCGAGCACCCCGCGGCGGCGGCCACGGCGTGCAGGTAACCCACCTGCAGCGTCTCCATGCAGGCGGTGGTGGCGAGTGAGCCGCGCAGCGGCGCGATCCGCTGAGGCAGCAGCCCACCCGGCTCGGGCTGGGTGAGCGCCATGTCTGTTTCCTTCCCCGTCACCTGTGTTGTCACCGGGTTGCGTACGGCGCAAACGGCCCGGGTATCACCGATTCGGGCAGGGGGAATCACGCCATCTGCCAGGCACGCGCGAGGAGTTCGGGGATGACGTACTGGTACGAGGGGCCCCTGGCCGCATTCGACACCGAGACCACCGGAGTGGACGTCGAGAACGACCGCATCGTCTCGGCCGCGCTGGTGGTGCAGGACACCGCAGGCGGCCGGGCGCGGACCGTCCGCTGGCTGGTCAACCCGGGGGTGCCGGTACCCCCGGGCGCCACCGAGGTGCACGGGCTGACGGACGATCACCTGCAGCGCAACGGCCGCTGGCCCGCGCCGGTGATGGAGGAGATAGCGAGGGCGCTGGGCGAGCAGTGCGCGGCGGGCCGCCCGCTGGTCGTGATGAACGCGCCGTTCGACCTGACCATCCTGGACCGGGAGTTGCGCCGCCACCGGGCGTCGTCGCTGGCCCGGTACCTGGAGGGCGCGCCGCTGTGCGTGCTGGACCCCCGGGTCCTGGACAAGCACCTGGACCGCTACCGCAAGGGCCGGCGCACGCTGACCGACCTGTGCTCGCACTACGAGGTGGTCCTGGACGGCGCCCATGACGCGGCGGCGGACGCGACCGCTTCGCTGGAGGTCGTACGGGCGGTGGGGCGGAAGTTCGCCGGGCGCCTCGACCGGCTCAGCCCGGCGGAGCTGCACACGCTGCAGGCGGTGTGGCACGCGGCGCAGGCGCGCGGGCTGCAGGCCTGGTTCGCGCGGCAGGGCACGCCGGAGGCGGTGGACCCGGCGTGGCCGATGCGCACCGAGGCGCGCGCGGCGGCGGCCTGAACGGGCCGCGCACAGCCGGTCGTACGGCCGGTCGTACACAGCCGAGAGGCCGGTCCGCTGGACGGACCGGCCTCTCGATCGGTGGGCGATACTGGGTTCGAACCAGTGACCTCTTCGGTGTGAACGAAGCGCTCTCCCGCTGAGCTAATCGCCCGGGAACGCACCGAACATTACAGGTACGACGGGGGTTCGTTCAAACCGCTTCGAGCAGCGCGGCCAGACCGCGCCGGCCGGAGCGCATCATCAGCGCGTGGTTGAGCCGGAACAGCGGCCGCCCCGGCACCGCGAGGCGGCGCAGCAGCGGCTTGCGCACCTCGACCTCCTGCTCGTACAGCACCCGGCTGCCGCCGCCCGCGCGGCCGGCCACCGTCCAGCGCGCCCAGCCCTCCATGTCCCCGCTCAGCGCGGCCTGGAGGACGAGCCCGACCGGGTCGTGGCGCGTCTCGGTGGCGGTGACGAACAGGTCGTACGGGAGCAGGGAGCGGAAGCGGCCGGTGCCGGTGCGCTCGTCGACCGCCACCACCTCGCGGACCTGGCGCCACCAGCGCGGGTACTCCTCGGCCCGCTCCAGGGCGGCGAAGACGGCGTCCGGCGGGGCGGCCAGCAGCCAGACGCTGCGGAAGCGGTAGCGGTTGGGGTCCATGGTCCGAGTCTGCGCCCCCGGGCAGGGATCCGGCAGGGACCCGGCAGCGACCCGGCGGTACTGAGTACGCATCTGAGTACCCGCGCGCATGGCCGGGGGGTGGGGCCCGCAGCACACTCCGGGGCATGGAGAACGCCCCGCCGCAGCCCGTGCAGGAGCTGGCGGCCATCGACAGCGAGCTGGTGCGACTCGACGCCCGCCGCGCCCAGTTGCTCGCCCGGCGGGCGTGGCTGCTGCACCACGCGCTCCCCCTGCGCCCGGCCGGTCCGCCCGGCGGCGCGGCTCCCGCGGCCCGGTGGGGCGCGCCGGCCGACGCCTCGCCGCCGAGCGTGCAGAACGTGCTGCTCGCGCTCGGCGGCGTGCTGCTGGCCGTCGCCGCGATCGCGTTCACCCTGGTGAGCTGGGGCAGCATGGGCATCGCGGGCCGTTCGGCGGTGCTGTCGCTGGTGACGGTGGCCGCGCTGGGCGCTCCGGTGGTGCTGCTGCGCCGGGGGCTCGCCTCGACCGCGGAAGCCGTGGCCGCGCTGGGCCTGCTGCTCACCGTCCTCGACGCCTACGCGGTGCACGCGGTGGGCCTCGCGGAGACCGGCGGCGTGGGGTTCGCGGCGGCCGCGTCGGCGGTGCTCGCCGCACTGTGGGCCGGGTACGGCAGGGTGCTCGGGAAGCTGCGCCTGCCGCTGCCCGCCGCCGTGCTGACCGCGCAACTCCCGCTGCCGCTGTGGGCGTTGGCCTCCCACGCCCCGGCCGTCACGATCACCTGGTCGCTGCTGGCCACGGCCGCGCTGGACGTGCTGGTCGCGCTGTACGCCACCTCCTCCGTGGTGCGCGGCTTCGCCTGGACGACCGCGTGCGTCGCCGGCGGGTACGCGCTGCTGGCCGCCGGGGTCCTCTCGCTCGGCGCGCCGCTGGGCCCCGCGACGGTGCTGCTCGGGGGCGCCGCGCTGGCGCTGCTGGCCGGGTGGCGGCGTCCGGCGGCGGCGCTGCCGGGCGCGGTCGTCGCGGGCCTGGCGGCCGTGGCGGCGGTGGGCGGGGTGGTACGGGACGCGGTGCCCGGCGCCTGGGCCGTGCCCGGCTACCTGGCGTGTGCCCTGGCGCTCCTCGCGCTCGTACGGACGTCCCTGCCGCGCCCGCTGCGGACCGGGTTCGTCGCCGCGTCGGCCGCGGTGCAGGCGCTGGCCGTGCTCTGGGCGCTGCCGCTGGTGGCGGCGGGCCTGGCGGGCGGCGCCGCGCGGGTCGCGGACGTCTGGGCGGGCGCCCCGGTGTCGGCCGGGGACGCGCTGCCCGGGGGCCTGCCCTGGGCGGAGCCGCTCCCGGCGCCGCTGGTGCTGCTCGCGGTGGCCGCCGCCCTGGTGGTCCTCGCCCGGCTGCCGCGGGTCCCGGGCGCGGCGGCCCGGTGCGCGGCCCTGGCCCTGGGCTGGGCGGCCCTGACCACCGTGCCGGTCGCCCTGGACCTGCCGTACGCCGCGGTCCCGGCCGTGCACACCGCGGCGGGCGCGGCCCTGCTGCTCCTGGCCGTCCGCCCGGAGCGGCTGCCCGCCGGGCCGCCCGCGGCGCTGACGCCCACCGCACTCGCCCTGGGCGCCGCCTCCGGCGGGTGCGCGGCCCTGTACGCGCTGGCCTCCCGCCCGGCCACCTTCACGGTCCTCGCCGCCCTGCTCCTGGCCCTGGCCGGGTGCGCGGCACTGGCCCGGCGGACGTGGCTGCGCGAGGTGCTCTCCTGCGGCGCCGTGGTCACCGCCACCGCGCTCGCGGGTGCTCCTCTACTCGGGGTGGGGCGTCGCGCTGCTGCTCGCCCCTGTGCTGTACGGCGCCGCGCGCTCCGGCCGTACGGGGGTCGTGCGG
>NZ_JBEOYE010000094.1:0-33971 GCF_040296945.1 Streptomyces sp. NPDC001941 | reverse complement strand
CAGGGCGAGCAGAAGAACAAGAAGCAGGGGAACCATCGTTATCAACCTCCTGCACCTCGGATGCCCTGCAATTCTACGCCCATTCACGGGAAACCAGCTTGTTTGCAATGCGTTCCGCAGGGCACGCGGCGACGGTCACGACGCGTACGCGCCGGCGGCGGGACGTGCCCGCCGCCACGGGCCCGTCCTCGTGCGCGCCGCGCCGTTGCGTCAGCGCCTGCGGTAGGCGGCGGTGACCTCGACTTCGACCAGCCAGCCCTTCACGGCCAGCGACGCGACCTCCATGGTGGCGCGCGCGGGCCGTGCGCGGTTGGGGAACAGTGGTGTCGCGGGGGCCGATGTGCCGAGCGGCACCGGCACGACCTTCTTCGAGGCGAGGTCGATGTTGGCGTAGAACTGGCGGTAGGCGCGGTTCCAGCCGGCGTAGTCGGCGGACTCGCCGCCTGGCGGCTTGGCCAGGTAGCACTTCATGGTGAGGACGTCCGCCGAAGTGAGTCCGGCCGCGCGGAGGTTGGCCTCGATCGCGCGCAGTACGACGAGGGCCTGGGCCTCGGTGATCGTGACGCCCACCGCTCCCCGGGTGAGGGCGGGGTCGGTGTAGGACTCCGGTGCGCCCGCCGGTGCCGACGGATTGAGCGCGGCGGGTCCGAGACCGCTGCTCTGGTAGACCGCGACCTCGCCGCCGACGGCGACGCCGTTGGCGATGGCCGGGTTCGTCTGCCCCTCGGGCAGCATGACGCGGACCGCGTGCGGCCCCGTCCACCAGCCGCCGCCGTCGGCCAGTGCGGTTCCCCCGGCGAGGAGCGAGGCGGTCAGAGCAGTGCCAAGGACGACCTGCGTACGTCTTCTCATGCGGCCAGCACCCTCTCGTGGATCTCGGTCACGACCTTGCGCGCGGACGTCAGCGCCCCGTGCTGCCAGGCGATGACGTGGCTGAGCCAGTCACCGGCGAAGTAGACGTGCCCGGCGGGCCGGTTGAGCAGCGCGTACTCGGACGCGGCGGGCGAGGGCCACCCCACCCATCCGGCCTCGATGTCGGGAGTCCTGTGCCACGCCACGCTGAAGGAGTGGTCGAGTTCGTCGCGGTACTTCTCCCCGTGGATCCTGACGCCCCGGCCCAGGGCCCGCGCCAGCCGCTGGGAGTGCGGCAGCGCGCTGTAGGCGAGCGCGTCGGCGCCGAAGTGGTAGTAGCCGACCAGGGTGCCCCGCCTGCCCTGGTAGCCGTAGGACGGGTACCAGATGGTGGCCAGGTCCGTGTCCGTCGCGGTGATCCCGCCGTAGATGTGCTCGTCCGTCTCCCACCAGCGGCTGCGGTATTCGAGCCCTATCTTGCCGACCGGGACCGGTACGGCGGACCTGAGCGCCGAGGCGACGGCGGCCCCCAGGTTGTGCCGCAGCCGGGCGGCGACCATCGGCGGCACCGCCGCGACGACGAAGTCGGCGCGCCGGGTCCGCGTGCGCCCGGTGGCGTCCCGGTAGGTGACCTCCGCGCCGTCCGCCAGGTCCTTGATCTCCAGGGCCTTTGCGCCGTACGTGATGCGGTTCCGGCCGACCGCGTCGGCCAGGGCGTTCGGGATCGCGTCCATCCCGCCCACCGGCTGGAACATCATCATCGCCTGGTCGTAGCCGAGTTCGAAGGCGAAGCGCTGCCCCACGCCGCTGGCGACGACGTCCGACAGTGAGGGCACCGGGCCGAGGACCGTGCCGGAGTCGGGCCCCGCGCCGGGTTCGACGGAGTAGCCCCGGCGGTCGGAGCCGGTGTAGGCGTAGCCCTCGGCCTTTCCCTTGATGGCGCCGAACCCCTGGAGGAAGGAGATGAGACGTTCCTTGTCCTGCCCGGTGAGCCGCGCGTCGAGGGCGCCCTGGTCGGTGGCCTTGGCGAGGAGCTCGGAGACGTACCCGAAGACGTCGGCCTTCGCGGTGCGCCAGCGCACCGGCTTGCCCGCCAGGGCGGGGCTGTTCTCGTGGTGGATGTACGCGTTGGCGTTCTGGTTGGCGAAGACCTGGAGTTCCACGCCGAGTTCGCGGCAGTAGTCCAGGGTGACGTGGGACTGCGGGAGGCGGGCCGGGCCTGCGTTGAGGTACTGGCCCCTGCTGAACGACGCCGTTTGCGTGCGGCCGTCGAGGTCGGTCAGCCGCGTGCCGCCGCGCACGGTCCAGTTGCGGCCGCCGGGGCGGTCCTTCGCCTCCAGGATCCGGCAGTCGTACCCGGCCTTGCCCAGTTCGTACGCGGTCGCGAGGCCGGCCATGCCGGCGCCGAGGACGAGGACCTTCTTGCCGCCCGTCCGACCGGGTGCGAAGTCCCCGGGCCGGGGCGCCCGGTAGGCGTCCGCCCGCGCGTCGGGGACCGGGGCGAGCCCGAGCGCGCCCATCGCCGAGTACAGCACTCCGGCGCCTCCCGCCGCGCCGACGGATCTCAGGAAGGAGCGGCGGGAAGCCGGGGTCGGTGGAGCCATGGGTTGTCCTCCTCGTCCGCGCCCGGCGTGCGCGTGCCGGGCGTGGTCATCGGGTCGAATCCGGTCGCCCGGTGCAGGTGGCGGCGGGGACCGGGGCAGCGTGCCCAGCCTTCGCGAGGCGTGTTGCGGAGGCGTACCGCAGGGGTAACCGTGGGCGGCCCGGCGGATGTGGTGACACGTGACAACTTCACGGGGAGGCGCGGCTCCACGACATGGGCAGCGGCCCCTGTACGACCCCGAAGGGACGACGAGGGACGGACCCGCCGCCGGTGTGGCGCCGTGGGGAGCGCGAGGCCGAGGGCGGAACGCCCTTGGCGGGCACGGGGATCGACGGTGCTCAGGAACGGCCTGTGGCCGTCTGGGATGTGGCTGTACGAACCGTGACGTACGTGTGGTCGTCCGCGTCCCGCCCGTGGCGGGGCATCCGCTGCCCGGCGCACTGCATACGAAGCCTGTCGGGCGGGTGCGCCCGCCTGCCCTGGCGCGCCACGGCCCTTGCACCGTCAGGTAGTTGCCCATCCGTGGCCAGGCAGGGCAGTCTCCCCGCATGGGGCGAAGACCTGGAGTGCGACGGGGAACACGGGACGGCTGCCTGTTCAACGGCTGCCTGGGCCTGGCGATGACGCTGGTACTCCTGCTCACTGGCATCCTGGTGTGGCAGTGGACGCAGCCCGCCCGCGACCGCGCCGCGGCGGAACAGGACCTCGCGCGCCGGTTGCACGACCGCACCGCCGCGCTCCGGGCGGCGGCACGCGACGGAGCGGTCTCGGACCAGGAGCTGGTGGAGGTGTTCGGCCGGGACAAGCCTGCCCCCGGACTCGTCGGCCTCGACCGCCGCTCCGGGGGGCTCACCGCGTACGCACAGCTGGCCGGACTCGGTCCGCCACGGACCTTCATCTTCGTCACCGAGGAGACGGTCACGGGGTGCTACGCCTTCCGCATCGACGGCAGGGACGTCACGGTCGACGAACGCCCGACGGCTCAGTGCGCCTTGCCGCCCCGGCAGGGCGGGAGCCTCCCCGGCCGGGTCTCGGACAGCCCTTCACCGCATGCGAGTTGACTTCCGGTCGTCCGCATTGTGTTGCCCGCCGTGATCTGCGGCTGTGTTCACCTGGACGCGGGGACGACAACGAGGCGCGGACCGTACAGGGGACGGCCGGTCCGCGCCTCGCGTGCAGGGTTGTTCGGCCAGCCGTTGGCCACCTTCTCCTCGACGTCGGCGTCCGGCGGGTCGACCGGCGGGGAGGTGTTGTCGCCCGGGGCGGGATCGAGATCACCAAGACGGTCACCAACGGCTGACCCATGCACGCCGGAAGCCCCGGGCAGCAGCCCGCACGGCTGTCGCCCGGGGCTCCCTTTACGACTTCACCACCTGATCAGCGCTCATATCCGCCCGGCGGCCGGCTCCTCGCGTCCCGCAGCGAGGGTGCCCAAACGGGAATGGCCTTCAACCACCCACATGACGGGCGCACGGGAGCATTGACATCATCAAAGTAATGCATTCCGCATGAAAGTTACGAAACGGGCATAGATGGAGGAGAGTTGCCCCCCATCACCACGGAGATGTCATGCCGCCCACGTCCCCCACCTCCGGACCCTCACGACGAGGCGTCCTCGCCCTCGGCTCAGCAGCGGCCCTGCTGCCGCTGGTTCCCACGGAAGCCCAGGCCGCACCCGCGGCATCCGCGCCCGCGGGTGAACCCCTCCGCATCGGCGCCCTCTTCGACCTCAGCGGTCCCGCGCGGATCCAGGGTCGACGCCAGCTCCTCGGTGTCCGTTTCACCGCGCGACACCTCAATCGGCTGCACGGTGAGCACATCGAGTTGATCGAGGTCGACACCAGAGGCGATGCCGCCCACGCCCGCGCCGCAGCCGAGCGCCTGGTCCGGAACTCACATCTGCACGCACTCGTCGGCACCTCGCAGCCCGAAGGCGCAGCCCAGGTGGCCGCCGTGGGCCAGGCAGCGCGGGTGCCGGTGGTGATGCCCACCACCGGTGGGCAGCCCACACAGTCCTACGTCTTCCGCAGCGCCCCTCAGAAGAAGGTGACCGAGCAGCGCATGATGGAGGCGCTCGCCGCGGGCGGGCACCGTCGCGTCGCCGCCCTGAGCACCGAGGTCTCCACAACCCCGCCCGAAGTGTGGGAGCGGTTCGCCCAGGACTTCCGCCGCCACGGCCTGGAGCTCGTGGCGCACAGGGAGTTCACGCCCCCGGCCGACAACGTGCGCCGGGTCATCGAGCCGCTCCTGCGAGCCCGGCCGGATGCCATCGCGGTCTTCGCGGCGCCTCCCTACAACGGCATCTGCGTCCGGGACGCCCGCGCCGCAGGCTGGCGCGGGCCCATGATCTGCTCGCCGGCGGCCGGGCACCCCGGTTTCCCCGAGATCGCAGGCCCCGCGGCCGTCGGCGTACAGGTCGTCGCACCTCACGTCCTGGCCGCACGCCAAGCACCGGACACCCTGCCCCACGCCGCGGAGCTCCGCCGGTTCGCCGACGCCTTCGAAGCGGCCCACGGCGCCGTGGGCACCTACGTCGCGTACGGCGCCGATGCCGTGACCATGATCCACCAGGCCTACTACGGCCACCGCGACCGACAGCGGGCACGGCTGCGCCTGGAACACCTGACCCATGTGGGGGTCGCAGGAGTCCACACCATGACCAAGGCCAACCACGCGCCACTCACCACTTCAGCCCTGACCGTGGTGCGCTGGCAGCCAGGCGGCTGGGTCCCGGACAAGACCGGGAACTGACCCGCCCCACCCCGCCCCGCCTCCACCGGGCCGCCTGCGCCGCATGAGCGGCCAGATGTCCGAGACCAGGACAATGAGGACACCGAGCCGGAGGTGTGCACGGACGGCCGGGTCGCGGTAATCGGTCCAGGTGAAGGTGTACCTGATCAGACAGTCGCGCATGGGATCTTTCGCTGTTTCCGCGCCACCCGGCCGGGCCCCGGGCTTGGATGGCTCCAAGCCGGGGACGGGCCCCGGGACGCGGCGACAGCGGAGGACTTCATGAGCGAAGACATCGACGAGGGCAACTACCCGTACACGTACGCGCTGCGTCACGCGGCCGTGCACGACACCGGCGGCCAGCAGGTGGAACCGCCGATCGTCGCAGCCCAGTTGTTCGACTCCGGCTCCCAGCTCGTCTACGGCGGATGGGGCATACCCGGCACCGCCTACGAGGGGTACGACTGGGAGGGCGGCGACCAGGGCCCTTCCGAGGGCCAGGCCACGCTGGTGCTCGAGGAGGAGTGGGCCGCGGTCGGGGAGCTCCTGGGCAAGCTCGCGCAGGACGACGCGGTGCCGCCGCCGTTCGAGGTGCGGTTCGCGGGCACCTCGTACAAAGTCCTCAGGAAGATTCCTCCCGTTGACGGACTCACCGGCATCTTCTTCGGCAAGCCCAAGGAGGGCGGCGTCCTGATGGCCTCGACGGGCGGCTGGGGTCTCATCGCGCTCTGGCGCGAGGAACTCGACTCCGACGACGGCTCGGACCAGCCCCAGTACCTCAAGCAGACCAAGGAGAGCTGCTTCACCTTCGCCTGCCGCGTATTCGACCAGCTCTCGTAGCCAGCCCCTCACAAGGCGGCAGGGCGACGGCCCTGGGGGGCTCAGCCAAGCAGGTCGTCCCGGTGTGTTCAGTCTCCGACCGTGAAGGAGTTGCTGTGCGCCTCTTCCTCACGGCTGTCCGCCACCGTGACGGAGACCTCCTTGCCTGCCAGGCCGGCATCAGGCGTCCAGGTCAGGGTGGTGTCCGAGGTATCACCGAGGTCCTGCAGCACATCGCCTGTGGAAGCGTTGGCAACGATGACTACGTTGTAGGGAGCGGTGCCGCCGCTGATGTGGAGCTCCGCAGGAGTGCCGGCGCGCACACCGCTCGGGGTGTCGATGCTCAGTTTGTCTGCCTTGGTCAGGTGAGCGGCCGACGGGGCGTGCGTGCCGGCCGGGGTGGCAGCGGGGGCGGTCTGGGCGGTTGCGGTCGTGGCGGTCGCCGAGGCCAGCAGGCCCGCAGTCAGGACGGCAGCAAGACGCGTGTGGAGCGCATGTGTGGCTCCGGTGTCATCGGTTCCCTCGGGCGGTGGGAGGTTCCGCCTCTTCCAGTGTTCGTTCGCGCGAGCCGCGGCCGCAACTTCAGCCAGAGGACTGGGGACGGGAGGCGGGCAGCCGGTTCGGGCCGGGCAAACCGGCTGCTCCACTCCCTGTCGGCGCCGGCAGGGGCTGAGCCAGGACCGCGCGTCATCGGTCGGCGCTCCAAGGTCGCGGCTGTCGCGAACCTGCGGGGAGGCGACAGTCTGTTGGCGCAGCGGCAGTTGGCGCACACGGAGGCGTCCTCTCGGGTGGATGAAGGCACGAAAGCGCTGCCGTGGACTCGTAGCGGCGTATCTGTGTCGGTATGAATCATTCTTTCGGATCTTGGTACGCCCGACCTGTCGCCGGTGCTCCGCCGACGCCGCCCGGGGCCCGTCCCGCGCGTCCACTCCTCGTCGCCCGCTACTGGAGCGCGGTGTGCGAGCCGCCTTCAGGCCTGCGTTCCCACCGCTCGTCGGCCGAGTCCGGGAAGGAGTGAGCGGCCTTGTCCCAGCACGACATCGCCCAGCGCCGTCCTCGGTACCTGCGGGACCTGGCCCAGGGGACCGCCCGCCTGTTCCACCCGCGCCAGAACGCCTGCCCCTGGTGTGCCTCGGGCGATCTGCGCCGACGGCTGCGCACCACCGACCTCACGCTGCGCAAGCCGGGGTCCTTCACCGTGGACCAGTGCCACGGCTGCGGGCACGTCTTCCAGAACCCCCGGCTCAACGCGCAGGGCCTGGAGTTCTACTACCGCGACTGCTACGACGGCCTGGGCGAGAAGGGCGTGGCGTGGCTCGCTTCCTCACGTGCCGCCCGCGCGCTGTACCGCGCCCGGGCCAGGGCGGTAGCCCCGAGCAGCGCCCCACGGACGTGGCTGGACGTGGGCACCGGGCACGGTCACTTCTGTGCCGACGCCCAGGTGCTGCACCCCACCACGCGTTTCGAGGGGCTCGACATCGGCGACGGCGTCGAGATCGCCGTACGCAACAAGCGCGTCGCCCGCGCCCACCAGGGCGCGTTCACCGACCTCGCCCCGCAGCTCGCCGGCCAGTACGACGTGGTCAGCATGCACCACTACCTCGAGCACACCCTGGACCCCCGTACGGAGATCGCCGCCGCCCACCGCGTGCTGCGCCCGGGCGGGACCCTGCTCATCGAGGTCCCCGATCCCGAGAGCCTCTCCGCGCGGCTGCTCGGCCGCTGGTGGGGGCCCTGGCTCCAGCCCCAGCACCTCAACCTCGTCCCCTTCGCCAACCTCACGGCCGCACTGGAAGAGGGCGGCTTCACCATCACGGCCACAGACCGGCGAGAGCCCCACATCCCCACTGACCTCGCCTCGGCGGCCATCAACTGGCTCAACTCCGTCCTGCCCTCCCAGGACCTGCCCTGGCGGCCACAGCGCCCAGGCCCCCTCACACGCCTGGCCCGTACGGTCGCCTGGCTCGCCGCCGCCCCCGCCGTCCTGGCCCTCTACGGCATCGACACACTGCTTGCACCGCTGGCCCGCCGCACCCGCCTGTCCAACGCCTACCGCGTCGTCGCCCGCAGGAACTGACCCCGCTCGTGGGGTGGCAGGGCTTGGTGTGTCTCCGGCAGACGGTTGCACACCGGCCCGGCCCATCGCTTCAGACGCGGGCAGTAACCGAGCAAGCCCTGCCTCTGCGGACCGGCACCGCGTACTCCGTGGCGGTCCATGACCTTGAGGTGCTCCGCGGTTCCCCGGGCGTCCTGGTACCAGGCCTCGTGGGCGGCTCGCCGTCCAGGAGCCGCAGCAGCTCCGCTGCTCGATCCGTCGCGGCGCTCCGACACCTTGAGAGCATTCCGGGCATTCGATCACCATCTGGTATCTGTCTGGTATACCTGAAGTGCACGGAAATCAGACTTTCCGGATTTCCACGTGCCTGGCGGGCGCCTTCGTCCGACACCGACCGCACCCGCTCTCGGCAGCCGCGCCACACCCGTTCCCTGGAGCGCCCTCATGACTTCCTTCCCTCCCGTCGCGACGAGCCGAGAGGCAGGTCCGGCATGGACACGCTGATCTTCGGCGGTCTCCTGGTCGGCCTGTGGGCCATGTTCCGGGAGCGCCCCCGGCGCCTGGTCCTGGGCGTGTGGTGGGTCGTTCTCGTCGTCACCCTCGTGCTGCTGGCGCACCACATCACCAGTGGTCTCTCCCTCGGGCTGAGCTACTGATGGCCACCGTGGCACCGGCCGGGAGCCGGGCGCAGGAGCCGTCGTCGCGGCTGGGGCAGGTCCAGTTCTGGTTCGCCTGCTTCTTCGCCGTCGGCTGGACCGCCGTCGTCTGCGGCGGCCTCGGCGTGCAGTTCGGCACCTGGGACTACCCCTGCCCGCTGTGCATGGTCCAGCGGATGTTCATGCTGCTGGCCGCCATGGGCGCGCTGTACATCGTGCGCAAGGGAATGAACGGGACGATCACCGGCCGGGACTACCAGGTGGGCTGGGGCCTGGCGCTGGTCGCCTGCATGGGCGGGGCGTTCACTTCCTGGCGGCAGACTATGCTGCACATCCTGCCCGGGGACAAGGGGTACGGAGCCCCCGTCCTGGGGCTGCACCTGTACGTGTGGGCCTGGATCCTCTTCATGGCCGCCGTCCTCGGTATCGGCGTACTGATGGCGTTCGCCCACGTCACCGCCGCGTCCACGATCCCCGTGCGCGCGCCCCGTACCGCGGGACGGCTCGTCTTCGGCTTCGTGGCGCTCATCGTCGTGGTGAACCTGGTCGCGGTCTTCCTGCTGGAGGGCTTCCACTGGTTCCTGCCCGACGATCCCGATCGCTACCAGTTCTTCTACGACCTGCACATCCTCAGCCGGTAGACCATGACAACGATCTCCAGGAATCGCAGCTGGGCCCGGACGAGGGGCTACGCCCGAGGGGCCAGGGCGTCGTGGGGCGCCGTCGCCGCTGTCCGCACGGTGCCGGTGGACCGGGCCCTGGTGGTGCGTGGTGCGGTCGGAATGCTCCTGCCGCTGGCCGTCGGCCAGCTCGCGGGGCAACCCGTGCTGGGGGCGGCCGCCGGGCTGGGCGCCTTCGGGGCGGCCGTCGACGACAGCTCCGCCCCGTGGCGCACGCGCGTGCTGTTGCTCGCCCTGCCCCAGCTGGGCGGAGCCGCCGGCCTCGTCCTGGGGCACTGCGCGTCCGGACGCCCCGGGGTCCAGGTACTGCTGCTCGCGCTCACCGCCCTGATATCCGGCCTCGTCTCGACGGCAGGACGCGTCGCGAACACCACGACCCTGCTGCTCCTGCTGGCGACGGCGATGGGCACCGGACTCGCGGACGCCCCGTGGTGGCAGGCGCCCGGGTTCTTCCTGCTCGGCGGTCTGCCGCTGATCCTGTGGTCCGCCGTCTCGGGGCTGGCCCGCGCGGGCGCCGACCAGCGCGAGGCGGTTGCGGCCGCCATGCGCGCGGTCGCCGCCCTGGCCGACGCCGGCGATCTCTCCGACGCCACCGCCACCGCCACCACACGTGAACGGCTGCGGCGGGAGGTGACCCTCGCGATGGACGCCGCCTACAACACCCTGCTGGGCCGCCGGCTCATCCGTCCGGCCGCGGGGTCCCAGACGGCCTGCCTGGCCCTCACCCTCGACGCGCTGGTCGCGGTCATCGCCGCCCTCCCCGCCGCGCAGCGCCGGGGCGAGCCGCTGCCGGCGGAGTACGCAACGCGGTTGCGGGACACCGCCGGACGGCTGGAGAGGTACGCCGAGGACGTCGCCCTGGTGGCTCCGGCCACGGCAATGCCCCTCCCTGCCCTTCCCACGGACCCTGCCCTCCGCGACCTCCACAAGGCAGTCGTGGCCGCTGGACAGCACCTCCCCGGCAGCGGTGCTCCGCCCGTGCGCCTGCCTGCCTGGACCCCGCCCGCACGGCGCCTCGCGTGCGCGGCAGCCAGACGCCTTCGAGACCGGGGCGCCTGGGCGTTCGCCCTGCGGCTGAGCGCCTGCGTGGCCGTGGGGCAGGCGATCGCGGCGTTCACCGGCCTGCCGCGCTCGGGCTGGGTCGTCCTGACCATCGCGCTCATCGTCCGCCCCGCGCTCGGCACGGTCCCCGCCCGCGCGGCCACCCGCGCCGCCGGAACCCTGGCCGGGGTCCTGCTGGGCCTGCTGATCTGCGCAGCGGTCCCCACGGGCTGGGCACACATCGCGGTACTCGTGGCGCTGACCGGCCTCCTGCAGGCCTACTCCCGGCGCAACTACGCGCTCCAGTCGTTCTTCCTCACTCCCATCCTGCTGCTCCTCGCCGACCCCCTCGGCCTGTACGGCGCCGCCGTCCCCCAAGCCCGGCTCCTGGACACGCTCGTGGGTACCGGCGTCGCCCTCACCGTCGGCTACCTGCTGTGGCCGGAGAACAACCGGGTGCACGTCGAACAGCGCCTGGCCCGTGTGCGCACCCGCAGCGCCCGCTACCTCGCCGCCGTGCACAGCGGCACCACGGACACGCCGTCGCTGCACTCCCTGCGCCGCCAGATCCACCACGACCTCGCCGCCCTGCACACCGAACTCGACCGGCTGCGCACCGATCCCCGCCACCACCACGCGCTGACTCGATGGCGCGCGCACCTCGCCCAGGCCGAAGCGGCCATGGCCCATCAGCGGGGACCGCACCACCCGCACACCGTTCCGCCCAAGTGACCCCCACCGTGCCGGGCACACGCCCAGGAGCCGGAATCCGACGCACTGTTGCCGGGGAAAGCCCGCAGTACGCAGGTGCGGTGCGGGTCCCGTCGCCGGTCACCTCACCGTGTCCCACGGGAGCCGCGTGGCGTGCCGGACAGCGGCTCCAGTTCCCTTCCTCACCCAAAGGTTTCCTTCTGACGATGTCTCAGACCACGCCCGGCACCCGTCCTTCCCGGCCCCGTCCGTGGGACGGTGTGCGCCAGTGGTGGAGCGGCCTGACGCCGGTGTCCGGCTCTCTGGTGATGGCCACCGGCATCTGCTCCATCGGCCTGCACGCCGTGGGCCACGAGACGCTCTCGCGCTTCGCGCTGGGCCTGGCGGGCCTCGCCTGGCTGCTGCTGGCCGTCCTGTTCCTGCGCCGGTTCCTGCTGGAGCGCGGCCGGTGGCGGCACGACGCGGACACCCCGGCCTCGCTGACCGCCATCGCCGCCACCTGCGTCCTGGGCTCGCGACTGTCCCTGCAGTCCTGGCAGTTCCCCGCCGCCGTACTGCTCGTCACCGCCGCCGTCCTCTGGCCCGTCCTCCTGGTCGCGGTCGTCAAGCACTGGGGACGGCACATGCCCGGCGCGGTGTTCCTGTCGTGCGTCGCCACCCAGGCCCTCGTCGTCCTCGGCTCGCTGCTCGCTGCCGCCACCCGCACCACCTGGCTCACCTGGCCTGCTCTGGTCCTGTGGGGGACGGGCCTCGTCCTGTACCTGGCGGCACTCCCCCGCTTCGACCTGCGCTACCCCTTCACCGGCGCCGGGGACCAGTGGATCGCCGGCGGTGCTCCCGCCGTCTCCGCCCTCGCCGCGGCGCAACTCGCCGCCGCCCCCGGAACGGTGGGCTCCCTGCGTGTCGTACCGCTGGCCGGTGGCGTACTCCTGGGCGTGGCGGCCGCCTGGTACCTGTTCATGGTGGCCGCCGAGATCCTCCGGCCTCGTCCCCGCTACCACACCCGCCGCTGGGCGACCGTCTTCCCTATGGGCATGACCGCCGTCGCCACTCTCAACCTCGCCCGGCCTCTGCGTGCCCCGTGGCTCCAGGACGCCGGGCGTGTGCTGTTGTGGCTCGCCATCGCCGCGTGGCTGCTGGTCTTCGCCCAGCTCATCCACCACTGGACAGCACGCGACTGCGTACCGACGCCCCCGCAGCGCGCGAGCGGTTGCTGACGTCTTGGTGACCGATCGATTCCGTACCTCGGTGTGGGCCACGGCAATCCCCCAGCGGTTGGTCCGCCCGCCGTCCTCCGGGCCACGCGCCTCCCGCACCGAGACCAGAACGGCACCAGATGTAGGCTGGTTGTTCAACCCCTTTCATGGCGCCCCGGCTCTGCGGGTCGTGATCCGCTCGGACGAGAACGGGAGCATGCCGTGCCCGTAGAACCCGCCTTCACCCCCGTCTCGCCCAACGGCGCCCAGCCTCCGTACGTACTGGCGAAGGAAGCCCTGGCACACGCCATCGCGGCCGGCGTCCTGGGCCCGCAGCAGCGGCTGCCCTCCGAACGGCACCTGTGCGAACAGCTCGGGGTCAGCCGTTCCACCCTGCGCCGCACCCTCAAAGCCCTTGAGGAGGACGGGTTGGTGGAATCCTCCGAGCGGCGCGGCTGGCAGGTCAGGCGGATCGGCTTCACCCGCTCGGTGGACCCGGCGGCCCAGACCGACTTCGGCGAACTGAACCGGAGCCTGGGCCGCGCGGTCACCGCCCGGGTACTGCTCTGCCGCACCCGGGCGGCCACCTCGCAAGAGGGGGACCGTCTCCAAGTGGCGACCAAGGCCGAGTTGTTCGAGTTGCGCAGGGTCCGCTTCCTGGACGGCCAGCCGGTGTGCGTGACCCACGACCTCGTCCCCCTCGGCGTCGCCCCGCTCGCCGTCGAGGCGGACTTCACCACAGCGTCCCTCTTCGGCATCCTGGCCGCCGCCGGACACGTTCCTGCGGGTGCCCGGTACACGGCCCGCGCGGCCCTCGCCGACAGTGAGCAGAAGCAGTTGCTGGACCTGGACGCGGACGCGCCCGCTCCCGTCCTGGACACGAGCCGCCTGTCGCTCGACGCGGACGGAATCCCCTGCGCGGACACCGGGGAGACCTACCGCGCGGACCGTTACGAGGTACGGCTCACTCTCGGCTGAGCGGGGCGAGTACGTCTTTCACGGCAGCCCCGAGACGGATCGGCGTCACCACCACCCGCACGCGCTGTGGGTGAACACCGTCGGCCGGGGATGCTCGCTCCTGTGGCAGCCGCTTGACGCCGCCACGGACTCGCGATGAGCCGCTCCTGGCAGGCCCAGGGCTGCACGCGCCTCTGCCGCGACCGTCGTCGGCGGCCCGGCACCCTTCCCCTCCCCAACGCCCAGAGCTCGACTGGTGACCTGCCTGCGCCGCGGAGGCCAGGAGCTCGCTGCCACCCGGCTCCCGCCGCCCCTGGAGACGCGAGGCACGCGCTCTCACGCCTCCCAGGTGCGCCCCTGCACCGCTTCTGGCCGGGTGCTGCCGACAGGCGCTGAGGCCTCCCCCATGGCCAGGGCACTTGCTCTCCCTCCTTCGGGCCGCCAGGACACGACCCGTCGACCCCCGGGGTGAGGTTCCGGCTCCTGTGGATCAGCACCGGGGCCGCGCGGGCCGGAACAGCGCACGTCGAGGCGAACAGGGGCGTCAGGCGTGGGCACCAAAGGCTCCCATTCCCGTCATTTCCATCTGGTATCGCTTTGGTATAACCTGGCTGAAGGGGCACATCGCAGACCGAGGACCGCAGGTCCCACCCGGAAGGAAGCCCCCTCGTGAACAACTTCCCCGGCCCGATCCCCATCCCGCCGGCCCATCCCGGCAGGCACCTCTCGCATCGGCGGCCAGGAGCTCACCTGCGGGTCCCGGCAGCATCTGGTTCCGGACCGGACCACGGTCCTCGTAGGGGTCCGCCGACCACCGGCATCCGGACCCGGCCCGACACGCCTGCCCCTGTCTGATCCATCCGCTGCACCACCCGATGGCGACAGGCCTCGCCCGCGCTGTCCGCATTCCCGTTCGGCGCCCTCGCCCACGCCCCCAGTGCCCCTCACAGCAGGCGCCGCTCCACGACCGACTCCGGCCGCATCACGCCGGACTGCGACGCGGCCCCGCCCGCTTCTGACCGTTCACCCCCTCGGCCGCTCACCGGACGCACCGTGCCGACCGAGGAAACCCACACACAACCCCACAGGCCAGCCCAATGATCGACTTCCTCAGCCGGAACATCTTCACCCCCCACCCAGAACTACTCGTCTTCCTGACGGTCGCCCTCGGCTTCCTCATCGGGAAGGTCCGCTACAAGGCCATCGCACTCGGTTCCGTGACCGGCTGCCTCGTCGTCGGCCTGATCGTCGGCGCCCAACTCGGCGTCCAGATCGAGGGAACGGTGAAGAACCTCTTCTTCACGATGTTCCTCTTCGCCCTCGGCTACAAGGTCGGCCCGCAGTTCTTCCGCGGCCTCAAGAAGGACGGCCTCCCCCAGGTCATCAACGCCGTCGTCGTCTGCGTCACCGGCCTGCTCGTGTGCTGGGGGTTCGCGGCCGTGCTCGGCTACGGCCCCGGCCTCTCCGCCGGCCTGCTCGGCGGGGCCCTCACCCAGTCCGCCGTCATCGGAGTGGCGGGGGACGCCATCTCCAGCCTCCCGCACCTGGGACTGGACCAGGTCAAGGACCAGTCCAACCTGGTCGCCATCGGCTACGCCGTCACCTACCCGCTCGGCACCATCCTCGCCGCGATCCTGCTCTCCTCGATCATCCCGCGCCTCTACCGCCGCAACCTGGCCGCCGAGTCTGCCGAGCTCGCCGCCGAGATGGACGCCACCGAAGAGGACCCCGACCTCCACGAGGGCTACTACCGGATCGTCCTGCGGGCCTACACCCTCAGCCACCCGGACCTCATCGGGCGCACCATCGAGGACTTCGAACAGCAGCAACAGGCGCTCGGCCGACGGATCTTCATCACCCGCGTCCGGCGCTCCGGCACCATCCTGGAGCACACGCAGGACACCGCTCTCGCCGAGGGCGACGTACTCGCGGTCTCCGCGTTGCGCGGCTGCCTGGTCGCATTCGACGCCCGTACCCACATCGGTACCGAGGCCGATGACGTCGAGCTGCTCGGCTACCGGACCCAGACCCTGCACGTGGTCGCCTCCAAGGGGAAGCAACTCGGCCGCACCATCGCCGATCTGCGCAAGGAGCCCTTCATGGTCGGTGTCTACATCGACAAGCTCTACCGCTCCGGCGCCGAGTTCCCCTTCCGTCTCTCCACCACGATCGAACGCGGTGACACCCTGATCCTGTCCGGCCCGAAGCGGCTGGTGGATCCTGCGGGCAAGGCCATCGGCAAGCCCGTCCCCACCTCCTTCGCCACGGACATGATCTGGATCGGCCTGGGCATCTTCCTCGGCGGCTGCATCGGCATCCCGGCGCTCAAGGCCGGCGGGATCCCGATCTCGCTGTCCACCTCCGGCGGCGCGCTCATCATGGGCCTGGTCTTCGGCTGGATCCGCGGCAAGTACCCGACCTTCGGAAACGTCCCGCCCGGCGCCCAGTGGTTCATGGACACCTTCGGGCTGTGCCTGTTCGTGGCCGTCGTGGGCATCAATGCCGGACCCTCGTTCACCTCCGGTCTGTCCCAGGCCGGCTGGGGGCTGCTGATCTTCGGCGCGATCGCCACCGTCATCCCGCTCATCGTCGGGTTCCTGGTCGGCCATCACATCCAGAAGATCCGCTTCCCCATCCTGATGGGCGTCCTGGCCGGCGGACAGACCACCACCGCGGCCATCGGCGCCATCAACGAGTCCTCCAAGAGCCAGATCCCCACTCTGGGTTACACCGTCCCCTACGCGATGGCCAACGTGCTGCTCACCATCTGGGGCGCTGTGATCGTCCTCCTGCACCACTGACGCCGCCGCCCACAAGCCCTCTCCCCCGCCGCAGCGAGCCGGAACGCCGTTCCCCCTCGCCCCGCGCCCGATACCCCGCCCCACCCCACTCCGCACCCCAGGAGCATGTTGTGAAGACCCGCTTCACCCGCGAGGAGATCCGCTCCTTCGCCCAGCTCTCCCCCTTCGAGCTGAAGGACAAGTTCATCCAGATCGCCACCGCCGTCCAAGAGGACCAGCCCGGCCAGAAGGGCACCACTACGCGTGCCATGCTCAACGCGGGCCGCGGCAACCCGAACTGGATCGCCACCGGCCCCCGCGAAGCCTTCTACGCGCTCGGGTACTTCGCGCTGGAGGAGTCACGGCGGGTGTGGACGGCCGACAACCTCGGCGGCATGCCGGAGAACAAGGACATCGCGGCCCGCTTCGACTCCTGGATACGCCGCCACCCCGAACTGCCCGGCGTCGAGATGCTGGACAGGTGCGTGGACCTGGCCGTCGAGCGGTTCGGATTCGACCGCGACGCCTACGTCCACGAGCTGACGGACGCGATCACCGGTGACAACTACCCGGTCCCCGACCGGATGCTCGTCCACGCGGAGCAGGTGGTGCGCGGCTACATCGGCGACGAGATGTTCGACCGCCGTCCCCCGGCCGACAACCTGTCGCTGTTCGCCACCGAGGGCGGCACCGCCGCCATGTGCTACATCTTCGACTCCCTGATGCAGAACGGGATCCTCAAGAAGGGCGACAAGATCGCCCTGATGACCCCGGTGTTCACCCCGTACATCGAGATCCCCGAGCTGGACACCTTCGAGTTCGAGGTCGTCGACGTCAAGGCCAGCCTCTTCTCGGAGGCCGGCGTACGCGAATGGCGCTACCCCGAGGAGGAGGTCGCCAAGCTCGCCGACCCCGCCGTGAAGATGGTCTGCATCGTCAACCCCTCCAATCCGCCGTCGCTGGCACTGAGCGAGCGGGTCACAGGCCAGATCAAGCACATCGTCGACACGTCCAACCCGAACCTGCTGATCGTCACCGACGACGTGTACGGCACCTTCGTGCCCGGCTTCCGCTCCATCGCCGCCGACGTCCCGCGCAACACGCTGCTGGTGTACTCCTACTCCAAGCACTACGGCTGCACCGGCTGGCGGCTTGGCGTCATCGGCCTGCACGACGACAACGTCATCGACGAGATGATCGCGGACCTCCCCCAGGCCCAGAAGGACCGCCTCGCCAAGCGCTACGGCACGCTCACCCTGGAACCCGAGCACATCCGCTTCATCGACCGCCTCGTCGCCGACTCGCGCTGCGTCGCCCTCAACCACACGGCGGGCCTCTCGCTGCCGCAACAGGTCATGATGAGCCTGTTCTCCCTCTTCGACATGCTCGACGAGGGCCAGGCCTACAAGGAAGAGCTCCGCCACATCGTGCACCGGCGCCTCGACCTCCTCCTCGAAGGCGCCCAGATGAAGATCAGCGACGACGCCGGCCGCGCCGCCTACTACATCGAACTCGACCTCCTCGCCGAGGCCGAGCGCGTCCACGGCAAGGACTTCGCCGACTTCCTGCGGAACACCTACGAGCCCGTCGACCCGCTGTTCCGCCTCGCCGAGCAGACCTCGGTGGTCCTGCTCAACGGCGGCGGCTTCGACGGCCCGGAGTGGTCCGTACGCGTCTCCCTGGCCAACCTCGACGACCTCGACTACCTCAAGATCGGCCACCACCTGCGGACCGTCTTCGACCAGTACGCCGAGGAATGGCGGGCCGGCAAGAACTGAGCGGATCACCCCGGCCGCCAGCAAGCGCGGCGAGTCGCCCACCGGGGCCGCTGTCGGCGAGGAGCGCCGTCATGGACCGAACAACGAGGAAGCAGCCGTGGCCGACAGACGTGCCGAAGGCGAGATGCGTGATGCGGCTGGGCCGGGCCGCACCGGCCGCCTGGTCCTGATGGCCGGGCTCGCGCTGGCGGTGCTGGTGCCGAATCTGCACACCATCACGACGGGCCCGGTCGGCAGCGCCCTGGGCATGGACGACCACGCGTGGTCGCTCGCACGTACGGCGTCCACCTGCTCGTCGCTGGCGGGGCTCTTCTGGGCGGGGCGGACCTCCGACGTTCACGGTGCCCGGCGCGTCGTCCTGGGCTCGCTCCTGGCCTGCTGCGCGGGCAGCGCCCTGCTGGTGTCGGCGACGGGTCCGGGGTGGTACGCGGTGGGCCTGGCCGTGCAGGGTGGCGGGCTCACCGGCGCGGTGGCCGGGTACCTGGCGTCGGCGCCCTTCCTGCACCTGACGGGGCGCCTGTGCCGGGTCGCCGGCGCGGCATTCGCCGCTCTCGCGGCAGTCCACCTCGTCGGCGTGCTGCTGGCGCGGGCTGCCGAGGCCGTAGGGGGATGGCGTGCCGCCGAGGCGGTGCCGCTGCTCGTCTCAGCAGGTCTGTTCCTCGCCGCCCTTCGGTTCCTGCCCCGGACAGCGCGCTCCGCCTTTCCGTCTGCCGCGCCGCCCCTCTACCGCGCCGGGGGGCTGCTGGTCGTCCTGCTGGGCGGCGTCCTGCAGGCCTCTCCGCTCAGCGACCGGCTGGACGTCTACGTCGTACTGCTCCTCGCCGTGGCCCTGCTCGCGGCCGTCCTGTGCACCGCCCCACCCTCTGAACAGTTCCGGCTGCGGCGCACCGCCATGCCGCTGAGCCGCTCGGCCTTCGCATCGGCGAGGGGGCCGGCCGTGATGGCGGGAGGAGTGTGGGGGTTCGGCCAGACCGCCCTGGCCATCATCCTGTTCGTACCGCTCACCGGCGAAACCGCAGGCCAGTGGGACAGTCTGCTGGCCTGGGCAGGATTCGGCATCGGGCTCACCGCCGCCGGGCTGTACGCGCTGCGCGCAGCCCTCAAGACCCGTACCTCTTCCGCGCTGGGGTTCGCCCTCGCCGCCCTGGGGATGGCACTGCTGTTCGTCCTTCCGCACACCATCTCCGTGACGACGCTGTTGTCCGCCGTGATCGGTTTCGGGATCACGCTCCCGCAAGTGCCGTGGGTCGCCCAGTTCCTGGCCGGGCTTCCGGCCCGCAGCCGGGGATCAGCGGTGGTCGCCTATCCGGCAGCGATCCTGCTCGGCGGTGCGGCGGTCACCAGCACCCCTTACGCGTCAGCGATCACGCAGGCCACCCGCACCACCGTCAACCACCAGCTGCTGTGGATCACGGTCGCCGTCCTGGCAGTTGCCGCGGTCGTGCTGGGACACTCCGCCGCGGCCGTCGTCGTCCCCCTGGCGGCTGCGGCCCAGTACCTCCTGGTCGCCACCGTCAGCGATCGCGCCCACGCCCAGCGCCCGCTGGCCCTGGCCACGTTCCTCCTGATCGGTGCCGCCATCGGTTTCGCGGTGTGGGCCCGTCGCCGGCAGACCGACCGGCTGGCCCACACTTTGGCGGCCGCGACCGCTCTGCAGCACGCCGTGCTCCGTCCCCTGCCCTCCCGGGTGGGCGGCCTCGAACTGGCCGGCCTCTACCGGGCCGCCACCACGGACACCGGCATCGGCGGCGACTTCTACGACGTGGCGCACACCCCGTTCGGCACCCGCGTCCTCCTCGGTGACGTCCGGGGCAAAGGTCTCCAGGCCGTACAGACCGTCACCGACGTCCTGGGCTGCTTCCGCAGCCTGGCGCACGAGACCGCCAGTCTCGCCGAGCTCACCGCCCGACTCGACCGCCACCTCGCCCGCGCTGCGGAGACCCGTCGGGACAGCGAACTCTTCGCCACCGCAATCCTGTTGGAACTCCCCGACGACGCTTCCCACCTCAACGCCCTCAACTGCGGACACCTGCCCCCGATGGCCATCGGCCCGGACGGCGAGGTGAGCGAGGTGGACCTGCCGCCCCTGTTGCCCCTGGGCTGCGGGTTCCTCGATCCGGACTCGCCGCCCGCCCCCGCCCGACTGGACCTGCCCCACGGCACCGTCCTGCTCCTGTACACCGACGGCCTGACCGAAGCCCGCAACGCCCTGGGCGCCTTCTACCCCCTCACCACGCGCCTGCGCGACCTGCGCACCGACGACCCGTCGCTCCTGGTGAGCCGCCTCCTGTCCGATTCCCAGCAGTGGACCCATTCCCTCACCGACGACATCGCCCTGATCGCTCTGCGCCGGTGCCAGAGTGACCAACGGCCGGAGCAGGCCTACCAGAGCCAGGTTTGAGGGGCGCTTCGACCACGAAGCGCTCGCCGTGCCACCGGCCGTGCCCTCGCGCGTGCGTCCCGGCCTGAGGCCTCACCACCGCGCGGATGGCAGTGGAGCGGGCCACGAAGTGGGGCAGGGCCGTGGCTTCGTGCGGCAGTTCGTGCCGCAGCTGGATCGGCGTGTCTCATCAGCGGACCACGCCTGCACCTGCGTACCACTTCGTACAAATCCGGGACGATACACAATAGATTCATCTGGTATCGATCTGGTATACCTGCAAGAGCGGATGAGGACGCACCGAACCGAGGGCCACCCGGCCCCGACCGGAAGGGAATCCCGCTCATGGCCCGTGTTCTGACCTCTCGCAGCGCCCGTATCGCCACACGGGACGCCTGCCGGCCGGCGTCCTGGGTGGGCGCGCGAGAGCAGGACCCGGGCTCCTCGACCGAACCCGACCGGGCCGTACGGCACCCAGGCGGACCGACTGCCAGGCGCAGCGGCCCCGGGCGCCGGGCCGCCCGCTCCCCGCCCCGACCGCACACAGCCGGAGGGGCGACGGCACAGGCACCTCCGCCGCCACGCCCCGCCGGCCCTGCCATCCGCGCTCCGCACCCCACCGAGCACGAACCACCTCGCGCGAGTACGAACCACCTCGCGCACTCTCGGAGACCTTCATGACCATGTCGTTCGGCGACTTCGCCTCCCCCGACCCGTTCCACGAGATCCTCAACCGGTTCTTCGGCACCTCACCGCTCACCTCACCGCCCGCGGTCCAGCGCGTTCCGATCGGACGGCTCCTCACCGAGTCGGCGAGGGAACTGATCGGACTCGCCACGACCCGCGCCGTCGAGGACGGCAGCACCGACCTCGACACCGAGCACCTGCTGTGGGCTTGTACGCAGTCGGAGCCGACGCGCACGCTGCTCGCCCAGGCCGGGGCGGATCCGCAGGCACTGGGAGAGCTGGTCGCCCGGGCCCTGCCGGGCGAGTGCGCCACCCCCTCGGCCCGGCCCGGTATGACCCCGGCGGCCAAGCGGACGCTCCTGCACGCCTACGAGCGCTCCCAGCGGGCCGGAGCCTCCTACATCGGCCCCGAACACATCATGAGCGCGCTCCTCGCCGACCCGGACACGGGCGCCGCCCGGCTGCTGGTGGCACAGGACCTCGCCCCGGACCGGCTGCGCGGCCTCACCGACACGGCAGCACGCTCCGACGTGCGGTCCGGCATCTCACCGGCCCTGGCCAAGCAGAGCACCACGCCCACCCTGGACGAGTACGGCCGCGACCTGACCGAGGACGCCAGGCTGGGCCGGCTGGATCCGGTGGTGGGGCGGGCGGAGGAGATAGAGCAGACGGTGGAGATCCTCTCGCGGCGCTCGAAGAACAACCCGGTGCTCATCGGGGAGCCCGGTGTCGGCAAGACCGCGATCGTCGAGGGCCTCGCCCAGCGCATCGTCGCGGACGAGGTGCCGACCATCCTCAAGGACAAGCGCGTCGTCGCCCTCGACCTCTCCGCGCTGGTCTCCGGGGCGCAGTACCGGGGCCAGTTCGAGGAACGCCTGAAGAACGTCATCGAGGAGGTCTCCGCCGCCGAGGGCGAAGTGATCGTCTTCATCGACGAGTTGCACACCGTGGTCGGCGCGGGCGCAGGCGGCGAGGGCGCCATGGACGCGGGCAACATGCTCAAGCCCGCCCTGGCCCGCGGCGACCTGCACGTCGTCGGCGCCACCACCCTGGACGAGTACCGTCGCTACGTCGAGAAGGACCCGGCACTGGAACGCCGCTTCCAGCCCGTCGTCGTACCCGAACCGAGCGTCGAGGAGACCGTGCGGATCCTCGAAGGCCTGCGCGACTCCTACGAGGCGCACCACCAGGTCCGCTACGAGGACGGCGCCCTGGCGGCCGCGGCCGAGCTCTCCGACCGCTACATCAGCGACCGCTTCCTGCCCGACAAGGCCATCGACCTCATCGACCAGGCCGGTGCCCGGACGCGCCTGAAGTCGCTGAGCCGCTCGACCGAGGTGATCGCACGCGAGGACGAACTCGCCAAGCTCCGGCGGGAGAAGGACGAGGCCGTCGCCGCCGAGGACTTCGAGCGGGCATCGGCGTACCAGCGGGAAATCGCCGACGCCGAAGGCGAACTGGCCGGGATCACCGAGCGCCGGGAGGGTGTCGTCGCGGTCACGGCCGCCGACATCGCCGAAGTCGTGGCCCGTCGCACGGGCATCCCCGTCGCCCAGCTCACCGAGGACGAACGCGAACGCCTCCTCGGCCTGGAGCAGGCCCTGCACAGCCGGGTCGTGGGCCAGGACGAAGCCGTCACCGCCGTCTGCGAAGCAGTACGCCGCAACCGCGCCGGCATGGGCGACCCCGGCCGCCCGGTCGGCTCGTTCCTCTTCCTCGGGCCCACGGGCGTCGGCAAGACCGAACTCGCCAAGGCCCTGGCAGCGCTGCTCTTCGGTGACGAGGACCGCCTGATCCGCTTCGACATGAGCGAGTTCCAGGAGAAGCACACCGTCTCCCGGCTCGTCGGGGCTCCGCCCGGATACGTCGGCCACGAGGACGCCGGTCAGCTGACCGAGAAGGTCCGGCGCAAGCCGTACTGCGTGGTGCTCTTCGACGAGGTGGAGAAGGCCCACCCCGACGTCTTCGGCACGCTGCTCCAGGTCCTCGACGACGGACGGCTCACCGACGGCCAAGGACGCACCGTGGACTTCCGCAACACCGTCGTGATCATGACGTCCAACATCGGGGCCCAGCGCATCCTGGCGCACGAAGGCGACGCCGCCGGTGTCAAGGACGACCTCATGCAGGACCTCCGAGGCCGCTTCCTGCCTGAATTCCTCAACCGGATCGACGACATCATCGTCTTCCACGCCCTGACCGGGACGGATCTGGAGCACATCGTCGACCTGCTCCTGCAGGGCAGCGAGCGGCGCGTGCACGCGCAGCGCATGACCCTCGACGTCTCCGACGCGGCGAGGAAGCTGCTTCTCGCGCACGGCTACCAGCCCGAGTTCGGCGCCCGCCCGCTGCGCCGGACGATCCAGACCGAACTCGACAACCGGCTCGCCTCGCTGATGCTCAGCGGCGAGGCCGGCGCGGGCGACACCCTGGTCGCGGACGTCGTGGACGACGCCCTCACCGTCTCCGTACGGTCACCTGCCACGGAGCCTCCTCTGAAGACGCTTGATCTCAGGCATGGTTGAGGTTGAATGCTGGCTCCCATGAACGCAACCGTGATCGATGAGCAGGTACGGCAAGCCGAGATCGTGGCGCTGAAGAAGGTGATCGCCACGCTTGAGCACTCGCAGCAGAACGAGCTCGTGGAGGAGTTCGTCGGTCTCTTCCGCAGCGACGCGATCTGGACGACGGGCCACGGCAAGCGCCTCACCGGGCGCGACGAGATAGCGGCCTTCACCCAGCAGGTGCTTCCCGGCGCCATGAAGGACGCGACGGCCACCTACGAGGTGGTGGACGTGCTGTTCATCCGCCCCGACGTCGCCGCCGTCAAGGTGCACGCCCAGTACCTCACCCTCGATGGCCAGCCCATCGGGAACCCGGGCACGCCGCTCTACGTCATGGCGAAGGAGGAGGGGAACTGGCGCCTGGTCGCCTGCCAGAACACGGAGATACTCGACGCGTGACCTGACAAGTGCCGCGGGGCGCCGGGTGAACCATACGGCTCACCTCGCCCCCCGCGGCCTGTCCACGGACGCTGGCACGCACACGCGGACAAGGCCAGTGCCCGCTGCACACGGGACTTCATCTCATCGCCCTGGTCAGCGCCGGTGCCCGCTGCGAACACGGTCAGCTCGACGAGCGCACCGCGGCGGTCGTGGCCTGACCGATGGTGAAGGTGGCACCGGGGGCGGCGTAGTCGACGGGACCGTCGAACCGGGCCGAGGCGCGGGCCACCGCCTGCTGGGGAGTGAGGAAGCGACCGACGTGCGTGACGATCAGCCGCCCCGTCCGGGCCGCGCGGGCGGTGTCGCCGGTGTCCTCGGGAGTGTGGTGCACCTGGTCACCCTCGGCCGGCGCCTGCGCGCTCTCGGCCTCGCACAGCAGTACGTCGCATCCCTGGGCCAGCTGAGTGAGGCTCGGGCACGGCGCGGTGTCCCCGGAGTACACCAGCGACCCGCCGGCCGCCTCGACGCGCACGGCGAACGCCGGGATGCCGTGCGCCACCGCCCGGCTGGTCAGCCGCAGCGAACCGACGGCCGCCTGGTGCCCGTCGTACAACTCGGTGATGGCGAAGGCGGATTCGACCGGACTGCGGGTCGACGTGTTGGTGAGGAACCCGGCCAGCCGGTCGGCGATGCCCGGCGGGCCGAAGAGAGGAATGGGCGCCGCCAGACGGATGTCCGCGTACAGGGCGGCGTAGTACGCGGTGAGCAGGTCCGCACTGTGATCGGCGTGCAGGTGGGAGATCCAGATCGCGTCGAGTTCGTCCAGCCGCACGTGCCGCTGCAGCGGGCCGAGCGTCCCGCTCCCCGCGTCCACCCAGATCCGGGTGTCACCACACGACACCAGGTAGCCCGAGCACGGGTTGTCCACGCTCGGGTACGGCGTCGCGCACCCCAGGACCGTAAGTCGAAGAACCTCATCACTCATCCGGGGATCGTAGAACACATGATCCACAGGGTTTGATGATTTCTACTGCTGCCGCGGGCAAGGCTGGTGCGGCTGTCGGAAGTAGTGATGGCCTGAGCCCCGTAGACGGGGAGTCCGCCAGCCGAGCCGGCGGTCTTCTCCCCCGGCAGGCCGTCGCAACTGTCCTCGACGCAGGGAACGGCTCGACTGTGCTGGGGGCTCGCCTTCACCCATCCACGAAGCACGACATCCCAGAGCAACCCCAGGCACATCTGTATTACCTGTCTGAGGACGCCACCCCCGAGGGAGGAACGCCTTCAGCGAGTGGCCGTGCGTGATCATGCCGGTGAGCCCTGGGCGTTCATCCCAGCGACATCGAAACCGCTCCTGACGGATGACGTGTCTGGGAGCGGGATCGTCCCGAGCACACTCTGTCTCACCCTGCACCCGACCCCTGGAGCGATGGCGTTGGCGCCGGCTCCACTCAGTGATTCCTCCCGATCTCTTCGGTGTGTGGTCGGGTGGCGCGTGAGGGTGAGTCCTGCGAGGCAGCCGTCGATGAGGTCAGGGGCCCCGCACACGGACCAGTCACCCGGTCCCGTCGCCGAACGAGCCCTGTGCGCCCGGAATGGCGTCCAGCAGTCGGCCCCACTCGGGATACATCTCGACCTTGCGGACGTGCAGGGACTGGATCCTGGCGTCGAGGTCGGGTGCGGGGTCGTCGGAGAAGCGGAACGCGGCGAGCTTCTGCAAGTGCGGGATGATCACCCAGTCACCGTCGATGTGCACTGGCTCGTGCATGTAGCGCTCAAGGGCCTCCAGGTCGGCCACGGCCGCGCAGTAGGTGTGCGTGTAGCCCTCGCCCGGGTCGCCCATGTACCGGCCCACGGAGCCGAAGACGACCGGTTCGGTGCTCGCCGTGCGGCGCATCGCGGCGAGCACGGCCTCTTGGTCCTGCGGGGATGTGCCGTCCTTGAAGCTGAACCTCAGGGTGTTCACGATCATCCGCTGTCCTCTTCCCGGGTCTCGACGGGTGCCGCACAGATGGAAACTTGAACCAGCTAGTTCAAAATAGTGTTCCGATGCGTCGACGTACAGCGGTTCGCAAGAATGAACCAATAGGTTCAACTGACCTTGACCGCCGAGTAGCCTGCCTCCGTGACAGCAGCAACGACGCCGGCCGCAGGCCGGCCCGCTCCCCGGGGGCGCATCGACAAGCGGCAGGCGATCCTCGAAGCCGCGTTCGCCGTGTTCGCGCGCCGTGGGTACGCGCAGGCGTGCGTGCAGGAGATCGCCCAGGAAGCGAGGGTCGCCAAGCCGACCGTCTACAACCACCTCGGCGACAAGGAGAACCTCTTCCGGCACGCCCTCGCGGCCGCCGCCGACCTCGTGATGGCCGAGAACCTCGCCGTCGTCGAGCGCCTCCGCGACCCCGGCGACGACCTGAGGCGCTCCTTCGAGGACGTCGGCCACCGGCTGCTGAAGGTGTGCTGCGGTCAACGTGCGGGCGCGCTACGCGCCTTGACCTACGCTCAGCTCGCCGCCTTCCCCGACATCGTCGAGGTCACCCAGGGGCAGACGGCCGGGCTGCTCGGCGAAGCCCTCGCCGACCGGTTCGCGCGCCTCACGCTCAACGGCAGGCTCCGCACCCCGGACCCGACGCGTGCGGCGGAGCAGTTCCTGGCCCTCCTCACCGGGCCCATGGAGACTCGGTCACGGCTCGGGACGCGTACCGTCAGCGCCACCGAGACCAGAAGCATCGCCACGTCGGCGGTCGACACGTTCCTGCTGGCCTACGGCACGGACGGCCGGGCCCACACCCCGTAGGACCCATCACCGACAGTGGGCAGCCGGCCCCCACGGGCGCCAGGAGGGCACTCGGATGGCTCACGTCGGCGACTCTCAGGCCAGCGTGTCGGGGGCATCAACTCCGTTTGAGGATCGAGGAGATCTCGGGGTCGCCCCTCATTCGCGGCGGCTCCCGGACGGGGACGATCAAGTCATGACCTCTCGCGAACGTCGCACGCTCAGCAGGCTCAGCCGCTCCCTCGCCCCCGCGGTCTGGGCCGCCGTTGCGCTGGCGGCAGCCGCAGCCGTGACGGCTGCGGCCATGGAGCATCCGTCTTGCCGCAAGGCACCAGCGGATAGCGCATCTCCAGGTTGAACAGCTTGGGGGCCACACGAAGGCCCCGCAGTGAGGCCGGCCCGCCAGACACGTACTGTGACCGCTCGCCGAGGAGACTGGGCGACGCCCGTAGCACGTCATTGCGGAGTGTGCGAGGTCGGTGACCTCGGGTGGCTGGGGTGTGGGCTGCGTGCCAGAGTGGTGGACGGTCAAGACCACTCGATGTGGTTGACCTGGGGGTAATTCCTCCGCTCAAGGTGCCGCTGCGCGGCGGCGGGCCTTGCGGAAATGCCACTGCTGGTTGCTGTGAGGAGAAGACTCATGCCTGCCCGTACTGGGACACCTTCCTCTGCCGTGCACGCTGCGAGCCCGGCGCGTGCTCGTATCGACGCGCTTGACGCGCGGCTGATCCGTCTGGTCCAGGAGCGCGCGGCGATATCCGCGGGCATCCAGACGACACGGGTCGCGGCGGGCGGCAGTCGGCTGGACCTGGCGCGTGAGGCGGAGATCATCCACACCTACAGCCGGGCCCTGGGCCCGGTGGTGGGCCGTGACCTGGGGTGTCTGGTGCTCAAGGCGTGCCGGGGGCAGGCGGCTGCTGCCGTGGGCGGTGGCCGGCACGGTTTCCTGGGTCCTGCGGGGACCTTCACCGAGGTGGCGCTGGACGCGCTGGGCGGTGTGCCGGCCAGTGAGCGGGTGGCCCTGCCCTCGGTGCCCGCCGCTCTGGAGGCGGTCCGTGAGGGAGAGGTCGCGGACGCGGTGGTGCCGCTGGAGAACTCGCACAGCGAGGCGGTGATCGAGACGCTGGACGAGCTTGCCCTCGGGCAGCCGGTGACGATCACCGGCGAGGTGTGGCTGCCAGTGGAGTTCGTCCTGGCCGCCCGGCCGGGCACCGCGCTGGACGACGTGGCGGTGGTGGCCACCCACCCGCAGGCGTTCGCACAGACCAGCGGCTGGCTGGAGGCCCACCTGCCCCGGGCCGTCTTCGAGCCCGCCTCCTCCACCGCCGAGGCGGCCGAGACCCTGGGCCGGCCCGGACGGGTCCACAACGCGGCCATCTGCTCGCCTGCCGCCGCCGCACGCTACGGCCTGCAGGTCCTGGCACCCGACTTGCTCGCACCCCACAGCGCCCACACCCGCTTCGTACGCGTGCGGGCCGCTGCCGCCACCACGCCCAGCGGCCAGGACCTGACCAGCGTCGTGGTCGGCATGCAGGGACGCCAGCTCTCCCACGTCGTCACCGAACTGGCCTCCGCCCGCGTGCCCATGGTGCGCATGCACTCACGCCTGCACGGCGCCCAGTCCGACCGCGAGCGGTTCCTGTGGCTGGACTGCAGCGGACACATCCACGACGAGAAGCTCGCCCAGTCGCTGTCCCGGCTCTCAGACGTCTTCGACGTGCGCTACCTCGGCTCCTACCCCGCCTGCCCGCACACCGCACTCGCCACCACGGGAGGCGCCGCATGACACCCCCCGCCGTTGCGCACGCCGCACCCTACTCGGCCGACATCAACTGGGCGTCATTGCGCGGTGAGTTCCGCCTGAGCCAGGACCAGATCCATCTGGCGAACTTCTTCCTGGCGTCACCGCCCGCACAGGTCCGCGCCGCCGCGGACCGCTGGCGAGCCCGCCTGGACAGCGACCCGCACCTTCTGGAGCCGTTCCTGCTGGGCAGCCTGGCCGACATGGGCTCCGAGCTGGCCCCCGACAGCCCCTACCTCCAGGCCAAGCAGGCCATGGCCCGCTACCTCGGCGCCGCGGACGACGACGTCGCCCTGGTACCGAACACCACCACCGGGCTCGCCCTGCTCTACAACGGGCTCAGCCTGCCGCCCGGTTCACAGATCGTCATCACCAGCGACTCCCACTACTCCCACCACCAGGCGGCGCACCGGGCCGCGGAGAAGAACGACGCCACCGTCCGCGAGGTCGCCCTCTACCGCGAGGCCTCCCGCGCCAGCGTCCACGAGATCCTCGAACGGATCCAGGCCGCCATCACCCCGCGCACCCGCTGCCTGGGAGTCACCTGGGTCAGCTCCCGCACCGGCGTCAAACTGCCCATCCCCGCCATCGCCGACCTCGTCGCCGACATCAACCGCACCCGCGAGAAAGACGACCACTGCCTCCTCCTCGTCGACGGCGTCCACGGATTCGGCGTCGAAGACCAGGACGCCGCCCGCCTGGGCGCCGACTACTTCGTCGCCGGCGCCCACAAATGGTTCCTCGGACCCGCCGGGACCGGGATCCTGCACGCCCGCCCCCGCGCCTGGCACCGCCTGAGCCCCACCGTCCCCTCCTTCGAGATCGACGCCACCCTCCACCGCTGTTGGCTCCAGGACCAGCCGCTGCCCACCACCCGCGCCTCCTACATCACCCCCGGCGGGTTCACCGACTACGCCAACATCTTCGCCCTCACCGACACCGCCGCCTTCCACCAGCGCCTGGGCCGTGCCGCCATCACCAGCCGCATCCACGAACTCAACGGCCGCCTGCGCCACGAGCTCGCCGCCATGCCCGGCATCCGCCTGATCACCCCCACCCGCCAGGACCTGGCCAGCGGCTTCGTCTGCTTCCAAGTACCCGGCACCTCACCGGAATCCGTCGTCGCCACCCTGGCCAGCCACCACATCAAAGCCGCCACCTCCCCCTACACCCTCCAGACCATCCGACTCGCCGCCGCCATCACCAACAACCACCACGAAATCGACCGCACCCTCGACGTCCTGCACACCCTCACCCCCACCACCACACACCGAACATAGGCCTCCACACCAGCCCGCCAAACGAGCCGCTGAACCTGGCGATGTGCGAGTGGGCCGCCCGCGCGGCCGACTGGGAAGGCTTCGACGCCCACCCCGACAGCGAGGCAGCACGACGCGACCTGGAGGCCCGCCTGGTGGCCGCCCTGGCGCCGGTACTGGGGGCCATGTCCTGAGCGCGCCGGGCCCTGTTCGCGCTACGGTCGGCCAGGTGAGCCTGCGTGCCGGGGCTTCAGGGGCGGCCTGGGCATCGAGTGCGGCAGAGTGCCGGGCGACGGTGTCCGCGAAGGCGCGGGCCCGTAGTGACAGCGCCTCCCAGCGGCGCACCGCCCAGCCAGCGGTCAGCGGGGCAGGCCAGGAATGGATACCAGGCGCAGGTCCGGGTGGCCGCGCTGGCACGCCGGGTCGTGGAGGTTGGTGAAATGTCGGAGCCAGCCAGACCGCGACGCGCTGGACACTGGGTGGGGACCTTGGTGATGCGCTGGTGTGCGGGGGCGCCGTGGCAGGCCACCGCTTCCGGCGCCTGCTGCTTGGGGTGTCTACCGCAGGTCGGCGCTACCCCTGCGCGGGACGGCGGCGTTCGTTGTACGCGTGAGCCGCACGGTCGTTCAGCGCGCTGCCCAGGGCGCGGACCTTCTCGCCCCAGCCGTGCGGCGGCGTCGGTTCGACGTCGGCCCCGGTGCGCAGGTCCGGTTCGCCCTGGGCGGAGGGCAGCAGCGTGCCGACGGCCCGGCTGAGGCGGGCGGTGAGGACAGGCGCCAGGCCGTGCACCTTGTCCGCCGCGCGTGCCGCGGGGGTCAGTACGATCCGGACGCGGCGGCGCTGGACGGCGGTGACGATGCGGTCGGCGGCCCGTCGCGCGTCCATCGACACCAGCGGGGTTCCGGCGAGGGCCGAGAACCAGGCGAACTCCTTGCGGCGGTCCCCGCCGAACACGGCGTGCAGGTGGGAGCCGGTGCGCATCAGGCCCGGGTGGACGGCGGTCACCGAGACGCCGTCGCGGGCGGCTTCCCCGTACAGTCCCTCGGCGAGCGCCGCGACCGCCGACTTCGCGCAGGAGTAGGGCAGCAGGTGCGGCACGGCGAGCAGTCCGCCCACGGACCCGATGAGGGCGAGGCGTCCGCCGGCCGGGCTGCGGCGCAGGTGCGGGAGGGCTTCGAGGGCGGTGTGCAGGGCGCCGTGGAAGACGGTGTCCATCGCGTCCTCGAATCCGGCCGCGCCGACGTCCTCGGCCGGGGCGACCTGGATGATCCCGGCGCTGGCGATGACCACGTCCACGCCTCCGTGCACGGTCGCCGCCTCGTCGAACAGCCGGACCACGGCCTCTCGTTCGCGCACGTCGCACACGGCCGTGCGCACCGCGGCCCCGGGACGGCGGTGGCGCAGCAGATCGGCGGCGCGTTTCAGCTCCGGCTCGTCGCGCGCGGCCACGGTGACGGCGCAGCCGCGGCGCAGGAGTTCGTCTGCCAGCAGCAGGCCCAGGCCGCGGGAGCCGCCGGTGACCACGGCGGAGAGTCCGCCCAGCGGCGGGGGCACGGTTCGGGTCCTGGGTGCGGGGCGGGCGGGCATCGCGGTCCTCCTTCGTCTTGGGCGTTCGCCGGACCAGGTGCCCGGGAACGGCCGAAGCAGGCACCCGGGGTCGTGCGACCGGGGCCGGCGGCGGGCGTGGGGCACGGTCGGGGCGCGGTGCGTGTCGGCGACAGTGCCCGGGCCTGGCGGACGGCCGGTCACGGAACCAAGTGGGCGAGTGGAGGTGCGCGTGAGGGGCGCCCTCCGGGTGCAGGCGAAGCCTCCCAGTAGGCTCGCCCCTTTCTGCACCGGGACGATCCAGCGGGCGCTCTTCGCAGGCCGCCGCACCCTCAGCGGCGGCATCGCCCCTACCGGCAGTGCGTCACGCCCCCTGCCGACAGCGCGTCACGCCGTCGCGTCCTGCAGCGCACCGCTGACCAGCGCGCGCGAGTAGTCGGCCGAAAGCAGATCCGGCCGGAAGAGGATCCTGTACATGATCGGGGCCACGACCCGGTCCATGACCTGCTCGAGGTCCGGCGTGCGTTCGCCCCGCTCCGCTGCCCTGCCCAGGATGGTCTCGATCTGGTGAGCGGCGTAGGCCGAGCACTGGCCGGCGTTGGGCCCCTCGGCATCTCCCAGGAGGGCGTCGCGGATGTAGGCCCGGCCCGAGTCCGACGCCATTTCCTCGAGGAATTGCTCGGCGTAGGCCTCCAGGTCGGCCCGCAGGCTGCCGTGGTCCGTCGGCGGGCCCTCGGGGCGGAGGTGCTCGACGGCGACGTCGGAGAGGAGTTCCTGCAGGTCGCCCCAGCGGCGGTAGACGGTGGAGGGTGTGACGCCCGCACGGGTGGCGATGAGGGGGACGGTGAGACCGTCCCTGCCGACCTCCTCCAGCAGCTGTCGTACCGCGTCGTGGACGGACTGCTGCACGCGCGCGCTGCGCCCGCCGGGGCGGGCCGTGGCCTTGGGTCTCACCGAAACACCTTAACGCGGCCATGGTGCTTCCAGCGTGGGCAGTCGGCGCACCGAGCCCGCCCGTGGCACACGGCGTGCCGTGCCTACGCGGCAGCGCCGGGGGCGATCCGCCCGAGACCGAACGGGGTGACCCGCTCGAAGGCGGCCCCGGCCCGCAGCACACCGGCCTCGTCGAGCGGCCTGCCCATGAACTGCATGCCGATCGGCAGGCCCTCCCTGTCCAGCCCCGCCGGGACGGTCAGTGCCGGGAATCCGGTGATGTTGGCCGGTGCGGACAGCCGGACGTAGGCGTCGGACACGGCTTCTGTGCTTCCGTCCGGCCACCGGAGGCCGTCCTGTCCGGCGGTCGCCGCGGGGGCAGGTACGGACGGTGCCACGATGATGTCGACGTGTGTGAAGAGCTCCAGCCAGCGGTCGCGCATGAGGGTCCGCGCCCGCTGGGCCCGGACGTAGTCGCCGGCCAGCACCAGTTCGCCCGCTTCCAACAGGGCGCGTACGTCACTTCCGTAGAGCTCGGGCGTCGTACGGAGCGTCTGCGCGTGGGCGGCGCTCGCCTCGGGCACCATCAGGCCCCATTGGACCGCCTGGACGTGACGGGTCATGGGGACCTCGACGTCGACGATCTGGGCGCCCAGGTCCCGCAGGGCGGCGATGCCGTCGCGCACGGCTTCCTCGACGTCCGGCGCGACGTGGTCGAAGTAGTAGTTGCGCGGCACTCCGACGCGCATGCCGACCAGGTCCTCCCCGGCGCCGGGCGCGTAGCGGCCGGGGACCACGGGCAGGCTGGCGGGGTCCCCGGGGTCGGGACCGGCGAGGGCTTCGAGTACGAGCGCGGCGTCCTGGACGCTGCGGGTGACGGGTCCGACGTGGTCCAGGGACCAGGACAGGGAGGTGACCCCGGTGCGGGGGACGAGGCCGTAGGTGGGCTTGAGGCCGACGACTCCGTTGAGTGCGGCGGGGACGCGGATCGAGCCGCCGGTGTCGGTGCCGAGGGCGAACACGGCCGTTCCCGTCGCGACGGCGACGGCCGATCCGCCGCTGGAGCCGCCCGCCACGCGCCTCTCGTCCCATGCGTTGTGCGTCTGCGGTGTGGTCAGGCCGTAGGCGAACTCGTGCGTGTGGGTCTTGCCCAGGAGAATCGCACCGGCCCGCGACAGGCGTGCGGCGACGGTGCTGTTCGCGGAGGCCCGGTGTCCGTCCCTGACCCTGGAACTGGCCGAGGTGGGCAGCCCTTCGGCGTCGATGACGTCCTTCAGGGCCATCGGGATGCCGTGGAGCGGGCCGCGGGGCCCCGTCGCGGCGATCTCGCGCTCCGCCTCTTCCGCCTCCCGGCGGACGCTCTCGGACACGACCGCGACGTAGGCCCCCGTCCGCGGCTCTACGCGCTCGATCCGCAGGAGGACCGAGTCGACCAGGTCGACCGGTGACAGGTCCCGGGCGCGGAGGGCTTCGGCGGCGGCGGAGACCGTCAGCTCATACGGTTCCATGACGGCCCCCGGGGACGGCGCGGTATACGGCGGCGGGCGGTGTGTCCCGGAGGTCCAGCTCGCGCAGGGTCGCGACCACGGTCCGGATGTGGTCGGCGGTGGCCGCCAGGTCGGCCTGGCGTTCCTCCGGTACGGGCAGTCCTGCCCGTACCGCCCATCGGGCGGCTTCGTGCGGGGTGAGTTCCTGGGCGAGCGCGGCGCGTACGTCGCGGGCTGGATGTAACTCATGAACTGGGCGACCACCGGCATGGAGGACATCACGCCGATCGCACTGTACGTGCACT
>NZ_JBEOYE010000093.1:0-34127 GCF_040296945.1 Streptomyces sp. NPDC001941 | reverse complement strand
CCGCCTGGACAAGGTCGTCGCCCACCTGGTCGCCGGCTCAGGCGCCGACCAGACCGACCAGCTCAGCGGCTTCGCCATCCGCTACGTCCCGGTCCAGGAGGATGTAGGAGCAGTGGTGCTCGCGGGCGAGGCGGGCCAGGAGCAGCAGGTCGTCGGGCCAGCCGGACCCGTCCTGTGTCTCCTGGCCGTGCTGGTCTTCGTCCTGGGTGGGGACCCACATGAACCAGCCGTTGTCGGTCGGCCAGATGCAGTCGCGCTGCGGGGCGGCGAGCCATGCATGGGTGGCGGGGCTGAGGTGGGCGGTGGACAGGTCGAGGAAGGCCCGGACGCGGGCCCCGGCGGTCGGGTCGATCGACGGTCCGGGCAGGCACCGGTCGAGCTCGTTGACAACAGCGCCCGCGAAGGCGCGCAGGGCCCTGGGCTCGTCGACGATGACCAGTGCCGTGGCGTTGCTGTCGCCGAGGGCCAGGGCGTGGACGGTGGAGTCGCTGGTGGGCGTGAAGTCGGTGAGGGTGTAGGCGAGTTCGGAGGGGCCTAGGACGGTGAGGGGGGTGTCGGTGCGGGTGACTGTGACTTCATAGCGGGAGGACATAGGGGTGCCTTCTTTCGGGGTGGGGGTCAGGGGCAAGGCCCGGCCAGCGCGGCCCGGGCGGGACGGCCCGGGCGGGGCGCACAGCGGGGGCGGGGCGGCCGGGGGTCAGCGGCGGGTCCTGCGCCGGGGGCGCCGGTCGTGTGTGCCGCGGAGCGTGTCGGCCCGGGTGGAGACGACGAAGGAACGCCGGGCCAGGTCGAAGACGACCCAGGGGGCGTCTGAGTGGAGGGGGGTGGAGAGGTAGGGCTGGTGCTGCCAGTGGTTGCGTGATCCGTAGCGGTTGTGGAACGCGGGGGTGTGCCCGGCGGTGATCAGGGCGTTCAGGGCGTCGGCGAGGTCCTGCCACAGGACAGCCGGATCGACACCCACCACACCGGTCACGCGGGTCGAGGCGGTCGCGCCCGTCGGGGCGGTCGCGCTGGCCGCGCTGACCGCGCCCGTCAGACTGGTCGGACGGGTCGGACGGGTCGGGCTGCTCGGGCTGCTCGGGCTGGTCACGGTGACGCTCCGCTTCTCAGGGGGCAGGGGCCCCGGGGGCTGAAGACCCCCCGGCCCGGGGGCCCGGGCCTGGGGGCGGGGCGGGGCCGGTACGGCCCGCTGGTGGGTTCACCGTGCGGCGACGGCCGGCAAGCGGCGCAACCCCCGCACCAGACCCGGCCCGGGCAGGGCCGGGCGGGCGGGCGGGCGGGCGGGCACAGCAACGGCCCGCTGCCCCGGGGACGGGGACGGGGACAGCGGGCCGTAGGCGCGGCACGGCGAGGCGAGGGGGTCAGGAAGGGCAGGCCGCCGAGGACTGCGCGGACTCGTCCGGGCCAAGGTGCCGGGCTGCGTGCCCCGGGCCGCTGGCGCGCTGGCGGCCCGTCCCCAGAACCTACGGGGACGGGCCGGGCAGGGCCATGCGGGCGGGCGGGCGCGGCAACGGCCCGCATCCCCGGGGACGGGGACAGCGGGCCGTAGGCGGGCACACCACGATGCGTCAGGGACGGCAGGCGGACGAGGACTGCGCGGTGCAGCCCTGGCGGCAGGCGGACGGGGCCAACTCCGTGAGCAGGGCCCGTACGTTGTTGGTGCCCCGAGCACGGCGGGGTGTCTTGGCGTCGTTGTTGTGGATGAGCTCGGCGCGCAGGACCCTGCCGCTGGTGCGGCCGATGACGAGGGTGCCGAACGTGCCGTGCGGGCAGAGCGCGTCAAGGATGATGCGGCGGGTGTGGCCTTGGGGCTGTCCCCAGGCAGGGTGCAGGCCCTTCGCTGCGGCAAGGCGCACGATGCCCGCCGTGTAGGGGGTGACTGTGGAAAGGTCGATCGTGGGCTCGGGCATGTCGAGGAGCTGTTCGGCGGCGGGGACAGCGGCGGGGGTGGTGTTCACGGTGGTCGTCTCCCAGAGTGCGTCAGGACCAAGGCAGGGCGGGGTGGGGGCTGTGGGTGGCACCGGGTTCAGGGGGCCGGGTCGGCGGTGCGGGGACCGAGCCAGAAGCCAAGGGCGTTCTCGCGCTCGCCGGTCTCCTGGGCAGTCAACTCCCGCTCCGGCTCCTGCTGCGGCCCCGGGCCGGGCTCGGGATCGGGATTGGGGCCGGGCTCGGGTGGGTTGGCGGGCTCCCATGTCCAGCAGTCGAGGAGGGCGCTCAGCGCGTTGATAGTCCCGACACGTTCGCCGAGGAGGTGATCCAGGACACCTGCCGCAGGGGTCCAGGCGGGGCTGATGGCCAGGTGGCCCGCGTCGAGGAGTTCACGGCGTACCGCGATGCTCTGGGCCGTCCTGTCGCTGACGTGCCTCAGGGTCTGTTCGGCGAGGACCAGGTGGTTGCGGATCAGGCGCAAGGGCTGGGCCAGGGGGTGGGTGGAGTCCAGGAGGGCGGGCAGGTCCAGGCCTGTCTTCTGGCAGATGATGCCGTCCGCGGTGCTTGGGGGCAGACGGTCCCGGTGATGCGGTGTGGTGGTCATCGGTGATGCCTTCCGGTGGTGTGGCCGCCCGAGGGGCGGGAGGGTGTTCACCGCTGGCCCGGGCCGGTAAGCGAAAGACTGGCCCGACGGCCGGCAACACCCGCAACCCCCAACCCCCGCCCAGGGACAGGGCCAGCGCCAGGACAGAGCCGGGCGGACCAGGGGCAGGGACAGAGTCCGGCAAGAACAAGGTGGCGCGGGACGGGGGTATGAGCGGAACACGGGACAGGAACGGGCCCGACAGCACACTGCCCCGGCCAGCCCACGTGATGAACTCGCCGGGACAGGTGAGCATCATCGTGAAGTTCTTCGTGGCGCCGGACGCGCAATCTCCTTGGAGGGCTGGGCAGTAGGCGGGCCCTCACTGCTGACGCCCTCCTCGCTCTCTCCCACGCTGCCGCTCTCCCCCGCCCCATCGCCCACGCCCACGGCGTCGTCTTCGTCTTCGTCTTCGTCTTCGTCGGGATCGTGGCTGGTGAAGGGGTAGGGACTGTCGGGATTGTCGAGGAAGGCCAGGAACGCCTGAGTGACGAAAACGCGGTCGTGACGGTGGTCGAGCGGGAGGTACTGGCGCAGGCGGTCGAAGGCGGAGTCGGCGGCGCGTTCGACTTCGGTGCGCGTGTAAAGGGGTTCGGGTGCAGTCGCCGCGGTAGGGGTGGGGGTGGCCTGGTGGAAGCGGTGGATGGCGTCGGCGGCGGCCCGGGCCGCCCGCGCGGGCCCGCCCAGCTGGCCGGTGGCGGACGGTGCGAAGAGCTTGATCGCGTCGAACACATGCCGGTTGATCTCAGGCCACGGGCAGGTGGCGGTACCGGCGTTGCGGAGGGCGAAGTAGCCGTAGTGCCACATGTCGTCCAGACAGGCGTGCAGTTCGCAGGTGGCCGCGCGAGCCGGGACAGCACGGTAGGCGGCAAGCGCCATCCGCGCGCGGGCAGCGATGTCGTCGGCACGGCGGGGGTAGATCAGTTCGGTCATGGACGGTGTCTCCTTGCACTGGGATAGGCCGGGGCAGGGGCGGGCAGGCCGGGGCGGGTGGTGGCGGCCCGAGGGGGCGGGGGGACTCACCGCTCCCCCGGACCGGTAGACGAAAGACTGGCCCGACGGCCGGCTACACCCGCAACCCCCAACCCCCTCACGCCGCAACCCGGCCCAGAGCCCGAACCGGACCAATGACGGGACCGCCAGGGCCGGGCCAGAGCCTGGCACAGACGGGTTCGGGGGGCCCGTCAGCACGCTGCCCCGGCCAGCCCGTGGGTGGGCTCGCCGGGGCAGGGCAGGCGGGGGGGGGCAGGGGCGGGGCGGGGTTTTCAGGAGGTGCGGGGCACGTCAGGCGCGGTACCGAACACCTCACCCGCCGTGCCGGTAGGGGTGCCGGCGAGGCGGGTGCACCTCGCGAAATACTGCGAAGCGCCCCTCAGGCCGAAGCAGGCCCGGCCCCCCGGCCCGGCGACAGACCAAGGGGCTGGGATGGTAGGGGCTTTGGACGCAGGTCTAGCGTCGGTAGCGCTGGGGGGTGCGGGTCAGGTATCGGGGGTAGGGGCTGCTCGGGGTGCGGTCGACATCGGGGCGGCTGCGGGTGAGGTAGGGCGCGGTGTGAGGGGAGGCCAGGGGGAAGGGAAGGGGGGCGGAGCCGCGGCCGTAGGTGCCAGCTACCGGCGTGGAGGGGTCGGAGTCGTAGACGGTGGCCTTCAGCCACTGGTTGCGGCGGCCGAGCCTGGTGAGTCGGCGGCGGGTGATGCGGGCACGGGCGGCACGGATGGTGAACATGGGGTGGACTCCATTGTTGGGGTGGGGTGAAGCGGGGCGGGCTCCACCATGGGCGCGGCGGGGGCTAGCGCCGCAACACCACCAGCAGGACAGCGACACGACACGTACACACGGCCAACGTGCGGCCGGACCAAGCACGACGCTCGGCCCCCGGGCGGGACCAGGGCGCGGGGCGGACAGGCCACGGTACGGCGGTGCGATGGGTCGGTCGGGGGTGGGCCGCCGATCCCTCCAGCCACGCCAGCCCGCGGACGGCCCGGTGGACGCGGCGCGGGCGGGCGGGCGCAGTCACTGTGCGGCGGCGGGGCACGGGCGGACGGACGGGGCACGTCAGACAGGACCGGTACGCGGGTTGTCCCGGGAACTTCCTTCCTGGGACAACCCGCCCCCGCCACCTCCCACAACGGCGGAGGGGGGTGGGGACTGGGGGTGGGGGGTGGGGCTGTCAGTGTCCGGCGATGATGTTCTGGACGGCCGCGAGAAGCCGGGAGGTGTCCTGGACCAGGTCCGGATCGGTGGACTGGTAGAAGTCACGCACGTCGTCGCCGTGGACGCAGTCGGAGTAGTAGACCGCTCCCCAGCCCTGGTGCTCGCGCGGGTGGTAGTCGATCTCGTTCTCCCGAGCTCCCCCGGCGGCACCACTGATCAGGATCAGACCGTTGACGCCGACGTTGATAGCCACACACCGGCTGGCCCCGTCGGCGTAGAGCTGGGTGGTGATCTGCGCACGGCTGCAAGCATTGCGCAGGAACTGAACGGCAGTAGAAGCAGACATAGTGTGAAGTCCTTCGGAAATCAGGGTGTGTTGAGGGGTGTTGGGGGTGGTCGGGGCGTGGTGTAAAGATGCGGGAGGACCACCCAAGCCGCGCAACCGAACACCGAACAACACACCAGGCACAGAACAACCCGGCGGAAAGCAAAACAGCGGCGCGGAACGACCACACGCCACGCCGCAACAACCCCGCCCGGAACGGACCGCCGTGCCGGGGCAGCACGGCACGAACAGCTGTGCCGCCACCACCCCGCCCGGGCGCGCGAGGACGGGCCGGGGACCCTCGGGCTGCCGAGACGCTAGGGATGGCCTGGAGAGCAGGGGGGTCGCCATTCCCACGGCCGGTACACCGGGACACGGCGGATGGGCCGGGTGCTGGGAAGCGGGGCCATGGGCCGGGCGCCGAGCGGCTCAGCGGGCGCGGCAGCGTACGACGGGTGGGCGGAACGCGGTAGGGGTTCAGGTGAGGTCGGTACGCGTGCGGGTGATCTTATTGATCGCGCGGCGGGCTGCGGGGCCGGGAGTGTGGAGGTCACGCAGGCCATGGGCGGCGGCTTCGGAGCCGGAGGTGAACAGCGGTGCCGGGGACTCGTAGTCAAGGATGGCCTGCGCGATGTGCGGGCCGATCTGGCCGCACTCCACGGCAAGGCGGAGGCTGAGGGACTCCGCCATGTCGTGGCATCCGGCCCAGCCGCCGCAGACGCGGACGCCGTCGGCGTCGTGGTCGTGAACATGACACTGGAAAAGGCGCGGGGGCTGGGACCACGTGGGGCCGTCGTAGAGGGCGAGCTTTGCGTACTCCTCGGGCGACCAGATACCTGAGGGAGTATCTCTCTTGTAGGGGCAGGACGTGCAGGGGCGGGGTGCGGGCGGGAGTGTCGTCACGCGGCGCCTCCTGGGCTGTATGAATGCCGCCCCATCTTGGGGCGAGGGGTGATGGCGTGGCCGTGGCCGGAGCGTAGTGGGGGTGAGGGCAAGCGCCGCAACCACGTCTGCCAGGCCGGCCACGAGCCATACCGGCCCACACCCAGCCATCCCTCGAAGAGACGGACGGAGAGCTGCACACCGGGACCACGACTCCGCCAGGACGCGCAGGCGGGTTTCGCCCGATACGGCGCGGTGCAGACGCCGCCGTGAGGCGGCATCGGGCCGGGGCCGCTTCGCTCTGCCACCGGGCCGGAAGTGAGGACCGCCCCGCGCCCGTAATGAGTGTCTCGGGCGCGGGGCCGAAAGGGCAGGCAGGGCTGGTCAGTTGTGGTGGCGGGTGATGTGTGCTTCGCGCAGGGCGCGCGCTACGTACACCTCCGCGGCGAACACGATCTGCCCGTGGGTCGTGCAGTGGACGGCGTAGTCGGTCAGCTTCCCCTCATTGACGGCGGTGACGGGGCCGACCACCGGCCCCGTGGCCTCAGCCCCCAGAGCCGGAGCCGGAACGAGGCCCAGGCTCTCGGCGGCGGTGGCGGGCGGGGCGTAGGAGCGGGGGGCAAGGAGGGCCAGGGCGTCAGCGATGGGACCGATCAGGTCCGAGGGCAAGGCGGCAGCGTTCAGAGCGGCCAGGGCGCGGGGGCTGTCCATCTCCTCGATCTGGGCCATGAGATCGGCGTCGTCGGGGTGGTCGCACGCCACGGTGCGGGCGGTCTGAAGGACAGCGTGGAACAGGGCGTGCGCAGTCTGGGTGGCGGCATCGGTACCAGGCTGGCCGAAGGTGGGGGACGTCGGGTACGGGGCGCGCGGCGTGAGGGGTTCGTAGCAGGTGCAGGTGCGTTGACGGTGGGTGTCGACGTTCTTGGCGTTGCTACTGTCGGAAACCGAGTGGTGCTGGCCCTGGGCGTCGAAGATGACGTAGCCACGGTCTTCATCGGGGTCAGGTGAGCAGCTGTCGTTCTGCCAGCGCAGGTCTGCGGTGAGGGTGAGGTTGTGGCGGAGTGCGAACTCCTCGATCGCCTCGAAGTCGTCGTTCCAGGGGCCCGACCTGGCGTACACACAGCTCTCCTCGTCAACCTCGAAGCCAGTGAGGTAGCGGCCGGACGACGTGCCCTCGGGCTCGGGCTGGCCGTACAGGGGGATGAAGAACCGGCTCAGGTTAGCGGGATCATCACCCTGGAGGTGTTCCAAGGTCAGCGGTCGGTCGAAGAAGACACGGCCCTCGTAGTACAACTCGTATCCCATGAGATCTCCCTAGGGGCTGATCGAAGCAGACAACGGGAACCATGCGACGCAAACGGGCAAGCCACGCAAGCCACATACAACCGGCTAGGCTCGTTCTCGGGGCGGCTGTGGCGTGCCAAGGCGGGCGGACCGCCCTCGCACGCCCCGGCGCGGCTCAGGGCGGGGCTCCTCGGGACGGGGCAGCTGCCGGGTTGTGCGCCGGTGAAGCTGCGGGCTTGACGGCCCGGCCTGAGCTGGCTGACGCAGGCCCCGTCGCGGTCAGTGCTTTGCCCGATGCCGCCTGGCTGGAGGCAGTACGGGGACGCCCGGCGCGCCCACGAACGTGAACGCCGCAAGGCCCGCCGCGGAAGACTGCGGGCGGGCCTTGCTGGGCTGGGCAGCGCGGGGATGTCCGGGAGATCAGGTGGCTTTCTGGCCGGATGTGTTGCCGTCCCGGTCACCACGACGGATGTCGCCCTCGATGTAGGTGATCATCGAGCCATCCGGGGCCCGCATCGTGTAGTAGATCGAGGACTCCGCCCAGATTTCTTCCCAGCCTGCGGTGCGCAGGGCTGCGGCGACCGTTTCGTCACCGCCGGAACCGGCAAAGAAGCCCCAGTTGGGGTCCTCGCTGTTGGCCAAGATCCGAAGGACGTCATCAGCACGCTGGGCCGTGCGCAGTTCCTGGAGCTGGACAGCGATGGCTTTCCAGAAAACGTCGAGTTCGCTGTTCTTGGTGTGCCTCCTGTGTGGTCGTAGGGGTGGCAGTGCCCCAGGTCCGAAGGCCCAGGGGGCGGTGGAGGTTGCTGGCCGGCAAGGCCTGCATCCTCGCCGGCCGGAACCGGCGGACGGGCCTGTGCGAGCTCGGTTGTAAAGGCGTCGCACGGATCGGCGAGCGGACTGTCCAGGCCCGAGTTCTCGTGTGAGATATAGCCCTGTCTCTTCGGAGCTGGAGGGGGCAGCGCATGGTGCTGTGCCGGTCGGCTAGCGGGGCAAGCAGGGGCAGGTCGAGGTGCGTGGCCTGCATGGTGACGGGTCGCTTTCCGGAGCCGGGACGGGCAGGCCGACGGCCCGTCCCCGTGGGGTGGGCCGTCGGCGGTTGTCGGGGCGAACGCGGTTCAGGCGACTGCCTGCTGGGAGCGGGCGCCGATGGCAAACCCGTCCGTCCACATCGCGGACAAGAGCTGTAGGAACTCGTGGCCCTGCTGGGCGTTGAGGGTCTTGTGCAGGGTGCTGAGGCCCTCTGCCATCAGCAAGGCCCGGTGGGCAGCTGCGCCAAGAAGGGCGAAGTTGTCGTATCCGGCGATCGTCCCGTCTGCGGCCGGGAGGTTGCCGTCTGTCTCGTCGTGTTCGGCGAGCAGAGCGACCAGGCGCAGGAAGTCTGGGTGCAGGGAGGTCATGACGTCCTATCTCGGGAGCGAGTGGGCCTGGGGCCCGGTAGGGCCCCAGGAAGGAAGCGGTCAGTGGCCGATCGTGCTGTTCAGGACGCGACCACCGCGGACAAGTTCGTGCGTGCACTGGTGGGGGTTGGCGGGGTGCGTGACCTGGGCGACACGCAGGCGGGCCAGGTCGGTCCAGAAGCGGAACGGGTATGCCTGGTCCGGACGGGAGCGTCGTGGTTCGGGTACACGGGCGGTATAGCCACTGAGGGAGGTCGTCTGCGGGGTCATCTCGGCTTCGAGCTCGACCCACACGCGCGGGTGTTCAGGGTCGATACCGAAGATCCGATACACGGCGTAAACGCCCCACTCATCAGCGTGGTCCCGGCCTGCGCCAATCTGACCGACACCGGTGCTGTAGCGGCCGTCGGGGTCGCACGGCCAGTCGGCGAACGTGCAGTGCAAGGTGCACGCGGGGGTAGCAGGCTGATTGCTGGTGGCAGGGCGCAGGTCGATGCCTTGGCGGCCTCGGCGGCTGATCGGCGCCTTGGAGCATTTCAGGCGCTCGCTCACGGCGGCACCATCACGGTTGGGGAGCTGGACGGAATAGGCGAGAACGCAAGTCCCACAGTTCGCGCCGGGAGCCTCAGCCAGGGGCTGTCGGCTGGCGGGGTGGACACCCTGGCCGAGCAGGGCCCGAATGTTGGCGTTGCCCGCCTCGGCGGGGATGTGCGGGTAACGGGGCTCCCTGTGCGGTGTACGCGGTTGCCCTGCCTCGCCGGTCGCGGCCTCACGGGCCATAGCCGCGGTATTGGTGGCAGGAGAGGTGGTGCGGGTGGATATGGACATGCGGGGGAATCTCCTTCGAACACGTGGCATGCGAAGCCGGATCAGCCGGGTGGCCGAGAGGCTGGGCGGTAACGGTGTCCTGGTCACCGCCCCTTGGTGGCGGCGGACCGCACTGTGCCGGGCGGCAGGGCAAGCCCCGCAACTGGGCAGGTCTGGGAAGCGGAGCGGCCCCGGAGGCGAGGGAATGCTCACCGCCGTCTCCGGGCCGGTGACCGTACTCTGACCCGGCACACAGCAAGACGCCCGACGGCGCGCAAGGGCATGCCCGGCAGGCGGACGGGTACCGGGTCACCGAGATCTAGCAGACGACTGGCAGACGGCGGGCTGGCGGGGCCTTCCGGTCCGGGAGCGGCATTCTGACCCGGCAGCGGCCAAGCCCCGCAACTGCTCTCCCGAGGAAGGGAACAGCCCCCGGCCCGGGGCGGTATGCCGAAGGAGGGGCGGGGGCTGTGGGGTGTGGACCTGGTCGGCAGCTCGTTCCGGTCAGGGTGGGGTGATGGTCAGTCGGCGGCGCAGCTGGTCCAGGCCGGTGCTCCCTCGGCGGGCCTGGCGGGCCTGGTGCGCGGCTCGGCGGGCTTGGGTGCCCCGGTGGCGGGTGTAGGGCAGGTGGAAGTCCCGGAAGAGGTTGCCGTTGCTGGCCTGGACACGCATGGCGGTGTCGAGGGTGATGTATGCCTCGGTGACCTCGGTGAAGATCCGGCGGGCGTCGGCGCGGGGGCAGCCGTGAAGGGCCGGGTCAGCGTCGGGGCCGTCCTGTTCGAACGCGGTGATCGCGGTGGTGACGAACGCGAGGTGTGCCGGGTTTTTGCACAGGCTCGCGGTGGCCCGCAGGTCGTCCAGGACGTGCTCGAATGCCAGGACGTAGCCGCTGCGTGTCGTCTTCATGGAGTCCTCCAGCAGGGAAGCGAGTTGATCGGGAACGGGCCCTGCCAGGACTGGACCGGCACGGGCCGGGACGATGCCTGGCACGGCCCGGCCAGAGGCGGCGGGAGTACCGCTACCTGGCCGGGCCGCCGGATAGACAGTGGACTTGCAGAGGGCTACACGCGCAACAACCCGTACGGGCACTGGGCGGGCGTGCCGAACAGACCCGGAAGCGTGTGGTGGCCGCCTGCATCGGGCGCGCTCCGGCGTTTGGGCAGGCGGGCGGCACCCCCGGCGCCTTGGTGCCCGCCTGGCGCGGGCCCATTGGCGGCTGGTCCACGGACTTGCCCCGTTGCTCGTGCGGTGTGCGTCCCGGGTCGGTGGATCCGGCAGGAGAACGTGCTGACCGTGCGCGCGAAAGGCCGTCTGCCGGGCGTTCACGGGCTGTGGCCGGGCAGGGTGGGCTGGCCTGCCGGGCCGCTCTGGTGGCAGTGGGCGGAAACGGGGCTGCCGGCGAGATGGTCGGCGAGGTAGCCGGGCCACGGTGCGGGGAGCGGAGCGGCGTGGGCGAGGGTGTAACTGCCCTTGCTGGTAGTGCTGCCAGCGAGCAGGACGTAGGAGTTGGCGGAGCGGATGCACACGTGCCAGCCCAGAAGACTGTCCGTGGCTTCCGCGGGACTGGCTTGTGGGCACGGTCCGGCGGGGTGGGTGAAGATCAGAGAGAAGCCGCCATCGGGATGGGTGACGGTGTAGGTGTCCGCGGGGAAGCGGGCGTGGGCCTGCTCGGTGAGTACAGCGAGGACGTCGGCACCGTCGTGGACGCCGCGGCCCTGGGCGTGGCGTGGCGGGCTCTGCCCGGGGCGCGCTGCGAGGAGATCAAGGGCGAGTAGTCCGGAGGTGCAGGGGGCCAGGGCGACGTTGTAGGGGCCGTACTTCCAGGCGCGAATGATGCGTTCTGGGTCGCTGGTTGCCCTGTGCTGCCAGTCTTGGATGGCCGGGTCGGTACCCCCGGGTTGGAGGGGGAAGACACGCCAGCCGCGCCGTGCGGCGTCCAGCGCGGCTTCCCGCAGGAAGTGACGCGAGGGAAGACGGGACATGTGCCGGTGCTTTCTGTGGTGAGACGGGCCCTGCCGGGACGGTCCGATGCATCGGAGCCGCCCGCCGCAGCGAGCAAGGGGCCGGTGATGCCCATCCCTCCCCCGGCCACGTGGCCCCCGAGGTAGGAGCGGGCTGGGGGCCGCCCCCGGGGGCGGTGCATCGGGGCAGGGTGTCATGCGGGATTGCTGCGCTGGAGCAGGGTTGGGGAGAGGTTCGTCGCCGCAGGGAGGCCCGCTCCCGGAAGGAAGCGGAGCGGGCCATCGGGTAGCGGTGCGGGTCAGGTACGGGCAGCGCGGGTCACAGGAGCGCGTACACGACGAGGAAGACGGCGGCGAGCTTCATGACAAACGCGACCAATTCGACGGCCTCGCTGTCGACGTCCTTACGTTCGTTGATCTTTCCGAGGATCACGCCGCCGAGCAGCAGGGTCACTCCGATGAGGAGCTGAACCCACCACGGCAGAGCCTTGACGCTGCTCAGGGTGGAGCCGGAAGCCAGAAGGAAGTTCAAGAAGATCACTCACAGTGTCGTAGGTGGCGGGATGTTCAGCTCTGCTCTTGGGCGTTGGGCCTCTCCCAGAGCCGGAGGTTTGCCATCACGGTGCTTGCACAATGGGCAACAGGCGCAACCCCTCCATGCCCGAGGGGCCTCGCCAACCACCACCGGCACGGCACAACAGCAGCGGGGTCTGACGAGTGAACCCTTCGTCTGCGCCGGCCACACTTGATTGGTGTCGGGGCGATGGGCGAGGTGTGCGTAGCGCTGGCGTCAGCTCACCCTGCACAGCGCTGAACGGCCCGCCCCGATGCGGGGCGGGCGTCAGAACAGGTCAGGTGCGGGCAGTGGGCAAGAGGGTCTGCCTCGAAGGCCAGAAGGTGGTGCGGGCTGGGGCGAAAGCGTGGGCGGGGTGGAAGAAGACGTCGCCGTACCCTCGGGAATGGAGGGTGACGATGCCGGTCGGCAGCTCCACATGCACGCTCAGTGTGGAGGTGCGAGTACGGGCCGTGTGCCAGGCCAGCTGGCGCAGCCACCGGCCGGAAACCGGGGCCTTGACTACGGTGTCACAGACGCTGTGGGAACTGACGTAGCCGCCGTGGCCGATCAGGTGGATCTCATCGGGGGTGAGCCGGTGGACCAGGGCGAACTTGCTGTCCGCCTGGTGACGGGCACGCCACCAGCCGCGGACCGTGTCATCGCCGAGCGCCAGACCCGGCGCCTGGCCCGGCACGATCCACCGGCCCTCATAGCGCATCCACTCGGTGCCCTGCGGGCAGCAGACACTGTCACCGTCCGCGAAGGACGGCAACTCACTCAAGCCACGACCGGAACGAGCGTGGGTGAAAAAGTCGGCGGCCGCGATGCGCGGCCCGCCGTAACACCCCGCCACGACACTCCCGGCCGGGGTAACGGTGGGGGTCTCGGCGGCCATCGCCATCGGCATGGTCGCCGGCCCAGCCAGGACAGCGGCCTGCTGGGCAGCAGGCCCGGCCGGGCTCGCAGACGTGGGCGCGACAGCAGGCACAGTCGGACCCCCGCACCCGGCCTGCACGGCGGACGCGGCCGGGACGGCAGCAGGAGTGGGGACGGCGGACGGCGGACAGGCGGGTGTGGTGTGCGGGTGGGCAAGCGCGGGCATGGCACCTCCAGAGCAGGGAACGGGGTGCGAGAACACGTCCGGCCGGGCCGGTGCACGGCGCGCTCAACCACTCCCCCGGGCTCAGCGGCCAGGAGTGGAGCGGGAGGGACGTTCTCGGTGCCCGCACACTGACCCGCAGACCACCAACCCACGCAACGCTCCGCCCCCTACCCGCGCAGGCGAAGGGACAGCAACGCCCACGCACGCAACGACAAGCCTGGGAGACACCAACGCCCCACCCCTCGACACATGGCAAGGGGTGGGGCGTCGGCCACGGGAGCCGGTCAAGGGGCCAGATCGGCCAGGAGCGCAGTCGCGTTGTCGGCGTAGACCCGGTTCGGATCCAGAGCGCGGCTGGTCCTGACGGCTGTCTCCACCGCCCCGTTCACCAGATCCCGCACCGTGAGGCCCAGGTCCTCGCCCCCACACAGGGCGGCCATGCAGCGCTCCTTATCCTCGTGAGGCTCGTACATTATCTCGCCTCTTTTGCCTGTTGTTTGCCCTCTGGCGTCGGAGTGAAGATGGGCAGGCCAAGTGCCCATAGTGGTGCCCTTCAGAGGCAACAGCTCATAGCACCGCTGTTGCCCTGGGCCATCAGTCACTCAACGAACTCAGCAAGGTCCCCAGCCTCATAGGTGAAGTCTGTGATGTAGAGGTGGTAGCGGAGTGTGCCGTGGTAGGCAGCGATCCTCTTGGCTGCAAGTGCCGCGACTTGCTGAGCGTGACCGAAGCGGATGACTGGTCCGTCCGACGTCAAATGGACAAGCGCATAGAGAGCGATGGCATCGAGGCACTCAGCAAATCCATCTAGGCCCTGCGCGCGCTCGGGCAGGGCTCCGAACTTTCCCTCCTGGGTAGTCGTGCCCTTGACCTGGACAAAGAGCCGCGTGGAGCCCTGCTTCGCGAGAAGGTCAGCAAATCGGAAGTTCTTCGCCAACTCATTGAGGTTGACCACTTCCCAGCCTGCAGCAACGAGCGCTGCCTGTGCTGCCGCTTCAGCCTCCGCCCCCACTTGAGCCTTCTCCGCTGCACTCTGCATCGGCTTGGCCTCCCCTTGTTTCACCGGAACGGCCGGGTGCCGCCCCGAGACCGTCAGTGTGCCCTGGAGTACTGACAGATCGGGGTGCGTCCTATGTCCGGGGCAAGGTGATCACTTGAGCACCGGCATCTCGGCCAGCGAGAGCGTCGTTCTCCAGCGCCAGAAGGTTGACCGCGGTGGCATAGACACGTAGGCGTTCTTCGAGATCAGCGGCATGCTGGCGAAGATCGTCGTACTTCTTCTTGAGCTTCTCGTGCTCGCTGAGCTGCTTGCTGAACGCCTCGGGGGTACTGCCCTGGGCTTTCACGCGGGCTTGGAAGAGTTCCTTGAGGTCGAGGTGCTGGTGGGTGAGGTGCCAGCGCTTGATGCCAGCCTCGATCGCCAGCTGGGAGACGCTGAGACGTCCGGTGGAACGCAAGGGGGTGCCGGCGAGGAGCCGATCCATCGCGGCAAGGATCCCGGCGCGAACTGGATCGTCTTCGCTGGTCCGGGTGGTGGTCACTGATCGTTGCCTTCGGTCTCGTGTGTGGTGACGATGCGCCGCAGCCGCTCCAGCTCGCGTCGCTCTCGTTCATGCCGGATAGGTGGCGCCAGCGGGTCGTCCGTGATCTCGACCAGGTCGTGGTAGTGCTGGCGCACGTGCTCGATGTCGCGGTCGGTGCGCGCGATGTTGCGGCACTGGGGCCGGCAGTCGTCGATGTCCGGGGTGACCAGCGGGTCGTCGGTGGTCCCGCGGAGGCGGCATGCGGCCTGTGCGGGGTCGAGGACGCAGGTCATGCCTTCGCCGTGGTGGATCTGGAGGAGCGGGTTGCCCAGCAGGTCGCGGGCCTGACGGTCACTTGTGAGGACGTGACCAGCGAACTGCCGGTTGGCTGCGTGAACGCGATGGCGATAGGCGTCCGCGGCGGGTCCGCTGACGTGTTCGCCGTCCTCAAGAGCCAGAGCGTCCTCGGAGAGGATCTCGAGGCGATAGAGCCAGTCCTCGAATGCGTACTCGTCGGGGAATCCGGATTCGTAGGAGCCCGCGTAGCCTTGGAGAAGCCGGGTGTGGACGTGTCCGTACTGAATCGAGGCGGCCACCAGCCCCCGGGGGCGACGTCTGATGAACCAGGCCAGGGTCCTGCGGAACCGGGAGGCCGACAGACGCCGCCCGGTGTCATCTGAAGGAATTGGGTCAGTGCGGCCCTGGCGGCGGCACTCGTCGTTGATCCAGTCGACGAGCGCTTCCAGGTCACGGGCGATGGACTGGTCGGTGCGAGCGTCACCATGGCGTTTGGTGATGCCGGAGCGAATGCGGTGAGGCTCGATCCTGTTCGGAAACAGCAGCGGGTGTGGATGGAGTCTTTCGAGCACGTCGATGGCCTTGCCCACGATCTCGACGACGACCCAGGGGGTCACGGCGGAGGGCTCCTGCGGGCAACTTGTTGCCGTCCGAGTCGACGGCATTCTTGAAGTAGAGCCCCCTCATCAACCACAGGTCGCCCTCCTTGTCGTATTCGACGCAGCCTCGGTGCAGGTTCAGTACTTCCCCCGGCCGGGCGCCACTGAGATAGGCGACAGCGATGAAGCAGGCCGTGCTCAGCATCCGGGCGAGCTTCGGAGCCTCGTGGTAGGTGATGCGGCTCTGGCGCCAAGGCCGGCCATCGAGGCGGCCGGTGATCGGCGGGCTTAGGTAGGCCCCGTCAGCGACGGGGATGCCGGACTCCATCACCATCCGGCCGCTCGTGTTCTTCCGGAAGGATTCCGCGCAGGACAGAGTCCGTGCGATGTGCCGCCAGTCGATCACCACGTTGCCGTCCTCGGCAGCCTTGCCCGGGAGCTTCTCGCCCTGGTCGCGAAGACGGTCCAGGTATGCGGTCATCCGTCGGGTGACCTCGCCATTCGGCAATGGTTCGATCGTCGCTGCCTGATCTCGGTGCGCGAAGTCCTGGCTGTGTAGTTCGAGGTAGTCGGCGTGTGAGGCCAAGATGTCCGGGGCGAAGTCCTCGATGAACCGGACCGCCCAGATCAGCAGGTGCTGCATGGTCCGCTCACCGATGCGGGGAGTTCGGTTGTCACGATCAGCGCGGATTTGACCCAGAAGATCTCGGGAGTCCTCCCCGCCCCAGGGCGGGATGGCCGGCATCTGCATGCGTGCGGGAAGAATCTCGCGGACCGACCACAGGCGTCGGACTTCGCTCAGCCTCTGGTACTTGCGGTCCATGCTGACGGTCTGCTCACCGAGATCGATCAGGTAGGCGTCCAGCAGCTGCGGCGTGATCTCGGCGAAGGACACGACCCCGCGGCGATGGAGCCAGACCAGGAAGGCTTTGAAAGGGCTGAAAGCCGACACGATCGTGGCGATGGCCGGCCGGTCGCCGTTCGCCCGACGCATGGTCCCGGGACTGGCGTGGTTCAGCAGCTGCCAGAAGTAGTGCTTCGCGTGCTGACGCAGCGGCGCCGGGACCAAGGCGAGGTTCATGCTCTTCCCGCTGAGGTGATCTTCGAAGATGGCGGGATCGACGTCCCAGCGGTCGTCGCAGAACCGCGATAACCCCCCCAGGTCTGCATCTGGCCTCAAGTCCCGGTTCAACAGCACCAACGTGTCGGGGCCGGGCCACTGGGTTCCTTCGGGGGATCGCGTCGAGGTCGACGGCCTGCATGGAGGTAAGGCTCATCGAACGTCAAGCTCTCTGTTGAGGAACCGCGTCACCACGGCGCGGTCGGTGTCGGTGACGTTGGCCCGGGCGTCCTCGAGGTCCACCTCGTCGTGACGGGACAACAAGTCGCCAAGCTGGGTGTGAGCCAGCGCGAACCGCCGGGTCCACTCCAGTGGGGTCATCTCGGCTCGCCTGTCGGCCAGCCGGTCGTGGACCAGGGCCTGAACAGGCAGGTGACGGGGCAGCGCGCGAGCGCAAGGACAGCCGAGACAGAGCATGAACGACGCCCGGCAGGGCTCCCCGGCCGGAGCGTGCGGGCTGCCCCGGTGATCGATGCAGGCGTTCATGACGGTGTCCAGCTCGCCCGCGATCATTCGTTTGAGGACCGCCGCGTCGATGCCGTATTTCGCTGCGACGTCCGCCGCGTCGGTCTCCGCGCGTTCCAGGTCAGCCCGCGTGAGGACGGCCATTACTCCGCGGACTCTGGCCTTGTCGACTTCCTCGGTCAAAGCCGCCGCCACGACCTTGCGGTATTCGGTGAGATTGCCTCGATTTCGGGCGAGGTAGTCGGTGGCCAGCGTCTTCTCGGTGTGAGCCATCGGCTTCTGGTGGAACTCAAGGTAGGTGAGCCGCAACAGCTCCAGGGTGACCACCAACGGAACCGGGTGACCTTCCTCGTCGCTCTTGTCCGAGGTCAGGCCATGTCTAGCGGTCCAGCGCTGCATCCAGGCTTCCGGCAACTGCTGTCGCAGCCCCCGGCCAGCCCCCTTGCCGCCGCTGCCGCTCCAACCGATCAACAGCCGGTCGCTGCCCGCCAGTGCCCGCGACCGGGAGGCCAGTTCATGCAGGAGCACGTAGAGCCCGAACGGAGTGTGCAGCTCGTCGCGAGCCGAGAGGTGTTCCGGCTCGGAGGGAATGCTGATCCAGTCCGGAAGATCGCTCAGCGCGAGGTTCATGTGGGCTCGTCTGCCCCGGCGGGGCTTCACGGTCCCCACGATCGCGGTCGACGTCCGGCCGGAGTAGCCGTCTGCCCGGTGGTGGACGGCCGGAGTCTTGAGGATCACGCTCTTGTTCTCGCCAGTCATCGCAGTCAGCAAGATCATCCCAGCCGTGACCTCCATGCCGGACAGATGCAGCTGGCAGACCATGTCGTCCACGGAGCCCCGCTTAAAGACCCAGGCCCGTGCGATGTCCCGTCCCGCATGAACACCAGTGGTGCAAGGTCTGCGAGGCACGTCACCGAATCTGTCGACCCAATCCAGCAGCTCCAGGCGGCGGTCCTTGTCGGGCGGCAGCTCGCCCTCCCTGAAGCGCTGCAACGTCTCACGGTTCTTCCGGATCCGGGCAGCCGCGGCGCGAAGGTCAGTGCGAGCAGCATCGGCAATGCGCTTGAACTCCTGCCGGCTGTAGCTCTTCTTCGGCTTCGCCCCCCTCATCCGCCGGGGGTGGCTCTGGCTCAGCTTCGCGACCACTGCCTCGTCGAGATTTTCAGCGTGCTTGAGCAGACGCTTGAGGTCGGCCAGTTCCTCGCCGGCTCCAAGGGTCCGGTCCTTGCGGCTGTCGAGGAATCCGTCCAGGTGCTCGGGAACGAGGTGGGTGATCTGCCTCGGCGGCCAGGCCAACGTAGCCAGGTAGCGGCTGAAGAGCACTGCCGTCCGATGGGCCTTGTCCGTCGACTCCAGCGACGTCAGGCCGGCTCCGGGGGCCGTGCGCCGGGCGAATGCCTCCGCAAGGCCCTGCTGAAGTTCCGGGGCCACGTGGAGAACGTCGAACCGGTAGTCGCGCGATTCGGTGCCGTCCTCGGCGAAGCACCGGACGACGAGGCCGTCCATCAGCCCGTGGACGGTCTTGTCCCGCTTCGCGGGCAAGCTGGCCCGGCGTCCGCGGGGGCTCACCGTGCCACCGCCAGTGGATCCGTGCGGACGCAGGGATGGCTCGCGAATGCGTCGGCCATGAAACGGGCCACCGGGAAACCCTCTGCGTGAGCCAGCAGCAGCTCGACCTGGAGGTTCCTGAAGGGCTCGAGATAGACCTCCCTGGTCGTCTCGACCCTGGTGTGGCCGAGCATCGTCTGCACCAGGTGCCAGTGATCGCCGAACTGATCGCGGAAGTCCTGGGTCTCCTCCTCCGTCAGATGGCCCAGCTGCTGGCTCCAGAGAAGCTTGCCGACCGAGAACCACTTCAGCGCGAAGGAATGACGGAGCATGTGCGGGGTGCAGGTGAAACCCTCCAGCCCGAGGCTCTCGATGCGCGTGTTGGCCGCCTCGAAGGTGTGGTGCCAGCCATGCCCGTCGCGCGGCAGACCGTCCTCGTTCAACCACAACGACAGCGGCTCCAGGCCCGACTGCGTCTCGACGAACAACCGCTTCCTGACCTCGGGCGGAACGTCATTCCACTCGTGTCGGACCATGCCGCCCGCCTCGTCGGGGATCTCGACCCCGCCTCCTCGGCGGGGCAATCGGACCACCCTCATCCCGCGGACCGTCTCGTAGAGACCAGCCTCCTGAGCCCGTCTGACCGACCGGGCCCGAGCTCCTTCGCGATAGGCGTTCACCCCGGCCGCCGCCGTTCTGGGCATCCAGTAGGTGTAACCGGATCCCTTCTTGGCGCACTCGTCGGCCAAGGAGCAGGTGAAGTACCCACGGCCCTGAGCCATGCGGGGCAGCTCGGGCAGAACCACGCTCGCCCAGGACGACAGCCGCAGACCTGTGCCGTAGAGCCCGTCCACGAACGCGGCGTCCCTCTGATCATTGCGGCCCCGCCAGCGACGGTCCAGCCGGCCGTCCAGCCCCCGCCCCCGCACCCCCAGGTCGCGCCACCGTCGGATCGCCGCAGGGTCGAGCCACTTCACGTTCTTCGTTCGCTTGCCTCGGCTGTACTCCAGGTCATCGAAGGGATCGACAACCTGATAGCGCTTGCCCGCCCAGCGATAGAACTTCTTGCAGCCGGCGACGTCCTTCGCGAAGGACGACTTCTGAACCCGCTTCTCGTTCCCCGGGTCGGTCAGCCGCCAGAACTGGAACTCTGCCGCATCGTCCTCGGTCGCGTCCCACCAGCCGCGGCCCAGCACCAGCAGGAAGTTCAGCCACAGAGCCAGGGAGTACGCGTAGTCCCGGTTCGTCAGGTCCGACCGATTCCGCATGGCAGGAGACGAGAAGAACGCGTTCACCCGGAGGTCGGGCATCCCTGTGGGGCCGAGAAGGAACCTCTCCCCATGACGCCCACCAAGCCTCTCCACCCACGTACGCAGATCTGGCGCGTACGGAGATAACTGCTCCGGGAGGTCCTGCGCTGGACGCTCTAAGTCGTACCGATACACATGCCAGCCAACGGGACTGGCCACCACATCGCTCTCTTCAGCAACAAGCACACGACTACTACAACAGCTTTGCCGCTATAGAACGTACGCACCATCAGAAGCCAGGAGCAGACGGCACGGGCCGGTGATCTTCCGGGAGGCGGACTCGACCGCAGGATGCCCGTACCGGCCGTGCCGGTCCTCGTCGGTGGCATCGGATCCAAGGAAGGAGGTGATCTGGTTCCGGCTGCCGCTGTATGGATAGGTGTCGTTGGCAGGGTAGACGCGCCGCTTGTTGTGATCCTCACTCAGACGCACCGCAGTCCCGTGCTCGATCAGGTATGCGCGCACATCCCCGCACCACGCCACCGTCAACAACTCGCCGGGAGCCTTAACCGCGACCAGCACCGCGGCCCGGTGCTCACTGCCGAAGCAAGCGGCGTCCTCCCGGTAGAGGTTGTAGACGTAACGCAGGCCGGCCCCGGCATCACCTCGCCGGGCGGCGGCACCTGCGATGTGCCGGGCCGCGCCCGGGGCCCACTGTTGGGTCGTGCCCAGGCGGCCGAGGGCGTCCAGGACTACGTACGCGCGGTTGCCGTTGACCGTACGGACAGCGGCGGCGTCGCACTGGCCCGGCTCAGATCCAGTGTGCTGAGCAATCGCGTAGGTGCGCACGGAGAGCGATTCCTTTCGGCTTCAGATGACAAGCCCCCGCCCATGGAGGGAAGGGAGCGGGAGACGAAGAGGGGCACTAGGGTGTCCGGCTCACCTACCCCGGGAGTACGGGGATTGGGGCGGTCCGGCGGCCGGTGTCCGCAGGTCCCTGAGTTTCGGGATGGCGTTCCTGTGGGCGGCGCTGGCGGGAGCAAGCCTGCTGCCTCTCGGATTAGTGCCGCAAGCCAGCGGGCAGCCTGCGACGAGAACAGCGTGGCGGACAGATCGAGCAGCAGGGCGCTTCGGGCGTGGAGTTCAGTGAGATGTCGAGCCCTGGCCTCAAGTTGCGGGCAAGGAGGCGGTGGCACAGCGGCGGCCCCCGGTCCGCGCGGGGCGAGGGCCTGGGGCCGGGGGTCGGACGGAGCTGGGTCAGGCAGCTTGGGTGCCTGTGAGGGCGGTCAGTTCGCGGGACATCGCGCGCCGGATGACGGCCTCGGCCCATGCCGGTGGCATCGCGTTGCCGATCTGCTCGTATTGCTTGGTGCGGGTGCCCTGGAAGGGGTGTCCCGGCGGAAATGTCTGGAGCGCGGCGGCATCGGCGACGGACACCCGGATCATGTCCTTGCGGCCGCCGCGGTAGGCGGGAAGGTCATCGGCGTCTGCCAGCCGGGTATCGGCGATCCAGCGTCCCGCGTCCCGCTCTCCGTAAAGGGTGGCGCGGCTGCCGGAGCCTCCGACACAGGACGGGTCCGGTCCTCCGGCCGCCGTGCCGACCGCGACGGTCAGCGCGGGCCGGTGTGTCATCCCCCAGCCCAGTGCTTGCGCCATCGACACCCACGGCAGCAGGTCTGGATTGCCGCCCTCCTGGCCGGTCGTGCGCGAGTAGCGGCGGTGCGTCGCGGCGGGTAGAGCGGCTTGCCCTTCACCGTTGCGGCGGGCTACCAGCACCGCGCGGGTCCGGGTCTGCGGAACGCCGTACTCTTCGGCGTTCATCCGGCCCGTGGCCACCGTGTAGCCCTCGGCCCGCAGGATCTGGGCCATTGCTTCCCACACCGGCAGCACGGTGGGAACCTGTTCCAGCATCACTGTCCGGTACGGGCGCCCGTCGTCCAGGGCCTCCAGCGTCCAGCGAAGGGGTTCCAGGACAAGGCCGGTCCGCTCATCGTCCAGCGTTGCCAGTCCTGAGCGGATGTTCCGGCGCGCGGCCAGCTGCTCCGCGAAGTCCAGCACGGTGTCCAGTGCTCGGCGCCCGGCTCCCTTGCCGCCGATCGAGTACGGCTGACATGGCGGGGACCCGATCAGATCTGTGGCGGTGGGGAAATCGGCAGGGTCGTAGATGCGCACGTCGCCCTCGACGGTGCCCAGCCCTGCGGCTCGCCTCGACTCGCAGGCTGCATGGTCCTGCTCGATTCCGGTGACTTGAAGGCCCAGCCGTTGCGCGGCAAGGTCCCAGCCGCCCGGCCCGCCGAAGAGGTCAAGTAGTTCCACCCGTAGGGCTGCGTCCATCTCCTTGGTCATGGGGAGTTCCCTGAGTGCTGGTCACGACGTCACCAGGAACCAACCGACCCTCGTGACATGAACACAGCCAGATAGGCAGAACGGTCACCAACCCACGCAAACCGTCATTCGGCCGAACGTACTGGGCGCATAGCGTGCAGCTCTGACGCGGATTCGTGGCGCCTGGGGCCGCGGCGGCGACGCGACGGCATCATCTGCTGCCCCGGACCTGCGCGCAGGAACGCGGGCACCCGGGACAGCTCGGCCGCAGGGTGGACGGGGGACGGTCAGGACGCGTGGAGCGCGCGCATCACGGCATCCTGGCCATCCCCACTCGGCACCAACTCCGCAGCTGATGAGGCCTGGTGGCGCCGTGCGCTCGGTGACGGGCCGGTGGGATGGGCGAAGTGCTTCTTGAGATGGGGGCATCACACGCGAGGCGCCTGGCCCAGCTGGCAGCAGGTCATGCCACACCGGGTCGGCAACAGCGTCGCTGTAGGGCCAGACGGCCATGTCCCGGGAGCCGTCACACGTCAGAACGTCAACCCGCCTTCCTCAAGGAGCCCCCCGACGTACCCGGTCGGGTCGGCCGGACGGCCGGGCCGCGCGGTAGGTGCATCGGGGGCACGAAGCGGCGCGCCCGCCGGCGGCCTTCGGGCACCAGGGCGGTTGGTGCGGGGCGTTTCGGCTGACCACACGGTGCGGTCCCATGGGGTTAGCGCCGCAACCAAGGGAGGGCGGGGGTTCACCGGGGGCTGGCTGCGCAGTGGCGGTGGCCGGACGGGGATCAGCAGGCCCGTACCGCGACGCCCCCGGGCCGTGGGCGCGGGGGCGTCGCGGTACGGGAGCTGTGCGCGGCGCGTGAGTCAGCGGGGCAAGACGGCCTTGACGCGCCGGGCGAGCCAGGCCGCGACGTTGACGGGGACGGCGTTGCCGACCTGGAGTCGCTGGTCGTCTTCCTCCCCGGCGAAGACGTGGTGGTCGGGGAAGCCCTGGGCCCTTGCCTTCTCGCGGTTGGTGAGCGGCCGGTACTCGCACGCGTCGATGCTCAGGTCGGCGGTGGGGCGTACGAGGTAGTGGTGGCCGCCGCCTTGGGCGGTGAGGGTGCCGATCGGCTCATCGAGCGAGCTGGCGTCGCAGTGGTTGCGCAGGGTGACGATGAACGGCTTGCCGCGGTACTTCTCCAGGCCGATGGCGACCCGGTTTCGGGTGGCCTCGGCGTAAGGGACGCGGCTGCTCGTGAAGTGGTCGTAGTAGCCGTCGCCGAACCTCCAGCCACGTACGGCGGGATCGATGACCTCGCCGATGCCGCGTGTGAGGGGCTCGACATGGGCTCCACAGCGCGCATTGGGGCACACGTAGTAGTACTGCCGCCTCTCGCGGCCGTACTCGCCGACGGGGAATTCAGGGTTCTTCTTCCAACGCTGAAGCCCCTCGACCGGGCCGCACGTGGGGCACATGGCGTCGCAGGTCGGCCGGAGGTCGGGCAGTCCGTTGGTCTCGACGATGTCGTTGCGAAGGAAGCACCACACCACGCGGTTCCGTGACTGCGGCAGCGGTGGAATTCCGTCGACCTTGAGATGGGCGGCGTTCACCGACGCAATGACCGGGGTGTAGCGGAGGGCTTCCCAGACGGTCAGCCATGCCTTGAACAATGGGGAGGTGCCGAATTGGGCGACGTTCTCGCCGACGTAGGCCATGGGCCGGTGGACCTCGGCGTAGCGGACGGGTTCCCACATGGTGATGCGGGTCTGAGGCCAGTCGGGACCTGGTTTTGGGCGGCCGTTGTCGTCCAGTTCCACGGCTTTGCGCGGGGCGGCCTTGCCTCCTGCCGGAGATGCCTCCGTGCAGATCGGCGCGGCGACCAGTACATGGGCTGCGGGTACGCGGCGCATGTCGATGGTCTGCACATCGGCCGAGTTCACGAAGAGGCCGGGCCAGTTGATGCGAGCTGTTGCCGCACTTTGCAGGTTGTGGTTTGCCGCATAGCGGGGGAGGAATCCGGCGTCGGTGAAGCCACGAAGGTCACCGCAGCCGCCGGTGAAGAAGTGCACTGAGGTGTGGCCGCCGAAGTGGGCCGTCATCACGGCATTTTCCTTCCGTGTCATGGATGGGAGGGCGCGGCCAGTGTTTGGCCGGGCGATGACGGCACTGTCGGTGCTGACACACCAAGCCAGGCAACCTCCCTTCTGCTTGTCGCGATTGCTGCACTCGGGCGAATCGGTGGCCTTCGGCCGGGCGGTGGTGTGCGGGGCGGCGAGCAGCTCGACGCTCACGAGCTGGACGGCGACGAAGGGAAGCGCACGGCGAGTACGAAGACGGGAATCGGGCCGCGCGGGTGTGGGCTCCGGCGGCCGTGTGGTCCTGGCGGCTCTGGGCTGTACCGGGTCGGCGCTCATGTGGCAAAAGCGCAGGGCCTTCGGACTGTGGCATCCCCGCTACCGCCGGCTCTGACCGCCCGTGCGGTGAGCCTGTCGACGTGTCTGCTCCTCGCTCACTGGCGTGCGGTGAGTGAGCCCGCTCCTGGCCGGGTTGACGGCGTGGAGCGGGCCTTGGGGCTTCTCGTTCAGCTGGAGGAACTGGCCTTGGTCTGCTGGCGTGCGCGCCGACGGGCGGCTTCGATGTCTTGCCGCTGCTGCAGCTCTCCGAAGGACGCGGTCATGCCTTTGCGGTGGCGGTTGACGGTCATCCCGACGCGGGGCGGGCCGTAGACGGCCAGGAGGTCCGAGGCGGCCTGTGAGGAGTAGCCAGCTGCTTGCAGGTCCTCCAGGGTGGGGAACACGTCTGCGTCCCTGTCGCGGGTGGGGTCGATGAGCGCGTCTTCCTTGCCGCCTCGGGAGAAGACGTACTTGAAGTTGGCGGGCGGGTTTGGTTCGACCAGGCGCCGGAACCGGCTGACTTCCTTGGTGTACGCGTAGAAGGTCAGGCCCTCGGGTGCGCCTCTCATGATCTCCATCCACATGAGGGCGTAGAAGTCGTCGTAGAACTCTCCGGCGTCATGGATTCTAATATGGCCCATTTTGCCGCTTTCGAAGTTGCGCTGATAGCGAGGATGACGCAGCTCGGCGGCCATCCTCTCCTTCCACAGGAGCGGGGTGTCCAGCACCATGCGGAGGTTGCGCAGGTGGCGGGCGCGGGCAGCCGGGAAGCGGATGTATCCGGAGTCGGAGCCGAGCGCGTAGCAGTGCTTGGCGCACACCCCGGCCGAAGGGCAGACGTTGACCCTGCGCACGGTGGTGGTTCCGTCCGGGGCGGTATCCGTGACCTGCACTACCCAGGCGGGCAGTGTCCAGTTGAAGATGCCTTGCTTCTTCATTCGTTCGTTCTGCGTGAGCAGCCAGTCGGTGGCCATGTTGAGGCACTCCACGATTCCAGGGAGTTCGGATGGGTGGCGTGCGCTGGAGGAGGCAGTCGGTGAGACGGTCCGGCCGTAGGCCACGGTGCTGTCTCGGTGCCATGCCAGCGCCCGAGCCCTTCGCCACTACCGGATTGCAGGCCTCGGGGGCTCGGGCGTCGACGGCGAGTTGACGGTGGGGCGGGCTACGCAACGTGCTGGTCCGGTCCCCGCTGACCAGGGGATGTGTGCCTCGCGGCGCGGCGGGTAGGCCAGCGCGCTCACCCTTGCGTGGGCCCGTCAAGTCCCGCAACTCCCCATCGGGCGTCGGCTGCTGTCCCTGGCGCTGTGGGCGGTAGCCGGGGCAGGACCGCCTGCGCCCGTGGGGGGCTGGGGCGGACCCTGTCCAGTCCGAGCCGGGCACGAACGCGCTGGTCTGTACAGCTGGGCTAGGAGCGCGTATCGCAGTTTGAACGCTGGGTTCGGGCGAAGCCGCCACGATCGATCGGCCAGATGACTGCGACATCCGACTGGTGCAGTAGCGCGGCCAGGTCCTGGTCAGGCTCGGACGGCAGGATGATCGCTCGCGCGGGCTGGTGCCCCATGAAGCGCGAAGCGTCCTGGAGCTCGCCAAGGGCGGCCCAGATGGCGGCGCGCGCCAAGGTGTGGCGTACGGCGAGGAGCTCTTTGCGGGCGGGGTCGTAGTGGCTGGAGATTTCGATCAGGGTCCCTGCCGGACGGACCCAGTAGTGCACGAGGTTGATGCCGAGCGTGGCCCGCAGGTAGCGGTTGTAGGAGGCCAGAAGGCTTGCGGCAGCTCGCTGAGTCGAGCTGGGATTGGGGAAGAGCGCCGGCTTGGAGTCCGTGCTGACGCGGGGGGTCCAGCTTGCAGGGGTCGTGGTGGGCAGGAAGCCGGGCGGGGGGCTGAGCACGGGACGAAGGCGGAAGACGAGGCGGCGTGCGATTTCGAGTGGTCTGCGGGGGTCGCTGGGCGCGTCGGCCCAGACGAAGGGCCGGTCACTGTCCAGGTGAAGCTGTCCGAGGTAGGTCACCTTCGTGGTGTCCGGCCGCTGGTGGAAGAGGCGCAGGGTGCGGCCTTCGGCGTGGTGATGCAGGATGCACTTGTTCCCCTGGGTCAGAACCTGGTCGGTTCCCGTCTGTCTTCCCTCGCCGGTGAAGTGCACGTGCTCGCCGGTGAAGCCGTCGAAGAGCCCGGTGGGCTGGGCGGGTGTCGTGAACAGGAAGACATTGCGGGTGCGGCGTGCAGGGCTGACGCGGGGGTGGATGCGTCCGCCACAGCGTCGGTGCAGTTCGGCGCGGTCGATGCTCTCGCCCAGGGCGATCTTCCATTCGGATGCGGCGGCGTCGCCGACCGTTGCCGCGGCGGTGGGCATGAGGAGCTCCTTTGTCCGGTCGTGGGACGCAGATCGTGGACGAGAGCGAGGCAACCGGGTCAAGCCGCAGCGATGGCCTGTCTGTGGCTGCGGAGTTGGGCGGCAGCCTGCGGGTGGTTCGCGTGAACGGCGTCGATGTCGCGACGCGGAGGACACGCGGCGTCGAGACGGACGACAGTTCCGAAACGGCTGGTGGTGGCGTGGGGCGGTCGGCTCTCCTCGCTGCCAGCTTCTCGTGTCGCGCAATTCACGGAGTGGCAGACAGTCCGGGTCACCGCCACCGCGGCGCCGATCGAGGAGTGTCTGGTTCCATCGGCACCGGCCGTGTGTCCGGCCGTGCGCTCGCGGCGTCGGCCATCGCAGTGTTTGCCATGTCCGTGCCCGTCTGCATGGGGTTGGCCGGTCTCAGCTTCACGCGGTGTGCTGGGGGTTGTCGGGCCGGGTGTCGTCCAGTGCAGACCCGAGTTCAGCCCGTAGGGTGATGGGGTTGAGACGGCGCCACTGGATGCCGTTGGTGGGGGTGCGGAACTGCTCGTCGTAGTGCTCGCCGTCCGGCCATGGGTAGTGCTCGACGATGCGGCAGTTGGTTCCCCATTGCTCTTCCAGCGTTTCCCGTACTGCCTCGGCTGCGTTGGTGATGCTCATGCCCTGGTCGGCGGGGAACTCGGTGACCAGGGTCAGGGTTGTGCCGTCGGCCAGTGCCCAGGTGCGGCAGTGTCGTACGATCGGCGGCTGCCCGGACACGGTGTAGTGGATCGGGCGCTGGTCAATCAGCCGTGAGGTCATTGTCGATCTCCTGGGTCGGTCTGGTGACCGGTCTACCGATCACGCGAGCACGGTGGGCCATTGCGAGATGTGGCGGCGATCCGCTGCCGCGAGGATGCGCGCGGTTTCGTCAGGGTCGGCGAGGGCGGCGGGGTCGAACCAGTAGTAGCGAGCGATGCCTGCGGCCAGGGGGTAGACCTGATGCCAAGGGGGGAGGCCATCAAGGACTTCGGGGATGCCGTCTGGACGGTCGAGGAGGACGTCGACGACCACCTGGAAGGCTGCGGCACGGAAGTCCCGCGCGAGGGAGCGGCGTTGGACGTGCGCGACGTCGGCCAGGTGACAGTGGGCTGCGGAGTGGCGTTCCCATCGGCTATACAGGCGGGCTGCTTCGGAGGCTCGGCTCTCGGTCTTTTCCAGTAGCCGAGGAAGTGCGGACAGGAAGTGTGCGACGTGCCGGGGTGTGCCGTCTACGTCCATGGTGCAGGCGTCGTCCGAGCGCCTGTGTGCCCGTGTGTGGTAGAGGCTGGCGAAGCGGCTGGCAGCTCCGGCCCGGGCGGCGTTCTTGGTACCGTCGCCGGGGAATGTGAGGGTGCCATATGCGCGGTCGGTGTGCGTGATGACGAGACGTGAGTAGGTGGCGTAGCGCGCCCTACGGAGAGATGCGCGGCTCTCCTCCCTGTTCTGGCGCGCGTGCGCCCTCCGTTCCATCTCCTCGACGGTGATTACGGTGCTCGCGCCGCCGGCTGGACAGGAGCCGGATCTGGGCAGTGGGGAGCGGCGGCCGGGGGTGTAGATGTCAGCGAGCTTGGCGAGCTGTTCGCCGATTCCCTGTGCCCCCGCAAGTACGTCGGTCAGCCTCGGCCACACTCCACGAGCGGCCTCAACATACTTACGGGGGCCCAGGACAGTGACATCGGAGTGCAGTACACCGAGGTCGGAGGCTTGCCGGCGGAGTTTCTCGCCGGTCACCGAGCCTTCGTCGCCCATTCGGAGGTCGTAGGGCGCGATGACCTCGTCCAGGGCTACGAGACCGTGGCGAGCGGAGAGGACCAGAACGGTAGCGGTACTGTCCTGGGCAGCGAGGGCATCGGCCGCGCGACGCAGGGCTGCGTGGTAGCTGCCGCAGTACATCTCACCCGCGGGTACCGAATGAGCGTTGGTGCTCTTGCGTCCCCCGCACGAAAAGGCGCGCGGGTTCCAGGAATCCTGGACGCCAGGCCACGGGAACCCGCACGCGAGTCCCCGAATCATATGGCCTCACGTACGGGTTGACGGCTGTTGACGGCTGCCGATCAGACGTCACCGAGGGCATCGGGGTGGACGGGGCACGGCCCGAATCCTGCGCCCTGGCTGGCCGGGTGCACGTGCCGACGGCCAGAGAGACCGCAAGCCGTCTTCGGGTCCTCGTCACAGAACTCCACGCACGTGCAGTCCTGGATCTGATCCAGCGTGGAGTCGGCGGAGTCGTCCGCGTCGCCGACCCGAGGCAAGCACCGGTGGCGCTCGGCCATGAGATCGAGGCGGGCCAACGTCCATCCCCGCCCGTCGTGTCCAGCCTGGGTAGTGATGGCGCCGCACTTCGTGCACCGAAGCTCTTCGGCCACCTGGCAGTTGTCGCTGAGCGCTGAATTGACGACCTCGAAGCTATCCCGCGGGAGTGCCTCGGGGTCGCCCACGGCGGCGGTCTCGGCGTCCCCGGTGAGGAACTCTAGGAGTTCGAGCGGCAGGGCAACCTCGTGGCCGCGCTGATGGACACTGCGGATGGCAGCGCCAACGCCATTGGTGACAGCGGAGCGGAGACGGCTGACCTCTGCGGTCAGGTGCCCGACTTTGGTGTCGCACGCCGTGTGTTCCGGTTCGCTGTACTCGTCCCACGGGGCGGGGAGGCACTCAGGGCCGCCAGCCGTGAGGATCTCGTCCAGGCGCTCCCAGAGCACGCGCACGGGATGTTCCTCGGGCAGTTCGCGAATGGCCACGTCCATTGCGGTGTGCAGCTCGTCCGTGCCTGCCTCATCAAGGTTGGCCGGGGATCACGCGGTGCCTCCTACTTGTTGGGCGGTCTGTTGTGCCCAGGCAGTCGGCCGCCCGAAGTCGGGTCGGATGAGCCAGGCATAGATTCGGGATTGGTTGCGCGCTGAGGTCGTGCCGGCGGCATAGACAACCAACGGGGGCGATGGAGGACCGTCGCCGCTGAGATCAACCGGGCATGTAGGGCAGGGCGGGCGGTTCAAGATCGGTGCGCGGCACCACGGCCTCGGGCCACGCAGGCGGCGAGAGGATGGCGGAGCCGGGTTCGTGAGGCGGCATCGGGCCGTCGTCCGGGTTGGGTGCGTCCGGGCACTCCCGACTGCCGAACGCGTCGACCCAACCCGTGTCGGGAGCGTCCTGACGCAATGTGTGGTCGCCGTGCTTGCAGCGCGCGGCCCGCTTCGGGTATCCGGGAATGGTCATTGCGGCTTCTCCTTGATGGCATGCAGTCTGTTGGATTGGGGTGGGTTGGTTAGTCGGTGACGCGGTAGGGGTGGCCCACCTGCGGCCAGTCGCCTTCGGCGTGGACGTTGTGCGGCCACCGGCACGCGACGGTTTCGGTGTGTACTCCGGGATGCTCCTCACAGTGGACCCGGTTGTTCGGGGCGACCTCGGGGAGCGGGACCGGGATGACCACGGTCGGCACGGACCCGAGCTCCGCTTCGTCGTTCGCGTGCTGCTCCAGGGCGACGGAGAGCGCGGTGTCGCGGATGTTGAGGGTCTGGGTCTCGCCGTCGTGGTGGGTGACCAGGGCGGTGCCCTCGTAACTGATCCAGCCGGAGTCGTCCCTGGTCGGTTCGACCGTGACAGTGGTGACGGCCTTGCCGGTGGACTCACGATGCTGGAGTGCCTCCACAGCCGCGGGTGTGAGCTCGCTGATTTCCATGCTCAGTTCTCCTGAAACCTGCTTCGCACTCCTGATGGCGTAAGGCGGAGCGCGTTCTTGTTGGCGATCATCTGGGCAATAGGTGGTCGGGCCTCACCGAGGGGAACAGGCCGCGAAAACGAAGGCCTGACGCCAGGGGCGGGAGTGGGCACCTACGGCGCTGAGGCCCCAGGCGGCTTGCTCTGCCGGCCCGGGCCTCCATGGATCCACGTCCAGGGGCGACGCACTGTGGCCGTGTGGGCGTCCAGACCGTACGCAGAGCGGCGTTAAGCGGCGCAACTGCCGTGAGGGTGCGTGTAACGCGGGATGGTGGCGGACGCGCAGCCCCGGTCTGCCGTCGGGAGAGGCGGACCGGGGCTGGCGGGGCGTCGAGGAGCTTCGGATCAGCCGGAGAGGGCCGGTGGCCCGTCTGGGAAGAGCGCCAGGTACTCCTGGCGCACCCGGTGTTCCTCGGCGATGGCGGCGTCGCTGGGCTTGACGCCGATGGCTGCGGCGGCCTCCCGGGCTACGGCGAACCGGCCTTGCAGAGCGGCCAACAGCGTGAGCGGCGGCCACGTGTGTGAAGGCCAGGCCTGCGCCCAGTCCTCGCCGTGCTCGTCCAGCGCTGCGGTGTAGGCGCGGAACTCGCGGTACAGCAGTTCGCCCAGGGCGTCACGCTCGGACTGGTTGGACACGGTCACTCCCCCGGGCTGGCGTGACGGGGTGTCGGGGTGTGGGGGGCTGACGGGGAGGACGGCAGGGACAGGAGTCTGCGTGCCATGTGGACATCGCTGCGCAGTTGCGCCGTCGCATGACGGCGCGCCCCATACAGGTATGCCGCGATCAAGTAGGAGGTCAGTTGTTCGGTGCGATCCTGGCTCGGCAGGTGCGGCGGGTTCAGGATGTTCGCTGGGGGCACCAGCCCGAGCCGAGCGTACGCTTCGATGAGGTCCCAGCTGTCGGTACCACCCTCGCGCTGTGTCTCGGCTCGGGCGAGTCCGTCCTCCATACCGTGGAACAACCCGCTGAGCAGCACGACGGGGAGATGTGCGATGGAGTCCACCGCGCGGTCCCACGCGCCATCGTCGTCGGGGTCGTGGAGGTCGTCAGGGAGCCCGTAGTACTCGTTCACGACGGGGACCTTGCCTCCGTGGGCCGTGTAGGCGGTGCGCCAGTCGGTGACCGTCATGGTTCCGGCTTGTACCGCGCAGGGGTCCGTGTCCTCGCCGGAGATGCGTACCCGGCCGAGCCAGCTCGCCCACTGCAGCTTGCGTACAGGCGGGAGCCCTTCTTCTGGGCAGCCCTGCCAGAGTGCACGGGTAACAGCGCCCGTTTGGCGGATCAGGCGGCCGACGCGGGCCGACGTCTCGGTGGTGGAGAATCCGGTTGGGGTCTTCGCCATCAGTTCTCAGCTCCTCAAGGGGCATTCCCCGGGCGCGGGCGCGCGGGCCGGGGTGCCGTGAGCGGGCGCCATGTGGCTCAGCTCGGACGGCTGTGCCTACGGTGCGGCGGCCGCAGCCAAGTCACGCAACTGCTCGTCTCATTGCGGCCGTGAACGCCTGCGCCTGTTGGCGCCGGAATTGGCGTAGGGGTGCGTTGGGCCGCACATCGCCGCCTGCCGGCCGCAGGGCTGTGGGGCGAGGCCACGCCTGAGCCCCGCGCCGTCGATGTCGAGGGTGCGGGGCTCTGGCGGAAGGCTGCGGGTGCTACCAGTCCACGGCGAGGTTCAGGCTGAGCGGCGCTCGCTGCCCTACCTGTTGACGCCCCCTGGTAATGCACCGGTCGGGTGCGCACCATTAGGGGGTGTGGGCTCGGGCTGGCCGGATCGGGTTCTAGTCCTGGGGGTTGTCGCGCTGCACCTCCCTGAGGTGGAGGTCGAAGACGGCCTTCTGGGCGGGTTGGGTGTCCGGCTTGAGGACGAGCAGGCCGCCGCAGGTGCACGCGAGGGCACTGTTCGGGCCCTCTGGCGGATCGAGGTATGGGCTGTGGCCCGGAGGCGGGTCTGTGTCCTGCGCTGCGGGCAGGGTTGCTCTGTGGTTTCTGGGCATCCTGGGGCTCATTTCGCGTGTAGATCTGCGGGGGGTTGGGCTGGGGGTATGGGGTGTGGGCAAAGTGCTGGGTGCCGCTGCCTGCCCACGGTGAGCTGGACGGCGTTGCCGCGCCGCACAGTGAGGCGGCTGTCGAGGGTGGCAGGCATGCGGGCAGAGTGATGTGGAGTCCACCTCGTGGTCGTATGGGGTGGAGGGGGAGGGAGGGTCGCTTAGAGGTCCTAACAAAGGCGTTGGACGTGTCGGTGGGTGATGAGGCAGGTGGCGAGGCCGAGGAAAGCTTCGTGGATGTCGTCCCGTCGTTCCCAGCGGATGCGTAGGCGCCGGAAGCCGTGCAGCCAGGCGATGGTGCGCTCGACGACCCACCGGTGCACTCCGAGTCCCGAGCCGTGCGGAACTCCGCGGCGGGCGATCACCGGTTTGATGCCCCGGGCCCAGACGAGCCGGCGGTACTTGTCGTGGTCGTAGCCGCGGTCGCCGAGCACCAGGTCCGGCCGTCGCCGTGGCCGCCCGACCAGGCCCGCGACGGACGGGACCTTGGCGAGGAGAGGCAGCAGTTGCGTGACGTCGTTGCGGTTTCCGCCGGTCAGCGACACCGCGAGCGGGATGCCCTGCCCGTCGACGAGGACATGATGCTTGCTGCCCGGACGCGCGCGATCGACCGGGCTGGGTCCGCTTTTGGGCCTCGCCGGGCGGCCCTGACGTGGCTGGAGTCGATCACCGCCCGGGACCAGTCGAGCTGCTTCGCCGCCCGCAGTTCCTGCAACAGGACAACGTGCAGGCGGTCCCACACGTTGGCCTCGTTCCAGGCGGCCAGCCGCCGCCAGCACGTCATACCGGACCCGAAGCCGAGCTCTTGGGGCAGGTACTCCCACTGGATACCGGTGTGCAGGACGAACAGGATCCCGCACAGAGCCTGCCGGTCGGGAACCCGAGGCCGCCCGGAGACCAGCTTCGGGCCCGGCTGCGGCAACAACGGTTCGATCAGCGACCACAGTTCGTCCGACACGATCCACGGACGCGAGTTCCTCTTCCCCACGAACAGAGCAACGAGCATCTGCCCCGATAGTCACACCATCGTCAGCTTCTGTTAGGACTTCTTAGCGGGTCTGCCTCCACGGGATGGTTCCTACGTGGGCCGTGGGCGCTTCGGTGCAAGAGTCGAGCCGGCGTGCCTTGGGCCGGGAGGTGCGCGGGTTGGTCGTCCTGCGCCTTCGGCGTAGCTGTCAAGCCACGCAAGTTCCAGAGCCTTGCCCTCAGATGAAGTGGATGTGCCGTGGAGTAGCTGCGCTGAGGCTGGCTGCCTGGATTGTGCTTCTGTGGACGATGGGAGTGGCTTGGTCAGAGGGTGCAGATGCGTGAGCTAGCTCCGCAAGTGCGCTGGACGCGGCCCCGTTTGGTGCTTTCCGGGTGCTGGGGCTCCCGGGCTGAGCTTGACTCTGTCGGGGATCTTGGAGTTCCTCAGTGCGGCAGCATGATCAACGGGCATGCTCGGGGAGTTCCACCGACCTATGCAACTG